>NZ_JAAKUB010000023.1:0-85957 GCF_049174935.1 Aeromonas sp. 600886 | reverse complement strand
TCGTTTCACACCTTGTCCCATCGGGTTCTCCATGTATTGGGGGGAAAGGTGTAAACCATATTCAGGACGGGACACCATCAACAAGAAAGGCCCTTGCGGGCCTTTTTGTCTGGTTCACTTTGTGCGCTTACAGCTGGAATTGAGCCAGCTGTTTGCGTTGCTGCTCGGCGAGCTGGGAGAGCTCGTTGCTGGCACTGGCGCTCTGGCTGATGCCGGCGGAGCTCTGGCTCACGATCTCGTGAATATTGGTGATGTTGCGGTTGATGTCGGCAGTGACGCAGGACTGCTCCTCGGCGGCAGTGGCGACCTGGGCGTTGGCGTCGTTGATCTGGCGCACGGCACCGGTAATGCCGCTTAGCAGATCCTGCACCTGAGCGGACAAACGCTGGTTATGGCTGAGGATCTCCAGGGTCTCCTGCACGCCGTTGTTGGCGGATTGGGACTGGCTCTGCAGCCGCTCGATGATAGCCTGGATCTCCTTGGTGGAGTCTTGGGTGCGGGCAGCCAGCATTCTCACCTCGTCGGCCACCACCGCAAAACCACGGCCCGTTTCACCGGCGCGAGCTGCTTCGATGGCGGCATTGAGCGCCAGCAGGTTGGTCTGCTCGGAGATCCCCTGGATCACTTCAATTACCTTGCCGATCTGCTCGGACTGGGATTTGAGCTGGGCCACGATGGCTGCGGCATCTTCCAGACTGTCCGCCATCCGGCTGTTGGCGGCGATGCTTTCGGTAAAGAGGGCGAGCCCCTGTTCGACCCGGCCATTGGCATCCCGCGCCAGCTCGTCGGCGACGGCGGCGTTGTGGTTGACGTTGTCAGCGGTGCTGGAGAGTTCGGTCACGGCGGAGGCGACCTGTTCGATCTCGCTGTGCTGCTGCTTTGCATTGGCCTCGGACTGGGTCATCACGGCGGCCAGCTCGGTGGCGGCGGAGGCGACGCTGTTGCTGATCCCGGTCAGGTTCTCGATGGTGTTGCCGAGCTGGGTCAGGGTGAGGTTGATATCTTTGGCCAGACGGGTCAGCTCGTTGTTGCCATCCGCTTTGGCGCGCACGTTGAAGCGCCCTTGCGCCACGGCGTGCATCACCTCTTGCAACTGACCGATGGGGCTGACGATGCGACCGGAGAGGACCCAGCCACAGATCAGCGCCGCCAGCAGGGTACCGGCGGTGAGCAGCAGGGTACGCAGCAGGGTTGCGTCGTAGTGAGCCTGCTCGTCGGCCAGCTCTTGCTGGATCAGCTGGTTGATGTGGGCCGACATGCTGTCGATCTGTTTGATCAGCTGTTCACCCAGCTCGCGGAAATGGAGGCGGGCCGCCTCGTAGGCGACCGGATCGCCGCCACCCTGATGTTTTTGCGCCAGCAGCGGCAGCATGTTGCTGCGGGTATGGCTGAGGTAGGCCTGCAGGGCGGCAGCGACCTGCCGGTTATCCTGCTCGGCACCGGGGAGCACCAGACGGCCGAGGATTGCGTTGATCTCCTGCTCGGCGCTGTTGAGGTTTGCGGGCAGTGCGGCAAACAGCTTGGCATCATAGAGGCTATAGATGGCGCTGGTGCGCAGCCGGTAGGTGGCGTGGATCAGTTTGGCAATATCGTCCTTGTTTTGGACCACGCTCTGGGTCGTCTCATCTATGTCATTGATGGCTTCATCCAGCCCCTGTTTACTGATGGCAATCATCACCATCATCAGCAGGCTGGCCAGCAGCAGCGGTATCAGGACCTGGACACGTATTGATAGATTATTCAATGACATAAATGGCTCTAATCCGAAATGGGAGTAGCCGACATATTACACACCTACGTCAGGAGCTGTCACAGGCTTTTATTGCTGAAATTTGCTGAAGAAAAGGTTTTTCCTTGTGAAAAAGGCGCCATATATGCATGATTGAACGCTTGATCCCCTGAATATGTGGTACAACTGGCCGGATTGAGTCAATCCTGTCCCGTTTTCGTGATTCCCCGCTCTTGGCGTATGGAGGTGTGTAGTGTCCAGCTGGATCGATCCGGCCATTCTGGCTCTGTTTATCCCGACCTTTTTCTTTGTCTCGGTGACCCCCGGCATGTGCATGACCCTGTCGATGACGTTGGGGATGAGCCTGGGGGTGCGCCGTACCCTGCACATGATGTGGGGGGAGCTGATCGGAGTCGGGTTGGTCTCGGTGCTGTCGGTGATCGGGGTGGCTGCCATCATGCTCAACTATCCGGGGATCTTTGCCGCCTTCAAATATGTGGGGGGCGCCTATCTGGTGTGGCTCGGTATCCAGATGTGGCAGGCCAAGGGGAAGATGGCCATTCCGGCGGATCTTTCGTCCGGTCAGCAGACCAGCGCCATGGGACTGGCGGTGCAGGGTTTCGTCACCGCCATTGCCAACCCCAAGGGGTGGGCCTTCATGATCTCCCTGCTGCCACCGTTTATTTCGGCCAGCAAGCCGATGGTGCCGCAGATCACTGCGCTGGTGGCGCTTATTCTGGTCATCGAATTCTCCTGCCTGCTGCTCTACGCCAGTGGTGGCCGAACTCTGCGCCACTTCCTCGCCAAGAGCGGCAACGTCACCCTGATGAACCGCATCGCCGGTACTCTGATGCTGGGGGTGGGAGTCTGGCTGGCGCTTGGTTAAGCGCTGTCAGTGACCCGCACCAGACAAGAAAAATGCCACCGGTCGGTGGCATTTTTTATGAGTGCCAAGTGGTTCAGCGGGGTTTGAAACGTGCGACCCAGGGGTTGGCGGTGATGCCATGCAGCAGCACGCTCAATATGATGGTGCAGAGCACAGTGGCGATGATGGGGCGCTGGCCAATCAGGGCAGGCTGGTTTTGCAGCACCATCACTGCAAAGACGATGCTGGCAAGGCCCCGCGGGCCGAACCAGCCGATAAAGAGCTTGAGCTCTGGCTTGAGGCCGGTGCCGAGCAGGCTCAGCCAGACCGGCACCATCCGCAGCAGGGTGAGGCTGGCAATGGCATAGAGCCAGTATTGCCAGTGCATCAGCTCCGACAACATGGGGAGCAGAGTTGCGCCAAACACCATCCAGATCACCACGGAGAGCAGGTCGCCGTAGCCTTCGCAACTGTCCATATAGGCGTGCTTGTGTTCACCGAGTCTGCGCCCGATAAAGAGACCGCCGACAAAGGCGGCGATAAAGCCGCTCCCCCCCAGACTCTGGGCCAGCGCAAAGCAGAGCAGGGCCAGTCCCGGCATGGTGAGCTGGCGCCAGAGCGGCAGTTGCCAGCCGTTGAGATAAGAGATTTTCAGCAGCCGGATGGTTAGGCTGGTCAGCACGAAGGCGACCAGCAGGCCAATGCCGATCTCCTCCAGCATCAGGGTGATGGCCAGCGTGGCTGTGCCTGCGTGCTGCTCTGTGGGGGCGATAAGGGCCAGCAGCAGAAGCAGCACAGGCACACAGATGCCGTCGTTGAGGCCGCTCTCCTGATTGAGCCCTTCGCGCAGTGGCGCCGGTACGGCCGGGTTGCTCACCACCGCCTTGCCGAGCGCCGCATCCGTGGGGGCAAGAATGGTGGAGAGGATGGCCATCTCCAGCAGTGGCAGGTCGGGGAAGATCCAGTGACCAAACAGGGCTCCGGCGATGAGCGTCAGTGGCAGGCCGATCATTAGCAGCCGGATGGGCAGCTGCCGGTTGGCCAGCAATACTTGCCAGTTGGTGTTGGCGGCATCGTTGAACAGCACGATAACCAGAGTCAGCTCGGCCAGCAGCTTGATGCCGGCGCTGTCGATAGAGAGGGAGAGCAGCTCCAGCCCGCCAGGCCCCAGCAACCAGCCGGTCAGTAGAAAGAGCAGGGGGCCGTTGACCAGCTTTGATTCGAAGCGCCCCGCGATCAGGCTGTAGATCAGCAAGAAGGCAGCGATCACCGCCAGATTCTGGTAAAGCAGATGTGCATCCATACAACCTCCTTTCTGCCCCCCGCAGGGGTGGTTTAATCGGTCAGGCAGTCGGGGTCGAACACATACTCCCCATCCAGCCAGCGCACGATTTCGTCGACACAGGATTGGTCGCGAAACGGCAGGTAGCGGGCCTTGAGATGGGCCACCTGCTCGGGGGTCAGCTGGGCCAGCCCTATGTCCTGAAACAGCGGCAGGTCGGCCTCGATCATCGCCGAGATCTGCGGGCCACAGGTGGCGTTGAGGGCGGCGTGCAGCGCCTTGCCGGGGTCGTACTGCTTGCCGAGTCGGTAGCTCATTGGCAGGGTGGCGAGGGGCAGGGCGGAGAGCGCCGCCTGCTTCATCGGGTTGACCGCATGGCCAGAGACCAGCTCCGCCAGCTCGGCGGGGCGGTTCTCGAAAGCGCGCAGGTGCAGGTAGCTGCTCGCCTTGCTGCCATCGTTAACCGGGTAGTTGTCCCAAAGGAAGGGCTTGCGGCCGAGCAGTTCGGTCACCTGCTTGAGGTGGCTGGCCGGATATTCGCTGGAGCAGACCTTGGGGCCGGTCCAGAAGATCTCGAAACGGCGGTCGAGTTGTTCGCCAAGCTCCTCCAGATAGCGGGGAGGCATGGCGCCAAACACCTTCTCCAGCACCGGATCGGTCGAGTAGTAGCTGGGACAGAAGATGAGGCGGGTCGCCTTGCTGTGGGCCGCGATATCGTGGGCGATGGTGAGCTGGTGACGGGCCAGATCCGGGGTATCCCCCTTCATGTCGTCAAACAGCACCGCCAGAATATCGGGCTGGAGCATCTCGTCGATGAGGCGCACTTTCTCAAGCAGCGCCGGGCGTTTGCGATCGTAGTCGTGATGGGCCCCCATGGGGCTTAAGCCCACCCCGAAGGCGAGCCCGTTGGCGCGGCACTGGCGCGCCAGCTCGGCGAGATCCGCCAGCTGCTGCTCGGGCCAGGGGAGGGCCCAGTGCTTGCGCAGATAGCCATCCTCTTTCGGTGCATAGATATAGAAGACGTAACCGTGGCGTGGCAGCCACTGTGCGTAGCGGGCGCGGGCCTGCCAGCTCCATCCCTTGCCAAAAAAACCTTCAATGACCCCCAGATTGGCAGCTGGGGGGAGGGGGCCGGACAGCAAACTTTGATATGGCATAACGCTCTCCCTTCTTGCTGGGGGACTTTATACGGGACGGTCGGTCAGACCGGGTCCTCTTCCTGAAAGCGCACCCCGATTTTGCTCGGCACGCTCTCGTCCATTTCGGCCACGGTCCAGATCAGGCCCTGCCATTCGATGTTGTCACCGACCACCAGATTATCGCCCAACTGGCTGGCAATAAAATCACCCAGTGTCTGATCCGCCACCTCGCTCACATCCAGCCCGTAGAGAGGGGCGAGATCCACCAGCCGTGCCGCTGCTTCCAGCAGGAAGTCACCGAAGAAGCGGGGGCCGAGATCTTGCTCCGGCGCCTGACTGAACAGCTGGCCGAGGGCGGGGAGGTCACGTTCGTGACCGATCACGCAGAGAATGTCATCGGCCTGCAGACAGGTACTGCCCGAGGGGTGGAGCAGCTCGCGGCCACGAAACAGGGCGCAGATCCGGGTGCCGGCGGGCATCTGCAGATCCCGCAGCGGCGAGCCGATGCACCACTTCTCCTCCCCCAGCTGGTAGACGAAGGTCTCCCACTGGCTGTCGAGATCGATCTCGAGCCCGGAGCGGTTGATGGGCGACGGTGGTGCCGGCACCTCCACCCGCGCCAGTTTTGAGGCCAGCGGCAGCGAGCTGCCCTGCAAAATCAGCGAGACCAGCACCACGAAGAAGGCGACGTTGAAGTAGAGCTGAGCGTTGGGCAGCCCCGCCATCATGGGGAAGACCGCCAGAATGATGGGCACGGCGCCGCGCAAGCCGACCCAGGAGATAAACCAGCGCTCGCGCGGGGCGAAGTTCTTGAACGGCAACAGCCCGATCCAGACTGACACCGGGCGGGCAAACAGGATCATCCACATCGCCAGCGCCAGCGCGGGCAGGGCGATGGGCAGCAGCTTGTGGGGGGAGGCGAGCAGCCCCAGCACCAGAAACATGCCGATTTGGCTCAGCCAGGTGAGTCCATCCAGCACCGACAATGTGGTGCTGCGGCTGCGCAGGGCGAGGTTACCGAGCAACAGACCGGTGAGATAGATGGCTAGAATGCCGCTGCCACCGACCGCCGTGGTGAGGGCGAAGATCAGCAGACCGCCGCTGACGGTGAGCAGCGGATAGAGCCCCGGCGCCAAGCGGGCTGTGTTGATAAGGCGCCACAGCAGCCAGCCGCCGCCAAGGCCAATCCCGGCGCCAAGACCAAACTGCTTGACCAGTTGCAGCAGCAGGAAGCCCGCATCCAGCCCCTGCTGGGCGGTGGCGAGCACCTCGATCAGGGTGACAGTGAGAAACACCGCCATGGGGTCGTTGCTGCCTGACTCTATCTCCAGAGTGGCGCTCACCCGCTCGTTGAGACTGCGCCCGCCGAGCAGGGAGAAGACCGCCGCCGCATCGGTGGAGCCAACGATGGCGCCGATCAGCATCCCCTGCATCAGGTTGAGGTCAAACAGCCAGGCGGCGGCGAGCCCCGTCAGGCCGGTGGTGATGGCCACCCCGACCGTCGCCAGCGACAGGGCTGGCCAGAGCGCCACCCGGAACGAGGAGACCCGGGTGCGCATGCCGCCGTCGAGCAGGATGATGGCAAGCGCCAGGTTGCCCACCAGATAGGCGATGGAGTAGTCAGCGAAGTGGATGCCACCGGGGCCATCCTCACCGGCCAGCATGCCGACGGCGAGGAAGATAACCAGAATGGGAATACCGAGGCGGGAAGAGAGGGCGCTCAACAGTACGCTGGCTCCCACCAACAGGGCAGCGACAAAAAAGAAACTGTTGATGGTAGCGGCATCCAAGGGCGAACTCCTTCCTGGTAATGTGCAAAGTAGGCACATTATATGCAGTTAAGCCCCCCTTGTGTGGCTTATTTGTGCATCAATTTGCACTTTCTTACATTTTTCATCCCTTTTTTCAGCATGGCCGCGCCATATTCTGACAGTGACGGGGTTAACGAAAGCGGAGTCAAAGGAGCGTCGATTTCAGGATGCGCAGGGAGGAGATGGCGGGGAAATGCGAAACGGCACAGCAGAGGGAGAGGGGAGCACAAGGGCGCTCCCCACGGGATGGGGCAGGATTCAGTCGTCCTCGTCATCCTTCACTTCGCGGATCTTGTCCTTGTAGTTGGGCAACTGCTTCTCCAGCCGTTTCATGTCTTTGATGGCATTGAGAAACAGCCCGAGCAGGAACAGCAGCGGCAACCCTATCCACAGCCAGAGATTCATGGGATTTTCCTTTCGTCAGGACAGGTGGTGACATAACGGGCCAAAATTTCATCAAGGTTGGCCAATATGGTCGACTTGCCTTCAATATCCGCCTGTTGCAGGCAAAGCGCCAGTGCTGCGGGATCGAGCCGCTGCTCGTCGGACTCCAGCGAAAAGCTGATATGCCAGGGCTCGTAGGCTACCCCGCTCTCTGCCCCGACCGGTTTGGCATAAGGGAGGAAGAAGCCGAAGTCGCTCATATGGTCGCTGAGCCACTCGCTGAGATCCGCAAACCAGCCCCCGGCTTCATACTCCCACGGCTCCAGTGCCAGTTTGGTATCGGCAGGCAAACAGTCCGGGTCGTAGATGTCGAGATCGGTCCCCCAGTGGTGACGACTGGTGCCGGGCAGAGCGCTCCAGCGCAGGATGGCGTGCAGCCGCTCCACCTCGCTTAGTTGCAGGGCATCGATGGGCTGGCTGTGGGCATCGAGCAGCGGCCGTTCGCCGCGCCACTTGCCATTCCAGATGGCGAGCTGGCGCTCGAAGCTGCGCCAGCTGGAGGCCGCCTGCAGGTTGAACCCCTCATAGGCGGCGGCTACCTGCATGTCGTTGAAGGCCGCCGCGGTGGCGGCAGTCAGCCGGTGGGGGCCGCGTCCCACCAGAATAAGGTGGCTCTCGTCGAGCCCCAGCAGTTGTTCCTGCGTCATGCCAGCAATCTCTCGAGCACCCCTTGGTACATGTCCGCCAGCAGATCCAGATCGTCCGCCTTCACGCACTCGTTCACCTTGTGAATGGTGGCGTTGACGGGACCGAGCTCAATCACCTCGGCGCCGGTAGGGGCGATAAAGCGCCCGTCCGAGGTGCCGCCGGTGGTGAGCAGGGCCGGTCGCTGACCGTTCACCGCCTCGATGGCCGCCACAGCCGCATCGAGCAGCGCGCCTGTGTCGGTGAGGAACGGCTGGCCGGAGAGGGTCCAGCTCAGCTGATAATCGAGGCCATGTTTATCCAGCAGCGCTTCGACCCGCTCACGGATATCCATGTCGGTCAGTTCGGTACTGAAGCGGAAGTTGAACTGGACCTGCAGCTCACCCGGAATGACGTTGGAGGCGCCGGTGCCGGACGAGATATTGGCGATCTGGAAGCTGGTGGGGGGGAAGTAGGCGTTGCCCTCATCCCACACGGTGGCGGCGAGTTCCGCCAGCGCTGGCGCGGCTTTGTGAATGGGGTTGTCCGCCAGATGGGGATAGGCGACATGGCCCTGCACCCCGCGCACCAGCAGATCGCCGGTGATGGAGCCGCGGCGGCCGTTCTTCACCACATCCCCCACCACGGCGGTGGAGGAGGGCTCGCCGACGATGCACCAGGTGATCTTCTCGTTACGCGCTTCCAGGGTGTCGATCACCCGGGTGGTGCCATTGATAAAGGGCCCCTCCTCATCGGAAGTGATAAGAAAGGCGATGGACCCGGTGTGATCCGGATGCTCGGCCACGAAGCGCTCGACCGCCACCACCATGGAAGCCAGCGAGCCCTTCATGTCGGCGGCGCCGCGCCCGTAGAGAACGCCATCCTTGATGGTCGGCTCGAACGGCGGGGTGTGCCATTTGTCCAGCGGCCCGGCGGGCACCACGTCGGTGTGACCGGCGAAGCAGAACAGCGGCCCCTTGCTGCCACGGCGGGCCCAGAGATTGGTGGTGTCCTCAAACACCATGGGTTCGATGACAAACCCGATCCTGGCGAGGCGCTCCGCCATCAGGGTCTGGCACCCTTCATCGAGGGGGGTAACGGAGGGGCGGCGGATCAGATCCTTGGCCAGTGCGATGACATCCGACATCAGTTGTCCTTAGTTGTCCTTAACGGGAAAAGAGGGATTGGTAGTGATCAGCCTTGAAACCCAGAGTCAGTTCGCCGTCACGGTCGAGCAGCGGACGCTTGATCATGGCCGGATGTTCCAGCAGCAGGGCGCGTGCCTTGGCGGTGTCGAGTCCTTGTTTGGCCTCATCCGGCAGGGCGCGGAAGGTGGTACCGCGACTGTTGAGCAGGGCTTCCCAGCCGAGTTTTGCCAGCCAGCTGTCCAGATCGTCCGGGTTCAGGCCGTCGGCGCGGTGGTCGTGAAAGCGGTAGTCGATACCGGCCTCATCCAGCCACTTGCGGGCTTTCTTGATGGTGTCGCAGTTCTTGATGCCATAGAGGGTGATGGCCATGGGGAGTCCTTCTCTTGTGGGCGCTGGCCGTGGCCGCGCCCGAAAATCCGAATCAACAGAGTGCAAGGGCCCGATTCTGGCATTGTGGCAATCCCATGGCAACGCCGATGGTCCGGCTCGCGGGTTTTACCGGAACTGGTCACACCTGAACGGCGATTTTGAGCACAAAGTCAGAAGCAGTGGGGCTGGCGTGCCCGATGGGGTTGGGTATTGCGGGAGAAGATCGACTATTGCAGGAGCAAAAGAGAAAGGGCAAACGCCAGATAGCCAAAACGCGCCAGCGGGCGCGTTTTGGTCGGCATTATCAAGCACCTCAATCAGTGCAGGGTGGTCCACTCATGGTCAAAGACCCGGGCCCGTTCCCAAGGTGCATCAGGCAGGCTGGAAGAGAGGCCAGTGTATTTGCCCACGTCGTCCACCACGATGGCGGAGAGGATCGGCAGGTTGTTTTCGGTGCAGTACATGCGGATGCGTTGCAGCAGGGTGCGCAGTTCATCCTGGCACTGCTCCAGCCCGGCCTGCTTGGCCAGTTTGGAGTAACGAATGGTAGTGCGTTCCTTTGCAGACTCGACGAGGATGTCCCACAGCTTGTAGTCGCAGGTCGAAGCACCTGCGGTGGCTTGGCTTGTCATAACTCTCTCCGGCGCGAAATGGTCGCTATATGTCGAAGCGCATCTTCGCCAGTTCGGCGCCGTCATATGTTGATCCAACGCAAAAAAGAGGGGAGTCGCGTCACACAATTCCCGGATATGGGGTGACAAAGGTTTTCCGGTAGTTGAAATAACGAGAAATTGTTACATGGCCGACATATTATGCTAATGAATCACGGTGACGGCACCTTTATTGATAGGGATCAAAGGCAAACAGTGGTCAGATCACTAGATTTCGCTCTTCGATAAATTTATCAGGAGTGAATATTGGAACTTTTATTCGTCTTGCTCGTTCTGGTCGCCGTGGTCTACGGCATTATCAAGGATTACAACCCGCAGGCGGTGCTGGCGCTGGCGGGCATGGCCATTTTTGCGGTGGCCTACTGGCTGGGGCTGCACCCCATTCTCCCCGCTGACAAGAGCACCGGCTTCGCCCTGTTCGACCTGTTCGAAGTGTTCAAGGGGATCTTCTCCTACCGCGCGGCGGGCCTCGGCCTCACCATCATGGCGGTGGCGGGGTTTGCCACTTACATGTCCCATATCGGGGCCTCCCAGGCGCTGGTGCGGGTGGCGGTCAAACCGGTGGCAGGCATCCAGTCCAGCTACCTGATGCTCTCCATCTGCTATCTGGTGGCGGTATTCGTCTCCCTGTTCGTCACCTCCGCCACCGGACTTGGCCTGCTGTTGATGGTCACCATGTACCCGGTGATGCGCAACCTCGGTATCAGCCCGGCCTCCGCTTGTGGCGTCATCGCCACCTCACAGGCGTTCGAGATTGGCCCGACCCAGACCAACGCCATCTTCTCTGCTGGCCAGTCCGGCATGGATCCGACCAGCTATTTTGTTGACTACCAGATCTGGCTGGTGGCCCCCATGCTGCTGGTGACCATGGTGCTGCACTTCTTCTGGCAGCGTCACTGCGATCGCAAGG
Organism: Aeromonas sp. 600886; assembly: GCF_049174935.1. Taxonomy (NCBI): domain Bacteria; kingdom Pseudomonadati; phylum Pseudomonadota; class Gammaproteobacteria; order Aeromonadales; family Aeromonadaceae; genus Aeromonas; species Aeromonas sp. 600886. The sequence goes on along the minus strand of NZ_JAAKUB010000023.1, from coordinate 74,965 downwards.
ATGGCTGGGATCCTGCGCTCCATCGTGGCGATCACGCCGAGCTGGACGAGCAGGGCACCGAGAGCGTGCAGGCCCCCACCTGGTATGCCCTGCTGCCGATCATCCCCTTCGTGCTGATGATGACCTTCTCCAAGCTGCTGGTGAGCGACATCAAGATGAGCGTGGAGGTGGCCATGCTGCTGTCGGTCTTTATCGGCATGCTGTGCGAGCTGCTGCGTAGCCGCTCGGTGCGTACCGCGTTTGCCGGGCTGTCGAGCTTCCTCGATGGCATGGGCAAGGTGTTTGGCCCCGTGGTGGCGCTCATCGTCTGTGCCGAGCTGTTTGCCGAATCCCTCAAGGCCATCGGCGCCATCGATACCCTGCTGCACTCTGCCAGCAATGCCGGTATCGGCAGCGGCCTGATGACCCTGGTGATGGTGGCGCTGATCATGGTAGCGGCGGTCATCATGGGCTCCGGCAACGCGGCGTTCCTCAGCTTCTCGACCCTGGCACCGGCGGTGGCAGCCAAGTTTGGCGTACCGGCGGTGACCATGCTGCTGCCGATGCAGCTTGCTTCCAGTATCGGGCGTACCGTCTCCCCCATCGCTGCGGTACTGATCGCCTGTGCGGGGATTGCCAAGGTATCGCCCTTTACCGTGGTCAAGCGCACCAGCGTGCCGATGGCGGGGGCGCTGGTGACGGCGCTGACCCTCAACTATCTGCTGTTTATGTAGTGATGTGGGTTATGTAGTGGTGTTTGGAATTTACCGGTCGGGCGGGTGGCATGGCTGCCCGCCTTTTTCTCACTGTGTCGCAGTGTTGCAATAGACGATCGGCCATCAACGCTGATTGTTGCATGGAGAAGATAATGACAGTTGTAAAGAGCCTGTTTTCCCTCGATAGCTATCTGGCCGATCTGGCCCCGCTCATCAACCTCGATTGCGGTACTCGCACCCCGGCCGGGGTGGCGAAAGTGGCTGACATCATGACCGAGAAATATGAGGCCATCGGCTGGCAGGTGACTCGTCACCAGTTTGCTGCCGAGTGCGGCCCCTGCCTCGAGATCACCAATGCGCCGGGTGCCGATCACTACGACGTGATGCTGTGCGGCCACATGGATACCGTCTTCCCCGAGGGGACGGCGGCCAAGCGCCCGCTGAAAATCGAAGGCAATCAAGCCTTTGGCCCCGGTGTCTCGGACATGAAGAGCGGCCTGCTCTCTATCTGGTATGCCCTCAAAGAGATGGACCCGGCATTGCTTGCCAAGCTCAAGGTGCTGGTCTGCTACAACTGCGACGAAGAGATTGGCTCCCCCTGGTCGAAAGATTGGCTGGTGGAGAAGGCCAAACAGAGCGGCTGCGTGCTGGTGGCCGAGGCAGCTCGTCCCAACGGGGATCTCATCAGCGCCCGCAAGGGCAATGCCAAGTACCGCATCACCTTCCACGGCAAGGCGTCCCACGCCGGTTCGGCCCTCACCGAAGGGATATCTGCCATCACCGAGCTGGCGCACTGGGTACTGGCCATCAACGAGCAGGTCAACATGACCACGGGCACCACCATGAACGTCGGCGTGGTACAGGGCGGCACTGGTGTCAACGTGGTGCCGGACTTTGCCGAGGCGATCGTCGATCTGCGCTTCTGGAGCAACGAAGAGGCCGCTGCGGTACACGACCGGCTCACCTTTATGGCCAACAACTCTTTCCTCGCCGGTTGTCGGGTCGAGGTAGATCGTCAGACCTTCAAGCCGGCGATGCGACCGAGCGGCGATACAGAAGCTGTGATGGCGCTGGTGGAGGCGGCTGCGAAAGAGGAGGGGATCTCCTTCAACTGGCTGGAGGCCGGTGGCGGTTCGGATGCCAACTTTACCGCCGCCGCGGGGGTGCCGTCCCTCGATGGTTTCGGCCCCATGGGGGGCGGTTTTCACTCGGAGGCGGAATTCCTGCTGCTGGACAGCATCGAGCCGCGCATCCGCCTGCTGCAGCGGGTGCTGGGCAAGCTGGCGAAATAAGCCGGTTTATCCCTTGTTCGGGTCATCATGGCCCGCTCAAAATTGGTCCGCTCCACTCCAAACGGGAGGCTGTTGCCTCCCTTTTTTTATCTCGATTTTTCGCGCGTCCCTGAACGAGCGCGCCAGATGGCTTGAGGCCGTTACCCCTGTGGCTCAGCCAGATAGGCCAGATGATCCTGCCGTGCTACCTGCCAGCCATCGAGGCGCAGCGGGGCGGCAAAGCCCGGGCCGTCAGTCACCATGGTGTGGTACTCCCCCTGCTCGCCGCAGGCATCGAAGCCCTCGCGCTCGGCCAGTTGTTGTAGCTCGCAGAGGGTGGCGGCATCGAGGGGGCGTCCAGTCCACTCGGGGGCCAGCACCCGGGTATCGATGCAGGAGAGGTGGGCGACGATGCCGCGGGCCAGCATATCCGCCAGCAAGGCTTGGCGAGATTGCTGCCAGAGCGGGGTATGGACGGTGAGCCCGAGCGGGCGGCAGCGTTCGCGGATCCAGTTTGGTGCGCCCCCCACGCTGTCGATATCGCCGGTCACTACCCCGTCGAGGTTCCACTCCTGCTGCAAGTGGCTCAGCGCCGTCTCATAGCTCTGCTCGAACGGCGCTTCTATGGTGACCAGCAGATGGGGCAGCCCGAGGGCTTCCGCCTGACTGCGCACCAGCGGCAAGGGGTGAGCGAGAAATCGGGGCTCTGGCGGGGCAAAGGTGGCCAGTGCCACCACCTGATGGCCCGCTTGACGGGCATGACAGAGGGCCAGCATGGCATCTTTGCCACCGCTCCAGAGCAGGATGACGCGAGACATGGATGAGATTCCAATGGTGAACGAGGGGGCATGCTACCCAGCGGCGGGGGCAGAGGTAAAGGCATAGTGTCCAGAAATGGCGGCGGGGAAATGGTTGGGGTCACAGAGCGGGAAAAAAGCAGGCCCCCGAAGTGGGGGCCTGTATTGCAATAGCGTGGTAAACGCGACTGCGATTAGAGCAGGATGCTGGTGAGGATAAAGCCCAGCGAGCAGGAGGTCACCACCCCGATCAGCCCCGGAATGATGAAGCTGTGGTTGATGATGAACTTGCCGATACGGGTGGTGCCGGAGCGGTCGAAACCGATACAGGCCAGGTCGCTCGGGTAGGTCGGCAGCACGAAGTAGCCGTAGCTGGCTGGCAGGAAGGCGATCAGCAGCTTCGGCTCGACACCCAGCGCCAGACCCATGGGGGCGATGGCGGTCAGGGCGGCGGCCTGGCTGTTTACCAGCTTGGAGATAAGGAACAGCACCAGGGCGTAGGTCCAGGGCTGGGCCTGTACCACGTGGGCCAGGGTCTCTTTGAGCAGGGGCATGTGAGCCTGGAAGAAGGTCTCACTCATCCATGCCACCCCGAATACGGAGAAGATGGCGACCATGCCTGCCTTGAAGACGGCACCGTTGGCGATCTCGCCCGGCTTGACCTTGCAGCGCATCAGGATGATGGCACCGGCGATCAGCATCATCATCTGGATCACCAGGTTCATGGAGAGCGGGCCGGTTTTGTCCTTGATGGTGAACACCGGACGCAGACCTTCGTTGGCACCGAGCAATACCACGGCAGCGATGGCGGCGAAGAAGATCCAGGTAGACCAGTAGGCCTCTTTCGGGAACTTGGTGTTGAGCAGGGTTTCACCACCGCCGTAGATGAAGGCACGCTGCTCCGGGTCTTTGATCTTGGCCTGGAACTCTTCGTCCTTGTCCAGATCCTTACCGCGACGAAGGCTCCACAGGGCAGCCACGATGACACCGGTCAGGGAGGAGGGGATGGCGATCATCAGGATGTCGAGCAGGCCGTAAGCCTGACCGATACCATGACCGGCCGCCAGAATGGAGACCATGGAGACCACGGCAACGGAGACCGGGGAGGCGCAGATGGCCATCTGGGAGGCAACGGAGGCTACGGCCATCGGGCGCTCGGGACGGATGTTCTTCTGCAGCGCGATATCAGCGATGATGGGGAACATGGTGTAGACCACGTGGCCGGTACCGCACAGGAAGGTGAGGGTCCAGGTCGTGAGCGGCGCCAGGATAGTGATGTATTGCGGGTGACGGCGCAGCAGACGCTCGGCCACTTGCATCATCAGGTTGAGGCCACCGGCAGTCTGCAGGGTGGCGGCACAGCCGATCACCGCCAGAATGGTCAGCATTACCTGAACAGGCGGTTCGCCCGGCACCAGGCCGAAGACGAAGGTCAGCAGGAAGAGACCGATACCACTGATGAGACCGAGTCCCATGCCCCCAAAGCGGGTACCCAGCAGCAAGCAGCCGAGTACCACTAAAAATTCCATCAAGATCATTCCGTTACCTCGTGTGATTCAACCCATATTGCCGCGGGTAGCCTGAACCATGAATTGTCATTGTCTGTTTTATTTAGCCCAAAAGGGTTAGTTGCTATTCTGCTCCCCTGAAAAAGTGAAAAAATTGAGTTACTTCAATAACTCGATGAATTTTTGATTAAACCACTTAAAAACCACGTACTAACAAAAACATTATTTTTGTCACCAAGTGGTATCACTCGGGGCCAGCCCATCAGAGTGCAACCAGAGGCGTTGTGATGGGGAATGCGTTGGTAAGGAAGGTGTGGAAAAAGGCCCGGGTCAGGGGAGAAGAGGCTGTAAAAACACGGGTTAAAGATATCTTTTTTGACAAATGGGGTGTTCTGCGACTCTGCTCATCGGGGGGCGGGTGCTGATAGCAGATAGCGACGCTGATACTGTTCGCTCAGCTGCTTGATATCGAGTCTGGCTAGCGCATTGTTCACTCGCTGTTGCAGTTGCTGTTGATCGGGACGGAACATGATGTGCAGGCTCTTGTACCCGAGGATCTTCTGGTTGAACTGCAGCTGTTCGGGGTGGAGTTTGTCATCGTGATAGGTGAGCCAGTAGAAAACATCCCGGTCGATCACGGCCAGATCGAGCCGGTCGCGCTGCAATTTTCGCAGGTTGAGGTGATCGTCGTCCACGGCAAAGGTGTTGAGGCGCTTGCTGGCCATCAGGGCATCAAATTCACGGGTATTGATATAACCTGCGACGACCCCAATCCGGTAGGAAGCGAGATCTTCGAGTCGCTGCCAGTGGATAGGGGGGCCGGCTTGCTGCGCCATGCCCAGCACACTACTGCCCACGCTGGTGGAGATATGCCACCGTTTATCCAGATCATCGGCGAAGTATTTGGGGAAGTAGCCGCTGTAGTGCTGGGCGGGATCGGATGCCAGCAACATGGCTCGATGCCAGGGGTAGAAGTCAAACTGAACCTCCAGCCCCGCTTCGGCAAATGCACGCTTGACGATATGGCCGGTAAGGCCACCATCAGGGAGATGCTGGCTGGTATAGGGGGGCCACTCCAGGGTGGTCAGGTGCACGGGTTCTGCCCGCAATTGCAGGGGGAGCCAGAGCAGCAAGAGTGTCAGAAGCCGACGATATCCCATGAACGACCCATTCCTTGTGTCGATTGGTTCTGAGTATTACCCATAACGGGGGTAATAAAAAAGCCGACCCTGAGGACGGCTTTTGCAATGTAGTGGCAAGATGCCGCTGATCAGAACTCGGCGGTACGCGGAGTACGCGGGAACGGGATCACGTCGCGGACGTTGCCCATGCCGGTCACGTAGACCACCAGACGCTCGAAGCCCAGACCGAAGCCGGAGTGCGGCACGGTCCCGAAGCGACGCAGGTCGCGGTACCACCAGTAATCTTCCTTGTTCAGGCCCATCTCGGCCAGACGGGCATCCAGCACGTCCAGACGCTCTTCACGCTGGGAACCACCGATGATCTCGCCGATGCCCGGTGCCAGTACGTCCATCGCGGCAACGGTCTTGCCGTCGTCGTTGAGGCGCATGTAGAAGGCCTTGATATCTTTCGGGTAGTTCTTCACCACCACCGGAGACTTGAAGTGCTCCTCGGCCAGATAGCGCTCGTGCTCGGAGGAGAGATCGATACCCCAGGAGACCGGGAACTCGAACTTCTTGCCGCAGTTTTGCAGCACTTCGATGGCGTCGGTGTAGTCGATCTGGGCGAAGTCGGAGGAGACGAAACGCTCCAGACGGCCGATGGCATCCTTGTCCACGTGCTGGGCGAAGAACTCCAGATCGTCGCGACGCTCGGTCAGTACGGCGTTGAAGACATACTTCAGCATGGCTTCGGCCAGTGCGGCGTTATCTTCCAGATCGTTGAAGGCCACTTCCGGCTCAACCATCCAGAACTCGGCCAGGTGGCGGCTGGTGTTGGAGTTTTCAGCGCGGAAGGTCGGGCCGAAGGTGTAGACCTTGGAGAGGGCGCAGGCATAGGTTTCGGCGTTCAGCTGGCCGGATACGGTCAGGAAAGCCTCTTTGCCGAAGAAATCTTCGTTGTAGTCCACCTTGCCGGCGTCGGTGCGCGGCAGGTTTTCCATGTCCAGAGTGGAGACGCGGAACATCTCGCCGGCACCTTCGGTGTCAGAGGCGGTGATGAGCGGGGTCGCAACCCAGAGGAAACCCTCTTCGTGGAAGAAGCGGTGGATGGCTTGCGCCAGGCAGTGACGAACGCGGGTCACGGCGCCAACGATGTTGGTGCGCGGGCGCAGGTGAGCCTGTTCACGCAGGTATTCGATGCTGTGGCGCTTGGCGGCCATCGGGTAGGTGTCCGGATCTTCGACCCAGCCGACTACCTTCACCTCGGTCGCCTGCAGTTCGAAAGCCTGGCCGCTGCCCTGAGAGGCGGCAACCACGCCGGTCACTTCCACGGAGCAGGCAGTGGTCAGACGCAGCACTTCATTCTCGTAATTGGCCAGGGTATTGGGGACAACTGCCTGTACCGGATGGAAACAGGAGCCATCAGAAATGGCCAAAAATGAGATCCCCGCCTTGGAATCACGGCGAGTCCGGATCCACCCTTTGACAGTTTGGGTGGTGCCGACCGGATACTTACCGGCCAGCACATCTACTACGGATGCGTGCGTCATCGAAATATTGTCTCCAGCTTGTTCTTGCAGCGCTATTTGCAACACTAGGGAGTCTGGCCCGGGCACAGATGGCCCACCATGGCAGACTAAGCCGTCAATCTTACCCGCGCGGGTTTGATAAACAAGCAAAAATGTCGGACTCTGGTGGGGTTTTCGGCATGGTTCACTCAACAAGAGTGTCACGGGCGCAGGAGAGGTGGGTGAAAGATCGGCGGCATGGGCCAGATTGGCTGACACGGGTGTTGCAGGGGCTGGTGATGCTCTGCTGGGGCGGCTTTATCGTGCTGCTCTCCCTTTACCACTATGCCCGGCCCGAAATTGCCTACGGTTTTCTGGTCTATGGCGGGATCGAGGTGCGCGATTATTGGGACCCGGCCCTTACCCCCTGGTTGGTCTACGGGCTCTGGAGCTGTTGCGCCCTGACGCTGGCGGTGTTGCTGCTGGAGCGCAAGCGCAGCCGCCGTCAGGATGACTCCCGGCATGTCAATCTGGCCATCCTGCTATTGGTGCTGATCGCCAGTCTGCTTTTCTACTACGTCGGTTAAGCGCCCGCCTCAGCGGGGCTGATCCGGCTCCTGCCTGCTGGCCTTGGTGCGCTTGCCGAGTTGGCGCTCCACGCTGTCGAGCATCTGGTTGTAGGCCACCGCCACGCGGCCAATCTCGTCGCCGTCATCCCCCTCCAGCCGATGACCGAAGTCGTGCAGGTCGGTGGCCTCTTCCATGGAGCGGGTCAACTGGTTGAGAGGGCGCACGATCCAGGTGCGGATGACCCAGAGGGTCAGCAGCAGTCCCATCCCGAAGATGCCGGTGAGAATGAGCGCCGAGGTGAGAATATTCTGCTCGACCCGGGTAAACAGCGAATCGAGGGAGTAGTCAAAGCGCACGGCCCCTAACACAGTGTTCTCCGGCACCAGATGACAGCTGGTGCAGTCGGTGCCGCGAAAATCCTTCTTGGCCAGCAGCGGTCGGGTCACTACCAGACGGCTGTGCATGCCGTTGTGCACCACCTCCAGACTCCCTTTGCCCGCCAGAGCCAGCTCATCAAACTCATCTTTTACCTGTTCTGTCTCCCGTCCTGGCCCGAACTGTTTGCTCACCGCGTCGCCACGTACGATGCGGGCATCCTCCACATGGGCGTGGTCGAGAAACTTGCCGCGCAGGGTATCGCGGGCATCCATCTTGCCGGTCAGCATCAGCATGTTGAGGCCATCAAAGTAGGCTTCGGTCTGCTCGCGGCTCTGCTCCTTGATGAGGGTCAGGATGAGATCGCGCTCGCGCACCGCCTGATAGGCTGCGGAGAAGACCAGTACCATGGAGAAGATGAAGAGCAGGAAAAAGTTGATTTTGGCAGCAATGGAGAGGCGCATGAGCAGTCTTTCTTGATGGTAAAACCGCAGCAGTTTACCCCTCTTGAGGCCTCAGGTCTGGTGTTTTGCTCACATTACGGCAAGTGAAACTGCACTGAAGTGGATAAAGTTGCCCTCTTTATATATCAAATGCCGGTAGTCAAACGGGCGGCTGCGATGGCCGCCCGCTGCATGCATTAAAACTCGCCTTCGGTGATGGCCTGACGGATGGCGCCGGTCAATACCCGCAACTCTTCAGGGGTAATGACGAAGGGGGGCATCAGGTAGACCAGCTTGCCAAAGGGGCGGATCAAGGCGCCCAGTTCGACAAACTTGCGCTGGATGCGCGCTACATCCACCCGCTCTTTCATCTCCACCACCCCGATGGCGCCGAGCACCCGCACATCCGCGACCGCCGGGTGCAGGGTCAGCTCTACCAGTTCTGTTCGCAGCTGATGCTCGATGGTGCGCACCCGCTCCTGCCAAGGTGAGGTCAGCAGCAACTCGATGGAGGCGTTGGCCACCGCGCAGGCGAGGGGATTGCCCATAAAGGTGGGGCCGTGCATAAAGACGCCGGCCTTGCCGTCACAGATGGTGCGGGCGACATGCTCGGTGGTCAGGGTCGCCGAGAGGGTGAGGTAGCCGCCGGTAAGCGCCTTGCCCAGACACATGATGTCGGGGCTGATCCCCGCCCAGTCGCAGGCAAACAGCTGGCCAGTGCGGCCAAAGCCGGTGGCAATCTCGTCGGCAATCAGCAGCACGCCGAACTCGTCGCACAGGGCACGCACCCACTGCAGGTAGCGGGGGTGATAGAAGCGCATGCCGCCAGCGCCCTGCACTATGGGTTCGAGTACGATGGCGGCGATCTCTTCGTGATGATCCGCCATGAGCGTCGCCAGCTCCACCACGCACTGTTCATCCCACTCGGCGTGGAAGCGGCAGCTGGGGGCTTCGACAAAATGGTGCTCCGGCAGGAATCCCTTGTAGAGCTCATGCATGCCGCCATCAGGATCGCAGACGCTCATGGCGCCAAAGGTGTCGCCGTGATAGCCGCTACGCAGGGCGACGAATTTGGCTCTGGGCGTCCCCTTGGCGTGCCAGTACTGCTGCGCCATCTTGAGCGCCACTTCCACTGCCACCGAGCCGGAATCGGCCAGAAATACCCGATCAAGCCCCTTCGGAGTGATCTCCACCAGTTTGCGGCAGAGTTCGACCGCCGGAGCGTGGGTGAGGCCGCCAAACATCACGTGGGACATCTTGCCGAGCTGGGCGGTGGCGGCGGCGTCCAACTCCGGCACCTGATAGCCGTGCACGCAAGCCCACCAGGAGCTCATGCCATCCACCAGTTCACGGCCGTCGCTGAGAGTGATCTTTACCCCTTTGGCGCTGGCCACTTCATAGCAGGGCAGGGGGTGAGTGAGGGAGGTATAGGGGTGCCAGATGTGGTGCAGGTCGAATTCTTGGTTGGTCATTTGTTGTTCTGTTGTCAATTGGTTTGATCTGGTCGGTGTTGACAGTCTACGCGTGCTCTCTACACTAGCCAACAATTTCAGCCACTTGGCACTGCGCATCACCTTGAGCGCGCGGGCCCGGCGGCGGGTTCTGTGGCCGTCCATCCCAAGATGGCGGGCGCAGGATCCCACTAATAACAACCGGAAGCCATGTATGAATGCTCTCACCGCGGGCGGTCACGCCCTTCGTCATGACTGGACCCTCGCCGAGGTTCAGGCCCTGTTTGCCCTGCCATTTAACGATCTGCTGTTTCAGGCCCAGACCGTCCACCGCGCCCACTTTGACCCGAACGAAGTGCAGGTGAGTACCCTGCTCTCCATCAAGACCGGCGCCTGCCCGGAAGATTGCAAATACTGCCCCCAGAGCGCCCGTTACCACACCGGGCTTGAGGCCGAGCGGCTGATGGAGGTGGAGAAGGTGCTGGAGCGGGCCCGCGAAGCGAAGGCCAACGGCTCGTCACGCTTTTGCATGGGGGCCGCCTGGCGCAACCCCAAAGAAAAAGACATGCCCTACATCATCCGGATGATTGAGGAGGTGCGCGGGCTGGGGATGGAGACCTGCATGACCTTGGGGATGCTCACCGCCGATCAGGCGGCGCGTCTTGGCGCTGCTGGGCTTGATTACTACAACCACAACCTCGATACATCGCCGGAGTTTTACGGCGAGATCATCTCCACCCGCACCTATCAGGACAGGCTCGATACCCTGGAGCATGTGCGCGGTGCCGGTATGAAGGTCTGCTCTGGCGGCATCGTCGGTATGGGTGAGCAGGCCAAAGACCGTGCGGGCCTCTTGATGGCGCTCGCCAACCTGCCGCGGCACCCGGAGAGTGTGCCCATCAACATGCTGGTCAAGGTGAAGGGGACGCCGCTGGAGAACGAGGAGAACCTCGATCCGTTCGAATTTATCCGCACCATCGCGGTGGCGCGGATCATGATGCCCGCCTCCCATGTGCGTCTCTCCGCCGGGCGGGAGAAGATGAATGAGCAGATGCAGGCCATGTGTTTTATGGCCGGGGCCAACTCCATCTTCTACGGCTGCAAACTGCTGACCACCCCCAACCCGGACGAAAACAGCGATATGCAGCTGTTCAAGCGGCTCGGCATTCGCCCCGCCCAGCGGGCCCAGAAGCCGGATCAGGTTCAAGAAGAGGAGCTGCTGGCCGAGGTGAGTCGCCAGAGCGAGCCCACCGAGATGTTTTATGACGCCACCCGCCCCCGTGCAGGGGCTACGCGGTCATGAACGGCCCTGCAGTAACGGGCCCCTTTGGGTTGGGCACGGCGCTGGCCGAGCGCGAGCAGGCGGGTCTGCTGCGCAACCGCATCGCGACCGACGGGGCGAGTGGCGGGCGGCTCAGGGTTGCAGGGCGCGAATACCTCAATTTTTCCGCCAACGACTATCTGGGGCTGGCAGAACACGGCGCCATCAAGGCTGCCTTCAACGCGGGGATGGGGCGCTATGGCGCGGGCTCCGGCGCCTCGCCGCTAGTGACCGGTTACAGTCGTGCCCACCAACAGCTTGAGGAGGCCCTGGCCGAGTGGCTCGGGGTGGAGGCGGTGCTGCTGTTCAACTGCGGCTTTTCTGCCAATCAGGCGGTGCTCAAAGCGCTGCTTGGCAAGGAGCATCTGCTGTGGCAGGACAAACTCAACCACGCCTCTTTGCAGGAGATGGGCAGCCAGCTCCCCTGCAAGATGAAGCGCTTTGCCCACAACGATATGGCGGCCCTTGAACGGCAGCTTGAGCCAAATCGCGGACTGATTGTTTCGGAAGGGGTGTTCAGCATGGACGGGGATCAGGCCCCCTGGGGTGAGCTCGCAATCCTCGCCGCCCGGAGCGGCAACTGGCTGATGATCGACGATGCCCACGGCCTCGGTGTGCTGGGGCCTGAGGGGCGCGGCACCCTGGCGGCGCAGGGAGTAAATCCTGCCAACGTGCATATCCAGATGGGCACCTTTGGCAAGGCGCTTGGCGTCGCTGGCGCCTTTGTCGGCGGCAGCCGCGAGCTGGTGGAGTATCTGGTCAACTTCGCTCGCCACTATGTCTACAGCACCCATATGCCCGCCGCGCAGGCTTGCGCGGTGAGCAAGAGCATCGAACTGGTGCGCGCGGCTGATGAGTCCCGCGCCCATCTTGGCCAGCTGATCGCTCGCTTCCGGCAAGGGGCAAAGGATCAGGGTTGGCAGCTTGGCGCGAGCGATACCCCGATCCAGCCGCTGCTGGTGGGGGAGAGCAGTGTTGCCCTGCAACTGGCAGAACGGCTGCGGGAACGCGGCGTCTGGGTGAGCGCCATCCGCCCGCCCACGGTGCCAGTCGGTACGGCCCGGCTGCGCATTACCCTGAGCGCGGCTCACCGCGAGCAGGATGTGGAGCGCCTGCTCGATGCCTTGGGGGTCTGCCCTGCAGTTACAACGCTTGGGGAGGCTCACTATGGCTGAGCGTTTTCAAACGGTCGACAAGGCGCAGCTTGCTCGCCGTTTTGGCGCCGCCGCTCGTCATTACGATGCCCATGCCCGCTTTCAGCAGGAGGTGGGTCAGGCGTTGCTGGAATGGATGCCGAGCAGGCCGGTTGGCACTGATCTGACGGTGAGCGGGCTGGATCTGGGCTGCGGTACCGGCTTTTTCTTGCCCCAACTGGCGAACCGTTGTCATCAGCTGGTGGGACTGGATCTTGCCCCCGGCATGCTGGCGCAGGCCGCCTTGCGTGACAGCGGTGCTCGCCTGCTCTGTGGCGATGCGGAGCAGCTTCCTTTCGCCGATAACACATTCGACTGGGTTTTCTCCAGTCTGGCGTTGCAGTGGTGCGAGCGTCCGGCCCAGGCTTTTGGCGAGCTGCTGCGGGTGGTCAAACCGGGCGGCCAGATCTTTTTCTCGACCCTGCTCGATGAGTCGCTCTGGCAGTTGCGAGCCGCCTGGCAGCAGCTTGATGGTCGCGCCCATGTCAATCGCTTCCTCAGCCTGCCACAATTGGAGCAGGCGCTGGCTAGCGCAGGGGTATCTGCTCCCGAGCTGCGCTGTATCACCTGGGATCTCGCCTATCTTGAATTGCCGCAGCTGTTGCGCGATCTCAAGGGGATCGGGGCCAATCAGGTCAACGACAATCAAGGGGGCGCCGCCCCGGCCGGTCTGAGCGGTCGCGCCAGATTGCAGCAGCTGGCTCAGGCATATGAAGCATTTCGCCAGCCCGATGGCAGGTTGGTCGCCAGTTATCGGGTGTGTCTCGGTCGCCTCAGCAAGCCTCGCTGAGCGTCGGGAATTGCAGTGTGTGCAGGGCAGTGAGCCACTCCCTGCCAAGGAGAGAACCATATGAAATCATTCTTTATCACCGGCACAGATACCGATGCGGGCAAGACGCTGGTGGCACGCACTCTGCTGCGCGAATTCAGCGCACAGGGGATCCGCTGTGCCGGCTACAAGCCTATCTCGGCAGGGTGTGCCCGAACACCCGATGGATTGCGCAACCTCGACGCTGTTCTGTTGCAGGAGGCGGCGAGTGTTCAGCTGCCTTATGAGGTGGTCAATCCCTTTGCCTATGAGCCGCCGATTGCGCCCCATATCGCTGCCAGCGAGGCGCGCCAGCCCATTACCATGCAGGGGCTGAGCGAGGGGCTGCGCAAGATTGAACAGGCAGGGGCCGAGCTTGCAGTAGTGGAAGGGGCGGGGGGCTGGTATCTGCCGCTGGATCGCAAGCATCTGCTGTCGGATTGGGTGAAGCAGGAGAACATGCCGGTGATTTTGGTGGTGGGGGCCAAACTGGGCTGTCTCAACCATGCACTGCTCACCTTTGCTGCCATTCGCAACGATCGGTTGCCAGTGGCGGGATGGGTTATTAATCGCCTTCACAGTGCCATGAGCCACTATCAGGAAAATCTGGACACCCTGAGGGGGATGTTACCGGCCCCGTTTCTGGGGGAAATTCCCTTTATAAACAATCCATTTGAGGCTGATTTGCAGGGGCGGCTTGATATCTCTCCGCTCTTGTGACGTCACATTCAGCGAACATTCATCGAGTCTCCCTAAAATTCATCCATAACATGGAGATAGGGAGGTCGAGTGATCTATCTCCGTGTCTTTAATTCTCACAAGGAGTCTATATGAAGCGAATTATGCTATTCCTGGTGACCAACCTGGCCGTCATGCTGGTGCTGGGGGTGGTACTCAATATCCTGTTCTCGGTTCTGGGGATCAACAAGTCCAGCATTTCCGGGCTGTTGATGTTCTGTGCCGTGTTCGGTTTTGGGGGTTCCTTTATCTCCTTGCTGATGTCCAAGTGGATGGCCAAGCGCAGCTATGGCGTCCAGGTCATCGAGCAACCTCGTAACGAGACCGAGCACTGGCTGGTGAGCACTGTTGCCCGTCAGGCCCGCGAAGCGGGTATCAAGATGCCGGAAGTGGGGATCTACGACTCTCCCGAGATGAACGCCTTTGCGACCGGTGCCCGCCGAGATGATTCGCTGGTGGCGGTCTCCTCCGGCCTGCTCTACAGCATGAGCCGTGACGAGGCGGAAGCGGTACTGGCCCACGAGGTGAGCCACGTTGCCAACGGTGACATGGTGACCCTGACCCTGATCCAGGGGGTGGTGAACACCTTCGTGATGTTCTTCGCCCGCATCGTGGCTGGCGTCATCAGCAACTTCTTCAGTTCCAACAACGAGGAAGAGAGCAGCAGCACCGGTGGTTTTGCCTACATGATCACCGTGTTTGTGCTGGAGATGTTGTTCGGCATTCTGGCCTCCATCATCGTCATGTGGTTCAGCCGTCAGCGCGAGTTCCGTGCCGATGCCGGTGCCGCCAAGCTGGCCGGTCGCGACAAGATGATTGCCGCCCTTGAGCGCCTCTCCCGCGGTGCCGAGCCGCAGCTGGAAGGCTCCATGATGGCTTTTGGCATCAACGGCAAGCGCTCCATGAGCGAGCTGTTCATGAGCCACCCGCCCATCGAGCAGCGTATCGCCGCCCTGCGTGGTTGATAGATACTGAATGACGGGGATACCCCGAATAAAAAACGGCTGCCTTCGGGCAGCCGTTTTGCTTTTCAGCGTTCTTTAAAGCTTGAAGTGTCCCATCTCCTGGCGCAGTACCCGTGACAGCTGCTTGAGCTTGGCCGCCTCTTGAGATACGTGACGGGCGGCATCCCCCGATTGCTCGGAGAGAGAGGTGATGTTGCCGACGGTAGAGACCACCTCGTTGGCGGCGGTGGACTGCTCGCGCAGGGTGTGGCTGATCTCCCCCATCAGGCCGGTGAGGTTGGAGGCGTGGCTCTGGATGCTGGCGATCGCCTCGCCGGTCTGGTTGGCCAGCGTGACACCGCGGGAGACGTTGTTGACCGTGTTCTCCATGCTGCGGATAGAGGCATCCGCCCCGCTCTGGATCTTGCTGATCATCCCGGTGATCTGCTGGGTCGAGGCCGCCGAGCGGCTGGCCAGATTGCGCACCTCGTCGGCCACCACCGCAAAGCCACGTCCCTGCTCACCGGCCCGCGCCGCCTCGATAGCCGCGTTGAGGGCCAGCAGGTTGGTCTGATCGGCGATGCCGCGGATAACGCCGATGATCTCCGAGATCTGCTGGGTATGGCTGTTGAGTTCTGCGATGGTGCTGGCTGCTTCACCGACCGTGGTGGAGATATTCTCGATGCTGCCAAGCGTCTCCTTGATGACCCCGGAGCCCTCCTCCAGCGTGTCGGCTGAGACCTTGCTGAGCTCGTCTGCATGGCTGGCATTGTCGGAGAGGTGGCTGATGCTCACCACCAGCTCTTCGATGGCGGCGGCCATGGTCTGGGTACTGGTTTGCTGATCGGTGGCGAACTGGGCGGTCTGCTCCGCTATCTGGGCGATGCTGTCGGCCGAATTGGACAACTCCTCGGTGGAGTGGGATACCTTGCCGATGATCCCCTTGAGGGTGCTCTGTGTGGTGCCAAGCAGGCCGATAAGACTCTCTTTCGAGCCTTGGGGCACCTTGATGGGGCGGGAGAAATCCCCTTCCGCCAGCAGATGGAGATCGGTCTTGAGCTGTTCGACCGAGGTGCCCACCAGATCGAGCAGGGAGCGATAGGTGCGCCAGAGGAAGAACATCAATACCAGGCCCAGAGCGATAAAAAGGTAGCGCAGCATGTCGGTATTGGCGGTGGCACTCTCGACCGCCTCCTGGTTGCGCCCCTCCATCATCACGTAGAAATCGTCGATGGGTGACATGATGCGACCCTTGTTCTGGTGATAGGCCTTGTCATGCATCATGGCGATGGCCTTCTGCTGGTTGGCGGCCAGATCACCGTCCGTCTGCTGCACCAGTTTGAAGGCAGCCACCTCGGTGTTGACCAGTGCATCCGAGTTGTTCTTGGCCTCGTTGAGCTTGGCGAGTTCAGCATCGGTGAAACCAGCATCCTTCATCAGATCGATCAGGCCGCGGCGAACATTGCTGTCGGGGCGAGGATTCTGGCCGTTGGCCGCGACAAAATCCCAATAGATACGGTTGTAGCCATCCGGTCTCGGCTGTTCGCCGTTGCGAATGGCCAGTATCCGCATGTACTGCTGCTCGTAGGCTGGATCCTTGGTGATGACGTAGGTGCGACCGAGTCGGGTCAGGTCATCGGAGGATTGGCGCAGCTCGTCGGCCAGCAGGTAGGAGAGATATTGTTGTCGATAACTCTCTTCCAGTTGTTTACCCGCCCAGCTGTAGGCGAAAAACACCAGTGACAGCAGGATCAGGGTGATCACGGAGAGCAAGAGGTTGAGTTGAAAGGCGGGTTTGTTCTGTTCCATGGTTTGAGCGTCCTTATTCTCACCGGGTAACCCCCTTGGTCAGACGGCAAAGGCCGCTACGTCGGAGGGGTTTTGTTGTTATTGCTGTGAGTATAGAAGTCATCGTCGGCATGGTTGCGCAGGCGGGGCGAGAAAGAGACGAGAATGGAGGAACCGCGGGTCGACAGGGGGGAAAAGGTCGGCCAGGATCGGGGCCCAGCCAGCCTTTTCGTGGCTCGATCACCTTATTTGATGACGATGTCTGTGAGCGGTACGGCGCAGCAGGTGAGGATTTTGCCCTCTGCCCGCTCGGCGGCACTGATGGCGGGGGCGTCGGGGTGATCCACCTCGCCCGAGATCAGCGTCTGTTTGCAACTGCCGCAGATCCCGGCGCGGCAGCTCCAGGGCAGCTCTACGCCTTGCTTGTTGGCCTGATCCAGCACAGTGCCCTGATTGTTGCCGGTAAAGGCTTGGGCGCCGATACGCAGTTGTACCGCCTGATGGGGGCGGGCCACCGAGAGAATGGCGCCGCCAAAACTCTCCTGTTTGATCCGTGCGGCCGGAACGCCGAGGGCCGCTACTTTCGACGCCGCGTCGGCCATAAAACCGTGGGGGCCGCAGATAAAGACCTCTTTTTCGGCCAACCCTTTGACCAGTCGCAGATGCTCATCATTGAGTCGCCCTTGCAGCCCCTGCCAGTGATTGCCCGGCTGGCTCAGGATAATGGTGAGGGTCATGCCCTGCTGCGCCATGGCATGCAGTTCGCTGGCGGCGGGAATGTCCGCTTCGCTGCGGCACAGGTGCATAAAGTGAACCTCTTCCAGCTCCCCGCGAAGGGCCAGGGTGCGGGCTATCGCCAGCATGGGGGTGACGCCGGAGCCTGCGGAGAGCAACAGGAGGTTGCGCTCGGCCCCTAAGTGAAACTCGCCAGCGGGGTTGGCGGCCAGCAGCCGATCACCCACCTGCAACTGCTGGTGCAGCCAGTGGGAGATGCGACCCCCCTCCACCTTTTTGACGCTGATGCTGTAACGCTCCGGGTGATCCGGCGTAGAGCTCAGGGTATAGCGGCGCTGGATCCGTTCATTTTTGATATCGAGGCTGATGGGCAGATGCTGGCCCGGCAGGTAGTCGGGCAGAGGCTCGCCATCGGCGGCTTCGAACCAGAAGGTCTCCAGATCCCGCGCCAGCGGTTCGCGGGCCACGCAGACCAGCTCCCGCTTCTTCGGAGCGGCGGCGGGATAGACCACCGGACGGGTGCGCTCCAGCACTTCTATCTCGCTGCCTGCCTCAATCCATCCCTCGTTCAGGGCGATCAGGTTCTGGCCGAAGTAGACCTCGCCATCCTCGCCACGGCGGTAGCGGGTAAGGGTGGCCAGCGGCTCTTTCAGGGCGTTGAAACGATCGGTGCCCGCTTCCACCGTGGTCATGATGCAGCGGCTGCAGGGCTTGACCACCTTGAATTCCACCTCGCCGATGCGGATACGCACCCAGCTGTCCTCCTCGAAGGGCTGGGTATTGCTTGCCACCAGATTGGTGCGGAACTGGCTCATCTGGTGCAGCGCATCGGAGCGCAGATTGAGATCCTCAAGGGAGGCCTGGCTTATCAGCAGCAGCGGATAACCGTCGGCAAAGCTGACCCGGGTGCCGGTCTTCTCGCGAAAGCGATCAGAGGTTTCACCCAGCCAGAGCAGCTGCACTGGTTCCCCTGCCACCCGGCTCAGCCACCCATCGGCTTTGGTGTCGGTGTGCAGGGCGGTAAAGCGGTCGCTCCAGACTCCGGTAGCTTGCGGGGTGCGGCTGAAGTCGACCTCTTGCAGGGTGAGGGGTTCAAAGCCCGGATAGCGCAGTTGCAAGCCTCCTTCGATGGGGGTGGCCACGACCTGTTGCAGCTGGGGATGGGTACGGGCGGTGATAAAGGTGCCGTCCGGTTTGACCACCATGTAGCGGCGATCCCCTGCCAGTCCCTCTTCGGTCACCCGGGCGCGAGCCAGCGGCATACCTGCAGTCGATTTGATGGGGTAGAGGTGAATGCTGTCTAGCCTGGGCATCTTCATATCCTTGTGACGCGGCGCGATCGCCTGGAAAAAGGGGAACATAACGGTTCCCCGACGATCCGGCAATCCTTTCAAGGGGGCGGTCTATAGTTGGGAAAACAGAACAAGAGGGCATCGGGATGAAAATAAGCTGGTTGCTGGCGGGGAGCCTTTTTTGCCACGGGCTCTGGGCGCAGGAGCTGACCCTGACCACGGGAGAGTATCCTCCTTACTGTTCCGAGACGCTCAAATATCAGGGGCTGATCCCTCATGTGGTGAGCGAGGCATTCAAGAGTGAAGGGGTGAGCGTCAAGTTCCAGTTTCTTCCCTGGAAACGGGCCTTTCGCTTGTCGGAGGAGGGAGTGGTGGATGGCACAGTCCACTGGTATGAGTCGAGCGAGCGGCGCAAAACCCATCTCTACAGCGATCCCATCCTGAGCGAAACCTACGTCTGGTTCTATCTCAAGTCAGATCCGCTGGAATGGCGTGGCTATCAGGATCTGGCGGATCGCAAGCTGGCTGCGGTCAGTGGCTATACCTACAATGCAGATTTTTTTGCAGCCATCGCACAGGTTCCGCTGCAGGTGCAGTTCGTCACCCGGCTGCGCCAGAGCTTTGATCTGCTGCTCTCCGGCCGCGCCGACCTGACCCTGGAGAACATAGATGTCGGCTACTACTCCCTGCGTCAGTTCTACCCGGCCAGCACGGTCGATCTCTTTGCAACCCATTCAAAACCCGTGATGAAAGTTGAAGGTCACCTGTTGATCAGCCGCAAGCGTGCCAACGCTGACGAGCTGATCAAAACCTTCAATCGGGGCCTCGCCAAACTGAAAGCCAGCGGTCAGCTGGAGAAGATGTTACTTGAGTCACGTTCTGGTCTCTATGAACCATAAAGTGCAACATTTTTTGATCCTGATTCGCTAATCAGTACAAAAAAGCGGCCATTATCGACTCAGTTCCCAGTTTCTAACGCTTTCGCTTCTTCCCCATCCGGCCACCGTCCGCCTCGGCTACACGGTATCAAGCGCCATCGGGTGGGGCCTGTCACACAAAAAGAAGAAAGCAATGTATGAGCAAACAACTGGACATGACCCCATTGCCGGATCTCTCCCTGAAAACGGGAACAGGCCCGGTGCGTACCCGGCTACCCGTTTGGCGGCCGGCCCTGCCACCCTGCAATCACGCCTGCCCGGCCGGAGAAAATATCCAAGCCTGGCTCTCTTTAGCGCAGGCCGGCCGTTTTGAGGCGGCCTGGCAGACCCTGATCGAAGAGAACCCCTTGCCCGCCATTCATGGCCGGGTCTGCTATCACCCCTGCGAGAGTGCCTGCAACCGCGGGCAGGTGGATGAATCCGTCTCCATCCATGCCATCGAGCGCTTCCTCGGCGACGAGGCGCTGGCCCGTGGTTGGCTGCCTGCGCCACCGGCCCCAGCCAGCGGCAAGAAGGTGCTGGTGATCGGTGCCGGTCCCTCCGGCCTCTCCTGCGCCTGGCACCTCAACCGGCTTGGCCATCAGGTGGAGATCCGCGAAGCGGGGCCGCTTGCCGGCGGCATGCTGCGTTTTGGCATTCCCGCTTACCGCTTGCCCCGCGACGTGCTGGATCGGGAGGTGGCCCGCATCGTGGCGGCTGGTGTCACCCTGACCCTCAACCACAAGGTGGAGGATGTGCTGCGCGAGCGCGACGAGGGGGGCTTTGACGCCATTTTTATGGCCATCGGCGCCCATCTGGCCAAGCGGGTCGATATTCCGGCCCGGGAAGCGGGAAAAATCCTCGATGCGGTGAGTTTCCTCGAGCAGGCCAGTCTTGCCGAAGAGAAAGGACTGCCACCGCCAAAACTGGGACGGCGGGTTGCCATCTACGGCGGCGGCAACACCGCCATGGATGCGGCCCGTACCGCTCGTCGCCTCGGGGTGGAAGAGGCGATGATCATCTACCGCCGCGACCGGGACCATATGCCGGCCCACGCCTTTGAAGCCGATGAGGCCGAGGAGGAGGGGATCAAGATCAACTGGCTGCGCAGCATCCGCCAGCTCGACAACACCAATATCGAGGTGGAGGTGATGGCGCTGGATGCAGAGGGCAAGCCGGTACCCACCGGCAAGTTTGAAACCCTCGAAGCGGATTCCCTTATTCTGGCGCTCGGTCAGGAGGTCGACCTCTCGGTGCTGGAGAGCATCCCCGGCGTGCGGGTCAACAAGGAGGGGGTGGTGCAGGTGGCGGGCAATCTGATGACAGATGTCGCCGGGCTGTTTGCCGGCGGCGATATGGTGCCCTCCGAGCGCACTGTTACCATCGCCACCGGTCATGGCAAGAAGGCGGCGCGCCACATGGATGCCTGGCTGCGTGGTCGCCACTATCAGAAGATGCTCTCCTACCCGCTGGTGGGGCCGGAGCAGTTGCAGCTCTGGTTCCAGACCCACGCGCCCGCCAGCAATCAGCCGGTCAAACCGGCGTGGGCGCGGGACGACTTTGGCGAGATCATCGGTGGGCTGGATGAGGTGGCCGCCCGTTACGAGGCGGCGCGTTGCTACTCCTGCGGCAACTGCTTCGAGTGCGACGGCTGCTACGGCAGCTGCCCCGAGCAGGCCATCGAGAAGCTGGGGCCGGGCAAGGGCTATCAGGTGGATGCCGAGCGCTGCACCGGCTGCGGCGCCTGCCACGACCAGTGTCCTTGTCACGCCATCGAGTTGCGCCAACCACAGGAGTCCCAATGAAACATGAACTGATCATGGTCGACGGCAACGAAGCCGCGGCCCGGGTGGCGTACCAGCTGAGTGAAGTGTGTGCCATCTATCCCATTACCCCGAGCTCGACCATGGCCGAACTGGCCGACGCCTGGGCGGCGGAGGGGCAGACCAACCTGTGGGGCAACATTCCCACTGTGGTGGAGATGCAGAGTGAAGGGGGGGCGGCCGGTACGGTACACGGCGCCCTGCAGGCGGGGGCGCTCGCCACCACCTTCACCGCCAGTCAGGGACTGATGCTGATGCTGCCCAACATGTACAAGATCGCCGGTGAATTGACCTCGGCGGTGTTCCATGTGGCGGCCAGATCGCTCGCGGCGCAGGGGCTGTCGATTTTTGGCGACCATCAGGACGTGATGGCGGCGCGCAGCACCGGCTTTGCCATGCTTGCCTCCGGCTCGGTGCAGGAGGCGCAGGACTTGGCCTTGGTTGCCCACAGCGTCACCCTGCAGTGCCGGGTGCCTTTCATCCACTTCTTCGACGGCTTTCGCACCTCCCACGAGGTGAACAAGATCACCGCCCTGCATCGGGATGAAATTCGCGCCCTTATCGACAACGACTGGGTGCGCGCCCACCGCGCGCGGGCCCTCAACCCGGATCATCCGGTGATGCGTGGCACCGCCCAGAACCCGGATACCTATTTCCAGTCCCGCGAGAGCGTCAACCCCTTCTACGAAGCGGTGCCGGCACGGGTGCAGCAATGCATGGACAATCTCGGCGAGCTGACCGGCCGCCACTACCGCCTGGTGGAGTACCACGGCGCGCCTGATGCCACCGATGTGATCGTGCTGATGGGCTCGGGGGCGGCTACCGCCCGCACCACAGTGGATTGGCTCAACCAACAGGATCGCAAGACCGGGGTACTGGTCATTCGCCTCTATCGCCCCTTCCCGGTACAGGCGCTGCTCGATGCGCTGCCGCAGAGCGTGCGGCGCATGGCGGTGCTGGATCGCACCAAGGAGCCGGGCGCCGGTGGCGAGCCGCTGCTGCTGGATGTGCAGAGCGCGCTGATCGATGGCTTGCAGCGCGGCCTTATCAAGCGGCTGCCGTGGCTCAGTGGCGGTCGCTACGGCCTCTCTTCCAAAGAGTTCACCCCCGCCATGTGCGCGGCGGTGTTCGAGGAGCTGGCATCCGATGCGCCGCGTCCGCGCTTTACCGTGGGGATAGTGGACGACGTGTCGGGCCTCAGTCTGGCCTGGCACCCCATCGGTGATCTTGAGCCCGCCAGTCGGGTGCGGGCGCTCTTTTTCGGCCTCGGTGCCGACGGCACCGTGGGCGCCAACAAGAACAGCATCAAGATCATCGGTGAGCTGGAGGGGTTCCACGCCCAGGGCTACTTCGTCTACGACTCCAAGAAGTCGGGCTCGCGCACCGTCTCCCACCTGCGCTTTGGCCCCGAGCCCATCGACGCCCCCTGGCTTATCGAGCAGGCGAGCTTTATCGGTTGCCACCAGTGGGGCTTTGTCGAGTCGGTGGATCTGCTGGAACATGCCGCGGAAGGGGCGACCCTGCTGCTTAATGCCCCCCATGAGGCGGACAAGGTGTGGGACCAGCTGCCCGAGCGGCTGCGTGCCCGTATTCGCGCTCTCGATATTCGCCTCTACTGCATCGACGGCGATCGGGTGGCCGAGCAAAACGGCATGGGCAATCGCATCAACACCATTATGCAGACCTGCTTCTTCGCGCTGGCTGGTATCTTGCCGCGGGATGAGGCCATTGCGCTGATCAAGGAGAGCATCGAGAAGAGTTATGCCCGCAAGGGGCCCGAGGTGGTGGCGCGCAACTTCGCCGCGGTGGATGACACCCTGGCTCACTTGAGCAAGGTGGCGATCCCGGCCGGTGACGAGCAGATCAGCGACTATCCGCTGCCACTGGCACCGGGGGGCAGCGAGTTTGTCCAGCGGGTCACCGGCGAGATGCTGGCTGGGCGCGGTGACCTGATCCCTGTCTCCATGCTGCCGGTGGATGGCACTTACCCCACCGCCACCAGCCGCTTCGAGAAGCGGGATATCGCCCGCGAGATCCCGATCTGGCACTCCGATATCTGCATCCAGTGCGGCAACTGCGTCTTTGTCTGCCCCCACGCGGCGCTGCGGGCCAAGTTCTACCATCAGGACTGGCTGGCGACCGCCCCCGAGGCAGCGCAGTCGGTGCCCGTCACCGCCAAGGGCTTCCCCGACAGCCGCTACACCTTGCAACTCTATCCGGAGGATTGCACCGGCTGCGGTCAGTGCGTGCAGGCCTGTCCGGTACGGGCCGGGGCCGATGAGGAACACGAGGGCGAGCGGGCCATCACCATGATGGACAAGGCGCCCCATCTGGCTGGCCAGAAACAGGCGCTGCGCTGGTTCGAGAGCCTGCCGTGGCCTGCTCGAGAGCGGGTGGACTTCTCCACCGTGCGCGGTGCTCAGTTCCTCGAACCCCTGTTCGAGTTCTCCGGCGCCTGCGCTGGTTGTGGCGAGACCCCCTATCTCAAGCTGCTGACCCAGCTGTTTGGCGATCGCATGCTGGTGGCCAACGCCACCGGTTGCTCCTCCATCTATGGCGGCAACCTGCCGACCACCCCGTGGGCCAAGAACGGCGAAGGGAAGGGGCCGGCCTGGTCCAACTCCCTGTTTGAGGACAACGCCGAGTTTGGCTTTGGTTTTCGTCTCACCGCCGATCAGCATCACGGGCAGGCGGTGGCGGCCTTGCAGGCGATGAAGGGAGAGCTGGGCGCAGAGCTGGTCGATACCCTGATTAGCGCCCCGCAACGGCTGGAGTCGGAGATCCGCGCCCAGCGCACCCGGGTTGCGCAAGTGCGCGAGCGGCTGGAGGAGGTAAAATCCGGCAAGGCTCGCGAGCTGCTGTCACTCATCGATCAGCTGGTGCGCCGTTCGGTCTGGATCATCGGCGGTGATGGCTGGGCCTATGACATCGGCTCGGCGGGGCTCGATCATGTGCTCGCCTCCGGGCGCGATGTGAACGTGCTGGTGATGGATACCGAGGTCTACTCCAACACCGGCGGCCAGATGTCGAAATCGACCCCGCTCGGCGCCGTCGCCAAGTTCGCGGCGGGAGGCAAGACGCTGGCCAAGAAGGATGTGGCGCTGCAAGCCATCTCCTATGGCAACGTCTATGTTGCCCGTATCGCCTTTGGTGCCAATCCGCAGCAGGCGCTGCAAGCCTTGCGTGAGGCGGAGGCCTATCCGGGGCCGTCGCTTATCATCGCCTACAGCCACTGTATCGCCCACGGCATCGATATGGAGTTTGGCCTGACCCAGCAAAAACGGGCCGTGGCCTCCGGTCACTGGCCGTTGATGCGCTACAACCCGGTATTGCGCAGATCGGGGCAGAACCCTTTCAGCCTCGACAGCCTGCGCCCCTCCATCCCCCTCGCTGAATATCGGCAGGAGGAGACCCGTTATCGGGTGCTGGCCCAGAGCCATCCGGAGGAGGCCGAGCGGCTGATGCAGGTGGCGCAACAAGTGGCGTGGCAGAAGTGGGCCACCTACGAGGAAATGGCCACCCGCGAGGCTAGCCATTTCCATCCGCCGGTGTGAGGATTGGGTTAAATCTGCATAAAACGAAGCGGGCCACTGGCCCGCTTATTGTCTCGGGAGACTATTGGATGTCACTCCTCACTATCTGATAGCAACTACAGGCGTTGTGTTGGTGAAATCAAAAATGATGTGTTGATATGTTAGAGGAAGCTGGGCAGGATATATGCGGAAAAAACAGACCATTACATTAATTCTTTAACTTAAAACCGGAAAGCTTAACATTATCACGCAAGGTAAAAATGGAACATTTATTAGAAGATAAGAATATATCATTGGCACATGACGTGATATTACCCAATGGGCAGTTGGCTGAAGGGGGAAGTAAGATTACGGTTCTATCCTCTCAAGGTTGCTTTAATGGCTACAATATGCGAGTTCCACCTCCAGAGTTCGAAGCTCTTATGTTTTTCAATTCTCTTGATGCGGCTGTAAAAGCAGAAATATTAAAGAAAGGTATTAAAGTACAAAAGTCAAATTTTGACAAATTGCCTGAAGTGGACTCTTCGGGAGAAAATATGAAATTATTTTTCGCAATGTGTCAGCAAGCAATGGCAGCTATCACATTTTCAATCGGAGCTATAGAATCATGGGTTAACAAGTCATTTATTTTATACGGAACAGAAAATGGCAAGGTTTCACAACTGAAACTAGAGCGACCTGGCAAGCCGGATAGAATTATTGCAGCTGACAAAATTGCATCTGATCCATCAATACCTATTAGGCCGAAAATTTTCCAACTCGCTCCACAGATCTTCAATGTCCAGCCTCTTAAAACTCATAGCACTTTAAGAAATGCTGTTGCCGATATTGTAGATGAGAGAAATATTGTAATGCATATGCAATCTAGCTTGTCCATAAATAATATGGAGTTAGATAGGGTTAGTTATGCCGTAAAACTATACAAGATTAGTGCTTTAAATGGGCCGGAGCAGGTTTTAAAATACTTAAACTATATCTATCAAAATTCGGCAATATCTTCACCGTCTTGGTTGGAAATTGCAAATAATGAATTAAAGGTGGTTAGGAAAAAGCTTAAGTCATTATAAAAATATCACGGTTGCACTTAGATAACTTAGCAGTTTTTATTGTTAAGCGGCTTTGATGGAATGATTGGCCTGTAAATGTATGTTTTGTCGGTTCTATTTTATTTTACGTTATGTGTTTTTACATTGCAGTTTCATTCTCAGAGGTGCCATATATTCCGTCAGTATTTCGTACCTATTGTGTTTTTCTTTTTATGTAACGGCAGGTAAGCTGCGGGGCACATAGCGTCAAGCAGGAGAAGGGACGATGACAGAGCAACATATCGCCGGGACGATCGGCATTCTGGGAGCGGGGTGGCTCGGGCTGCCGCTGGCGCGGGCCCTGCTGGCGGCAGGCAAGCAGGTGGCGGTGACGGTCAGCAGCCCCGAGAAGGCGGCCCGTTTGCAGGGGGAGGGGATCAACGCCTATCCGCTGACCATCTCTGCCAACATGGGCTCTGCCGAGATGCCCATCGCTGATCAAAAAGCGCCGTGGCCCATCCCCTGCGAATCGCTGGTTATCTGCGTACCGCCGAGCAAGACCGATGACTACCCGCAGGCGGTGGCCAAGGCCTGCGCATTGGCCAAGGCGAGTGGCACCCGGCGGGTACTGTTTGTCAGCGCCACTTCGGTGTGGGGCGCAGGGCAGCAGGAGGGGGAACAGCCCAAACCCCGCCATGCCCGTGGCGAGCGGATGCTGGCGGCGGAGCAGGCGGTGCTGGCGGCCGGTTTCGAGGCGGTGATGATAGTGCGCCCCTCCGGCCTTTATGGCCCGGATCGCCATCCCGGCCGTTTCCTCGCAGGTAAGACCTTGGATGGCGGCGCCCAGTCGGTCAATCTGGTTCATCTGGATGATGTGGTGGCGGCCTGCATCTTGCTGCTGGAGCGGGGCAAGGATGGGGATGTTTTCAACCTGAGCGCGCCGGTGCATCCGCGCCGCGAGCAGTTCTACCCCTTTGCGGCGCGTCAGCAGGGGCTGCCAGTTCCGGTCTTTATCGAGCCTGCCGGTGAATTTCAGCCCATCGACGGTCAGCTGATTTGCCAGCAGATGGGATTCAACTATCGCTGGCCCGATCCGGCCCACTGGTTTGCCGAGCTGGCCGCCTCGGGCAATTGAGGTTTGCCAAGGGGGTGATCGCCCCCTATCATGCCGCCATCCATGAGAGAGAGGCGGTAATGATGGTAGATACAAAACGTCACCCCGATGGGGAGTTGTTGCTGAGAACCCTGGCAATGCCAGCCGATACCAACCCCAATGGCGACATCTTTGGTGGCTGGATCATGTCCCAGATGGATATAGGTGGGGGCATTATGGCCAAGGAGCTGGCAAAAGGACGTATTTGTACCGTATCCGTCGAAGGCATGACCTTTCACAGTCCGGTCAAGGTGGGCGATGTGGTCTGCTGCTACGGCCGCTGCATGAAGATCGGCCGCAGCTCCATGAAGCTCAAGCTGGAGGTGTGGGTCAAGCCGGTACTGCGGGAGAACGATGCCCAGCGTTACTGTGTGACCGAGGGGATCTTCACCTATGTCGCCATCGACGAACAGGGCAAATCCCGCCCGGTTCCGGTGAGTGCCTGATTAAATCAGCCGGGCATTGATGATGGATATTTCCTGCTCAAGCCCGGTTTTTTGCCGTATCATGCGTTCCAGCATCTCTTCCGAGCCCACATATTGCAGGGTGTCGAACAGGCAGAGATCGCATTGAGGGTCTCGTCTTATCTGATAGACGGTGGACAGCTCCACTTGATGACAATTTCCTTGTTGATCATAAAACGTCACGTTGTACCGAAGTTCTTTCGCCATGAGACAAGGTCCTTCTGGTTGGGTGGAACAGGGACTATCAGCTTAGTCGGCGTGGATGACGTTTGTGATGGTCGCAACAAAAAGCAAAGGCGGGCGGTTGTTAGCCAATGAAAAATAGTTATCGCATTCTTGGCACCTCCCTGCTGACCCTGGGGTTGGTAGGCTGTTTTGAGGTGCCGGATCAGAACCATCTGGTCACTGCTCAAGGGATTGTGCCGGGACTCGACTGCCAGCGTCCGCCGCTGGTAGCGTTGGCGACCACGGCGCTGCCTCGTGAATTCGGGGTGACGGTGTGGAATCTCTACAAGGGCCAGCGCAAAAACTGGCGCGAAGGGATGGACAGTTATGCCAAGGGGCAGGATCTGGTGCTGCTGCAAGAGTCGGCCACCCGTCCCGATATGCTCGACTGGCTGCGCGCCGGTGATTTCCAGTGGCAACAGCTGCAAGCCTTCACCCAGGGCGGCGTGTCGTTCGGGGTAATGACGGTGGCCAAGACCCCGCAGGCGTTCGTCTGTGGCGTGCGCTCCCCCGAGCCTTTGCTGCGCATCCCCAAATCCGGGCTGGTGAGCCTCTATCCGCTGCAGGGCGATCCTGACGGCGTTATGGTCATCAATATCCATGCGGTCAATTTCGAGCTGGGGATGGCTACCTTCCGCGAGCAGCTCAACGATTTGACTGCCTTGGTGCGCCGCCATCAGGGGCCGGTGATCCTGGCCGGTGATTTCAATACCTGGAGCGACAAGCGCCAGTTCTGGCTGAATAAATTGGTGGACGAGCTGGGTCTGCAAGAGGCCGTGCCGGTGCCTGACCTGCGCCGTACCGCCTTCGGTCGCCCACTGGATCATCTCTACTACCGCAATCTGGATCTGGTCGAGGTGAGTTCACCGGCCACCGACAGCTCGGATCACAACCCCATCATTGCGCGCTTTGCCGCCCAGTCGGTGACCCCCTGATCGGGGATGATGTGCGCGTGTTGCCCATAAAAAAATCCGGCGCCTGATAGCGCCGGATTTTTTTATACGATCTGGCGGTCAACCCGCTCGGGATGACCCGCTGGCATTACTGGTAGAGACCCAGATTCGCTTTGGCGTAGGCTTCGAAATCGGTGCAGCCACCGATGTGCTGCTCGTCCAGGAAGATCTGCGGCACGGTATTGACCGGCTTGCCGGCGCTCTTGGCCAGATCTTCTTTGGTGATGCCTTCGGCATGGATATCCACGTAGCGGAATTTGAAGTCATCGCGCTGTTCGGTCAGCTGCTCGGCGATCTGTACGGCACGGACACAGTAGGGGCAACCCGGGCGACCAAAAATCACTGCAAACATATTTTCTCTCCGTTTTTTAAGCCGTTTATGTATGGCCGTTGATATGAGGCAGGCAACAGCATAGCCCTGCCTCGTGGCGACTTGAAGCCGAAATTATCGATACCGTGATTCGAGTGGGCCTATTGGCTCAGCTCTCATCGGCGATCTGGATCGGCTGCTGCTGATAGATGCTCTCCAGCACCCCCTTCTCGAATACAGTCCAGGGCCACGGCGCCTTGCTGGCACGGTAGCGCTCATGGGTGGCCGGATCTTGGGACAGGCCGCGCTGGAACATCACGAACGCCTTGCGCTGGCCGCCTGCCGTGTCGATAAAGCCCACCAGATTGGAGGTGCCGGTGATGGTGCCGGTCTTGGCGTGGACCTTGTTCTTCATCATGGGGGCGGTGACGCTGCGGCGCCACGCCAGGGTGCCATCCACCTGAGAGCTTGGCAGCAGCTTGATCAGGCCAAGTTCGGCATCATTTTTCTGGATGAAGTTCAGCACCGACATCATCTGACGGGCGCTGATGAGATTGTGAGCGGATAGACCGGAGCCGTCTGCCAAAGTGGCGTTGCCCAGATCGATGCCGTTCTTGGTCAGGATGGCGCGCACCGCCATGGTGCCGCTGCGATAGCTGCCCGGCTTGTTGTAGTAGTGACGGCCCACGGTTTTGAGGAAGGTATCGGCGTAGAGGTTGTCCGATTTCTTCAGCATCTTGGCGAGCATCACCGGCAGGGAGACCGAGTAGTGGGTGCCGAGGGTCTCTGCCCCTTCAGGGGCTTTGTGGGTGACCCGCAGCAGGCCATCATGCTTGATACCGGCACGGTTCATCGCCCAGCGGATGTTGTCCCAACCCCAGGCTTCCACATCGTGAATGGCGAAACGCAGTCCCTGCGGCTCCTTGTTCGGGGTGATGCAGCCCTTGAGCTCGTAGAAGTTGCCCTTGGCCATGTCCACTTCCAGTGCGCAGAACTGGCGCGCCATGTCGCCATAGCTCATCACTTCCACGTTGTCGGCACCGATGCCGATGGGCACGCCGGTAGCTACATTGCCCACCGCCGGTTTGCCAATCTGGGTGGCAGTGATGGTGCCGTAGGCGCAGTTCTTGTCGATGATGACCGAGGAGACGGGCGCAGCGAAGCAGAGGGTCTGATCCCCCCACGACCAGCCGTTGCCGCGCTCGTAGCCGTTGTAGGCGCCGGTGTTGACGTAGACATTGCCCTTGATGCTGCTGACGCCGAGCTGTTTGAACAGGGCCAGCAGATCCATGCGGGAGAGGGTGGGGTCGCCGACGAAGTTGATCCAGATATCGCCGTTGATGGTGTCACCCTGTTTGGCACCGGGTTGGGCCTGAATGTCAGTGGCGAAGCGGAAGTCGGCACCCAGCTCGAGGCGGGCCGCCAGCGCGGTGAGCACCTTCATGGTGGAGGCGGGGGCGATCATCTGATCCGCGTGGCGGGCGAACTCGACGCCGTTATTGCCCTGCACCATGATGGCGTACTGGCCACCCTGAGGGGGCGTCAGCGGGGCGGCATGAGCCGCCAGAGAAGAAAAGAGAGCACAAAAACCAATCAACAGCCGCTGCATAACATCCTCTAACGTGACGAAGGGGCCAGACCGATAGCACTGACCCTGATAATTCAACCTTGTTTCACCCGCCGATGCGGGATCGACGGGATAACGCAATTCATGCCATGTATGCCGGTCGCCATCATGTCATCGAGTTGGCGGTACGATAGCGACCCTCATAATCAAAAATTTTCTCTTTTATCTGCCAGAAGCGACCCGATTTGCGGGCGATGACAAAATCCGGATGACGGAACTGGCTTTGCGCGGCCAGCACGCTCGCCAGGGTGGCAAATTCGGGCTCCAGCCCCGGGGCGGGCCAATGATGACGCACAAAGTGCTGTTGAAACAAGCGCCGTGCGCCCGGGGAGTGAAATCCGAAGTATTCACTGAGGGTCAATCCATCCTCATCGTGGTAGGTCACCTCCAGCCGCTCCCCCTGTTTGCCGCGCCCTGCTGTGAGGGTTAGCCCCGCACAGCGGATCACCATACAATCCTTGAGATTGAGCGCCTCTTTGAGCTTGTCGTCAGGGTCCACCAGCAGCTGATCGCAGCTCTGGCAGCGGCGGGCGGCGATGTCGTTCTCCGCGCCACAGCCGGGGCAGATCTTGGCGCGAAAGCGGTAGTCGCACTCTTCACGGTTGCCCTCGTCATCTTCAAACAGCCCCTGACA
This sequence comes from Aeromonas sp. 600886, assembly GCF_049174935.1. Classification (NCBI taxonomy): domain Bacteria; kingdom Pseudomonadati; phylum Pseudomonadota; class Gammaproteobacteria; order Aeromonadales; family Aeromonadaceae; genus Aeromonas; species Aeromonas sp. 600886. The sequence continues at coordinate 43,743 of NZ_JAAKUB010000023.1, read as the reverse complement.
GCGGCGTCCGTAGTGCTCGATCACCTTGCCATCCTCGTCGGTCTTGCCCCAGAAGGTGTTGGCAAAACCGCAGGCGGGGCAGGGTACTTGTACCGGCTCGGTACTGGCGTGGGGGCGAGGCTCCCCCACTTCGGGGGCGAACAGGTTGAAGTTGTTGCCCGCATAGTCGAGCACCAGACAATCGCTCTTGCCCGGCGAGAGGCGCAGGCCCCGCCCCACGATCTGCTGGTAGAGGGAGACCGACTCAGTGGGCCTGAGCATCACGATAAGATCGACATGGGGGGCGTCGAAGCCGGTGGTGAGTACCGCCACGTTGACCAGAAACTTGAGCTCCCGCGCCTTGAAGGCGCTGATAAGGGCATCGCGCTCCGGCCCCGGCGTCTCGCCGGTGATAAGGGCTGTCTGCTGGCCTCGGGCGCCCAGCAGACCGTGAATTTCGCGGGCATGCTCGACGGTGGCGGCGAAGATCATCACCCCCTGCCGGTCGGCGGCATACTCCAGCACCTGACTCAGGATATGGGGGGTGACCCGCTGCTGGCGCTTGAGCTCTCCGTTGAGATCTGCCTCGCTAAAGAGGCCGTTCTCCCGTGCCACCAGCTTGCTGAAGTCGTAGTGGACGATGGGGGCATCCACCATGCGCGGCGGAGTGAGGTAGCCGTTTTTCACCATAAAACGCAAGGGCAGCTCGAACACGCAGTCGCCAAACAGCCGCTCGCCGTGGCTCTTGACCATGCCGTGGTAGTGGCGCCGGTAGATCCAGCCCAGCCCGAGCCGATAGGGGGTGGCGGTGAGGCCGAGGATCTTGAGGGCGGGATTGGCGGCCTTGAGGTGGCCTAACACCTGATGGTACTGGCTGTCGTCATCGAGCGAGACCCGATGGCACTCATCGATGATCAGCAGCGAAAACGCCCCGTCGAAGGCCGCCAGATTGCGGGCGACCGACTGCACCGAGCCGAACACCACCTGGGCGCTCGCCTCCTTGCGATCCAGGCCGGCAGCGAAAATATCGGCCTTGAGCCCCCACGCCTCGTATTTAGCGTGGTTCTGCTCCACCAGCTCCTTGACGTGGGCCAGCACCAGCACCCGACCGCGCGCTTTGCGGGCCAGCTCGGCGATCACCAGACTCTTGCCGGCCCCGGTGGGCAGCACCACTACGGCGGGATCCGGGTGTTTGCGAAAGTGGCTGATCACGGCGTTGACGGCGTCGGTCTGATAGGGTCTGAGAACGAACATGCAGGCTTGGGTATGTCGATGTGGGGTGGTGCAAGATGGCGCCATTATAGGGTGCTTGCCGTCACAAAAACAGCGGGCCGGCATGATGCCGGCCCGCAGGGTGCTTGGGTGCTGATCAATGGAACGGGAAGATGTAGTTCATCCAGCTTGCCATGCGCAGCAGCACTTTGCGCATCACAGATACATGGTGGAAGTAGTGGGTATAGATGGCAGCCTGCCCGCTGGAGCCTGCAATTACCTGATACTTGGCCCACTCGGGGTCGGTGATGGAGATAACCACCGGCAGACGACCCGGGCGCACCGCAGTGGTTTGATCCAGCAGACCGGCGTTGGCCTGCACGTTACCGGCGGCAATGGCCGGAACCACGGCTGTCACCTTGCCTTTGAAGATCTTGCCGGGTACGCCATCGATCACCACTTCGGCCTCATCGCCCACCGCCAGTCTCTGCATGCTGTTCTGCCAGAACCAGCCGACGTAGGCGGTGTCATCCTTGTGGATGAAGGTCATCACCGGACGATACATGAAGGGGGTGGCGATCATGCCGGGGCGCAGGGCCAGCTGCACTACATGACCATCGCTCGGGGCATAGACCACGGTTTGGGACTGCTGGTACTTGGCTTCCATCAGCTGGGCTTGCAGATCGTTCAGGGTGGCTTTCTGCTGGTCAATCTGGGCCACGATGTCGTCCACGTTGGCCTGGGTGACGTCGAGGTCGCGCTGCTTGCCCACGCCACGGCGCATCAGGTCGCTGGCGCGATCCCGATCCAGCCTGGCGGAGCGCAGTCTCGCCTCGATGGACTTGAGGTGTTCGCGGTTGGATTCGACCCGTGCGGTGAGGCTCTCCACTTTCAGGCGGAACGGCTCGTCATCGATGCGAAACAGCACATCCCCTTTTTTCACCGGCTGGTTGGCCTGTACCGGAACCTCAACCACCCGGCCCTTGACCAGCGGCACTATGGGGGTGGAGACGTAGTAGTTGCGCGCCATCTCGGAGTAGGGGTGGTTGTAGTTCATCAGCATGATCAGGGTGCCGATGAGCAGCACGCCACCCAATGCTGCGGTGGGGACGGTCCACTTGTTGAGCGGGATGCGGAAGATTTTGAATATGGCGACACACAGCGCCGTGTAGGTCAGGATCAGTAGCAGGTCCATGGTTTATCCCTGTTGCTCACTCTGTTCGATAGTGTTGATACGGCTCTTCAGATCCGCCAACTCCTGCTTGAGGGCCGCCAGCTCCTCTTCATCTTTTTGCAGCCGCTGGCTAAAGCCCCAGCCGCGATCGGGGCGATAGATGGTTGCCCAGATCCAGAGGAAGGGCCACAGCACATGCAGGGTAAACAGGCTGACCCAACCTGCCACGTGAATGGCATCCTGATGAGGGTGATTCCGATGTTTGGCAATCTCGTAAGGAATATCGTGGATAACGATGACTCCATAAAAAATGACCAGCCCGACAAAGACGAGCAGACCAAGGGCAAAATAATCAAGGGCCATTTATAACCTCCACTGGCATGACGCACAGCTTAATCATTGGTTCCAACAAGCACTAAAGCAATTAAGAATCACACATTTATCGTCAGTTTGCCCGGAATCTTAAAGCTATTCGCTGTATTAAAGCTGAAGCCGTTCGACAGTTGTCTTATTAGTCTTTTTGTCATTAAAAAAGGCGCCATCAGGCGCCTTTTTTGTGCTGCTTTCGCAGCAATTTTTTGCTGTTTTACCCTTCGCTGGTACTGCTGACCAAGGGCTGGCGGAACTTCATCAGGAAGGCCACGGTAATGGCCGCCGTTGCCGTCAGGCCGATGATGGTGGAGGTTCCCATCTCCAGCCCGAACCCGATGGGGGCGTTGGCCAGATAGGTGATCACGACAGCAGTCATGAACATGGCGGGAATGGTGCAGACCCAGTGCAGCTTGCCCTCTTTGATGAGGTAGGCAGCCGCAGCCCACAGCATGATGACAGCGGTGGTCTGGTTGGCCCAGCCAAAGTAGCGCCAGATCACCCCGAATTCAGCCTTGGAGATGATGAAGCCAAGGATAAACATGGGGATTGCGATCAGCAGACGCTTGGCCAGCGGCTTCTGGGTCATCTTCAGGAAGTCCGCCACGATCAGGCGAGCACTGCGAAACGCGGTGTCACCGGAGGTGATGGGCAGGATCACCACGCCGAGGATGGCCAGAATGCCGCCCACGGTGCCGAGCAGGCTGGTGGAGACTTCGTGTACCACGGCTGCCGGGCCGCCGTTGGCCATGGTAGCGTTGAGCGCTTCGGTGCTGTCGTAGAAGGAGAGACCCAGGGTGCACCAGATAAGGGCGATGATCCCTTCACCGATCATTGCGCCGTAGAAGATGAAGCGGCCGGATTTTTCGTTCTGCATGCAGCGCGCCATCAGCGGTGACTGGGTGGCGTGGAAGCCTGATACCGCGCCACAGGCGATGGTGATGAACAGCAGCGGCCAGAGCGGCAGTTCGGTCGGGTGCAGGTTGGAGAAGTCCATCCCGGTGTTGTAGAAGCCTTTGCCGGAGGCGATCAGGCCAACGATGAGGCCGACCGACATGAAGACCAGCAGGGCGCCGAAGATGGGGTAGAAGCGGCCGATGATCTTGTCGATGGGGACTATGGTCGCGAGGATGTAGTAGGCAAAGATTGCCACGATCCAGTAGACCAGATCGGTGGAGGTGAGGTTGGCGAGCAGCCCTGCCGGGCTCAGCACGAATACCACGCCGACCAGCATCAGCAGCACCACGGCAAACAGGTTCATGAAGTGCTTGGCGGCGGTGCCCAGATGCTCACCGACCACGGTTGGCACCGAGGCCCCCTTGGCGCGTACCGACAGCATGCCGGAGAAGTAGTCGTGAACCGCACCGGCGAAGATGCAGCCAAAGACGATCCAGAGCATGGCGACCGGGCCGTAGAGGGCACCCAGGATGGGGCCGAAGATGGGACCAACGCCTGCGATGTTGAGCAGTTGAACCAGATAGACTTTCTTGTCCGACATCGGGACATAGTCCACCCCGTCAGCCATGGTGATGGCGGGGGTTTTCAGCTCGGGTTTCGGGCTGAATATCCGTTCGATGAATTTGCCGTATATGAAGTAGCCGGCCACAAGTAAGCCGACACAGAGGAAGAACCAGATCATTGCTACGCTCCTGCATTGTTATTTTTTAGTGTGCAGCGCGAGTCTAAAACGGTTGCACCTGACTGGCAGGTGAAACTCCCCGAGCGGCGCTTTGGCGCGCCGAGCGGTCGGCGGCTGTGATCAGGCGCACACTCCGCGGCTCAGTCCAGCCCCAGTTGATCTTTGAGCTCCTTGAGATAGCGACGACTGACCGGAACCCGGGCGCCGCTCGGGGTGACAATCTCTGCCAGCTGGTTATCCAGCAGCCGGATCTCGAAGATGGCGTTGGGGGAGACCAGATACTGGCGGTGGCAGCGCAGCAGCGGACTCTTTTCTTCCAGCGATTTGAGGGTGAGCTGGGTGTGGAACAGCTCACCCTGACAAGCTACATGGACCCCGCCAAGATCGGAGAAGGCATACTCCACCTGCTCGATGGGCAGCAGCCTGACCCGATTGTGCAGATAGCCCGGAATGTGTGCGATGGTGGGGGCCAGCCGCTCGATGGGCTGCGGGGAGATATCCTGCTTGAGGCGAGCCAGCGTCTTGGCGAGCCGGGCAGGCTCCACCGGCTTGAGCAGGTAGTCGAAGGCGTTCTCTTCAAAGGCCTGAATGGCATATTCGTCAAAGGCGGTGACAAAGACGATGCGGGGCAGGGGGTCGAGCATGGCGACCAGCTCCATGCCGCTCAGCTTGGGCATCTGGATATCGAGGAACACCACGTCGGGCTTGAGGCGCTGAATAAGCGGCAGCGCCTCGATGGCGTTGGCCGCTTCCCCCACGATCTCGATGGCAGGATCGCAGGCCAGCTGCTGCCTCAGCTCTTCGCGGGCGTAGTGTTCGTCATCGACTATCAGAGTGCGGATCATGGTTGCTCCTTGGGGATGGTGAACGACACCCGGGTCCACTGTTCCGGCTCGCACGCAATAGTCACGCCATAGCGCTCGCCAAAGGCGCTTTTCAGTCGCCGGTCTACGATGGTCATGCCCAGACCGTCGCCAGCGGGATGTGCTTGCCAGGTGCCTGCATTATCTTCCACATGGATGGTGACGCTGGTGGGATGCTCATCGGTCCAGAGGCGAATGCGCCCCTGCTCCAGCAGAGTCGAGATGCCGTGCTTGATGGCATTCTCGATCAACGGTTGCAGGGTGAAGCTGGGCAGTCGCAGTGTGGCCAGATGGGGCGGGATCTCGTTTATCACCGTCAGCCGATCGCCAAAACGGGCCAGCTCGATCTCCAGATAGGATTGGCAGTGCTCCTGCTCCTCCTGCAGGGTCGCAAGGCCGCTCTGGCGCTTGAGGTTCTTGCGAAAGAACAGCGACAGATGCAGCAGCAGATCCCGCGCCTTGTCCGGATCGCGCCGGGTGATGGCACTGATGGTGTTGAGGGTGTTGAACAGAAAGTGGGGGTTGATCTGGGCCTGGATCAGCTTGAGTTCGGACTGCACCAGCAGCCGCTGATGCTGCTCCAGCCGACCGGCCAGCAACTGCTGTGACAGCAGGTTGGCAATCCCTTCCCCCAGGGTGTGGTTGATCTTGAGAAACAGCCGCTTCTTCGGCTCGTAGAGCTTGATGGTGCCGATCACCCCCTTGTCCCCCTGCAGCGGGATCACCAGCACCGAGCCCAGCTGGCATGCGGAGGAGAGGCTGCAGCGATAGGGCTGGCTGTTGCCATCGGCAAACAGCACCTTGTTCTGGGCGATGGCCTGCATGGTGATGGCTGACGCGATGGGGGTGCCCGGCAGATGGTGATCTTCGCCGGTGCCGATAAAGGCGAGGATCTGCTCGGTGTCCGTGATGGCGACCGCCCCAACGCCGGTCTCCTCCTGAATGATGCGGGCAATCTTGTTGCTCGCCTGTGGGGTAAAGCCCTGACTCATGATCCCCACTGTACGGTTGGCGATATTGAGCGCCTTGGCGGAGAAGACCCGGGAGAACTTCTCATACATCCGCTGCTGGTCGCGGATCATGCTGATAAAGAGCGCCGCGCCGCAGGAGTTGGCGAGAATCATCGGGGTGGCGATGGTGCGCACCAGCAGCAGGGATTTGTCGAACGGGGTCGCCACCAGCAGGATGATGACCATCTGCATGATCTCGGCGTAGAGGGTGGTAAAGAAGGCGATACGCGGTTCAAACAGGGCATCCGTTCGCCCCGAGCGCATCAGTCGCCAGTGCACTATGCCCCCAAGCAACCCCTCGCAGGTGGTGGAGATAGCGCAGGCGAGATCGGTAAATCCCCCCAGCGTATAGCGGTGCAGACCACCGGTCAGCCCCACCAGAAAGCCCACCAGCGGCCCCCCCAATAATCCCCCCAAGACGGCGCCGACCGCCCGGGTGTTGGCGATGGCATCGTCGATATCGAGGCCTACATAGGTTCCGAGGATGCAAAAACATGAAAATATTATGTATATCAGTATCTTGTGAGGAAGCCTCACTGAATAGTTGGCAAGCGGGCGAAGCAGCGGGCTTTTCGAGAAGAGATAGGCGATCACCAGGCTGACGCTCATCTGCTGTAACAAAGAGAGAACCAACTGCATAAAAAACGCGCCTCATCAGCCAGCCTAAAAAACAACCAGCCCGTGAATAAGTGTGATCAGGATCTTGTTCTGTTGGCCCAACTGGGCGCAACGGGCCGTCAGTTTGCCAGAAAAACTGGATAAAACTACATTAAATCAGCATGTTAAATTGATATTTGTGTAAGAGGTGATGGATTGCTATTGATGAATGGAGCATGAATGTATCCGCCGGATACGCCACACGGAGGTGGCATGCTCCGCCCGGCCCCTTGGCTGGGCGTTTTTTATACATGGTCAGTTGGCAACCTTCTGATGGGGGTTTGAGCAATTATTCCGGTTTGTCCAATGAGTTATCCCCAGCTTCTGGGGATAACTCAGAATGCAAAGTAGTAACAGAAGCGGCGGGTCAGATTGAAGAACTGCCGCTGTCCCTCATCCAGCTCCTCCTGTTTGATAAAGGCACTGATGGTGCGTTCATCTTCCCGCAGATCGATCATGGCGACCGCTTCCGGCCGCTGGGCCTTGATATAGGGCAGGATCTTCGGCTTGAGGGGCATGGTGGGTTCGGTAGAGAGTACCAGCGCAATGCTCTCGTCGGAGAGTTTCACCAGGGAGCCCGGTGGGTAGACCCCCAGCACCTTGACCAGCAACTTGACCAGATTCTGGTCGAACTTCTTCTGGGATAACTTGTAGAGCTGGCTGATGGCCTGACTCGGTGCCGCCGGCGTGCCACTGTTGCGGGGATGAAGCAGCTCGTCGTAGAAGTCGACCAGTCCGATCAGCCGCGCCAGCGGCGGGATCTCCCCCCCCTTGATCCCCAGCGGATAACCGCTGCCGTCGAGCCGTTCGTGGTGCAGATGGGCTACCTGACGAATTTTGGGCTCAAAGGCATTGAGTTGGTTCAGCATGTCAAATCCGTACTGGGGATGCATCTTGAGGAAGTTCTGCTCGGCCTTGTTTAGCTCACCACGCTTTTGGGTGATCTGGCTGGGAATTTTCAGTTCACCTATGTCGTGGATAAGTCCCGCAAGGCCGGTCTCTTCCAGCTCGATGGGATTCATCCCCAATTCGCGGGCCATCAGCATGGCAATGAAAGCCACGTTGAGACTGTGCTGCAGCAGGACATCGGTGTGGGGACTACGGATCAGGTGGAGCCCGAGGGGGCCCTCGTGCTGACTAAGGGTGAAGGCGGCATTGCGGACGATCTGGGCGGTGTTGGCCAGCCCTTCATCCGGTTTGAGGTTGAGTGCCCCGAGCGCATCGCGCAGCTCGCTCATGGACTGGCCAAAGGCCTTGTCGGCGGCGCGCATGGAGCGGCGAAAGGCTTTTTCGTCAAAAGGGGGCGGGCCGGCATCAATCAGGGACTCCAGCTCTTCGAGATCGGGCCCGGCATCGGGGATATCGCCACGCAACAGTGGCTCGATAGGCAGATCGCTCTTGTCCGGATCCACCATCATCAGGCTCAGATCAAGGTGGCGGATGATATCCAGCTGCTGCTGATCTTTGATTTTGAAGGCATTGAACATAAACGGGTGGTTGGTCCATCCCGTGGGGAGATGGATATAGTGGCCTACTCTCAATTGCTCTATCGAGGCTTGGATCAGTGCCATCGGTTAACCTGCATTTCTGGAATGCCTACTCAACAAGCTAGCAAAATCCGATGGATAGACAACTAAAAAACCATTAAGGGGAGTGGGATCCCCCCGCGCTGTGATAAAGCGCACTAGCATCAGAGGGTTCTTAATTTGCTCTTAAGTTTTACTTCCTACGCTGGCCCCGTCGTTTTTGTTGGCTTGACCGGCCCCCTGCACTGCAGGCCGGTATGTAGGAGTTGTTTATGCGTGTAACCCTCGGTGTGCTGCAGACCAATCTGCTGCTTGTTCTCTTTTTCGCGCTGGTTCTCAACTGGCCAATCCTGTTGCACTTTTACACGGCGCTCAGTGAGCTGAGTCACGTCAAAGCCGGATTTGTCATTTCGATCCCGCTGGTGCTGATTGCGGCGCTAAATACAGTGTTTATTCCCTTCACGTTCCGGTTTGTGCTCAAGCCGTTTTTTACCGTGCTGATCCTGAGTGGCTCCATCGTCAGTTACGCCATGCTCAAATACGGCGTCATCTTTGATGCCGGCATGATCCAGAACATAGTAGAGACTAACAGCGGTGAGGCGGGGGCCTATTTGAATGGTTCGGTTGCGCTCTGGTTTCTGCTGACCGGGCTGCTGCCTGTTCTGGTGCTCTGGTCACTGCGGATCCGCTATCCGGCTCGCTGGTATCAGGGGTTGGCGTTGCGGACGGGTGCACTGGCTATCTCTCTGCTGTTTATCGGGGGCGTCGCGTCACTTTACTATCAGGATTACGCCTCGGTCGGGCGCAACAACAAGTCGCTGGCCAAAGAGATTGTGCCAGCCAACTATGTGCACGGCCTCTACAAGTATGGGCGGGATGTGCTGTTTGCCACGCCGATCCCTTACCAGTATTTGGGGACAGATGCCAGGGTGGTGGCACGGGGAAGCAAGCCGACTTTGATGTTCCTGGTGGTGGGTGAGACGGCGCGCAGCCAGAACTACTCCCTTAACGGGTATGGCAAGGCGACCAACAGCTTTACGGCAAAAGAGCAGGGGGTGGTGTCGTTCAGAGATGTGCGTTCCTGCGGTACGGCCACTGCGGTCTCGGTGCCCTGCATGTTCTCCAACCTCACTCGCCGCGGTTACGATGAACAGCTTGCCAGCTCCCGTGACGGCCTGCTCGATGTGCTGCAACATGCCGGTGTATCTGTGCTGTGGAAAGAGAACGATGGCGGCTGCAAAGGGGTGTGCCGCAATGTACCGACCATCGAGATCCTCCCCAAATCCTATCCTGCGCTCTGTCAGGGGGAGTCCTGCTATGACGAGGTGCTGCTGGAGGGGCTGGATCAGCAGATTGCCGGCATGAAGGGCAACAAGCTGGTGGCTTTTCACCTGATGGGTAGCCATGGCCCGACCTACTATCGCCGCTATCCTGCCACTGATCGGGTATTCGTGCCCGACTGCCCGCGCAGCGACATCGAAAACTGCAGCAACGAAGAGCTGGTCAACACCTATGACAACACCATCCGCTACACAGACAAGGTGGTGGGGCTGCTGATAGACAAGCTCAAGTCGCTGGAGAGCCAGTACGATGTGGGACTGGTCTATCTCTCCGATCACGGCGAATCCCTTGGGGCTATGGGGCTCTATCTGCACGGCACGCCCTACAAGTTTGCGCCGGATGATCAGACCCGGGTGCCGCTGCTGACCTGGTTCTCGCCCCAGTTACAGGCCGATCGCCAGCTTGATATGGGTTGCCTGGCGGCGGAGGCGAGCAGTCAGCGCTTCTCCCATGACAACCTCTTTCACTCCATGCTGGGGATCATGGATGTGCAGACGAGTGTTTACGACAACAAGCTGGATCTGTTCAAGCCATGTCGGGCGGGCTAAACCGCTAGCAAGCACACAATAGAAAACGGCAGCCACTGGCTGCCGTTTTGTTATCTCGCAAGATCAGTGTCTTACTTCTGCTCCATGATGATCTGCAGCAGATCTCCCTCCAGCAGGGCGCGCTTGACCAGCGCAAAGCCGCCATAGGTAGGCTGGTTCTGGAAGCGGGCCTTCACGATGGGCAGGCCACGGTGGAAGCTCGGCAGGGATTGATGCTCGACACAGCGACGAATGGCCGGGAAGAGGAGCTCTTCGGCGGCGGTGATTTCTCCGGCGATCAGCACCTTCTGCGGGTTGAACAGGTTGACCGTAATCGCCACCGCCCGTCCCAGATGCTCACCCACGTTCTCGATGACGCTGCGGGCCAGTTCATCGCCCGCCAGCGCCGCCTTGCACACCTCCTGAATGGTGATGTGCTTCTCTTGCAGCACGCTCTGGTGACCGCGGCTGATGAGCTCCTTCACCTTGTCGACAATGGCCTCGTTGGAGGCGATGGTCTCGAGGCAGCCGAAGTTGCCGCAGTGGCAGCGCTTGCCGAGCGGTTCGACCTGGATATGGCCGATCTCGCCGACGTTGCGGTTCTGACCGAGGAACACCTGACCCTTGGTGATGATCCCCGAGCCCGTCCCCTGGTGAACACTCACCAGAATGGAGTCCATGCAGTCGCGGGACTCACCGAAGAAGTGTTCGGCCAGCGCGAGGGAACGGGTGTCGTTACCCACGTAGCAGGGAAGGTTGAAGTGGTTCTCAAGCAGCTTCGCCAGCCCCAGATTGCGGATCTGGTACTTGGGGGTGTAGATGACCATACCGGATTCCGGGTTGACCAGACCCGGCATGGTCAGCGCGATGCTGATGAGGTTGCGACAGCGTTCGCGGTTGGCATCGATAAAGGCGCCAATCTCTCGCAGCAGCATGTCGACCACGGGTTGCTGGTCGATCTCGGTCACCTGAATGACGTGCTGGTCGAGCTCTTTGCCATCGAGGTCATAGAGACTCAGTTGCAGGTAGCCGCGGCCCAGCTTGGCAGAGACAAACTGAAAGCGATGTTTGATGGTGGTCAGGGAGATGGCACGCCGCCCGCCGGTTGAGGCTTGCGGAGAGGTCTCCTTGATCAGGCCATGCTCGATCAGTTGCCGGGTTATTTTGGTCACGCTGGCCGGTGCCAGCTGACTCAACTCGGCAATCTTGACCCGGGAGATGGGGCCTTGCAGGTCGATGAGCCGATACACGGCTGCACTGTTGACCTGCTTGATAAGATCTACGTTTGCTATTTGTCCGCCAGTCATGATGTCACTGTTGTGTGTAGTGTCCGTTAACCACGGTCCCACGGACCGTGAAGTCCTGATCGAAGACAGTGAGGTTGGCTACTTTACCGACCTGGATACTACCGAGACATGAGTCCCATCCAATGGCGCGAGCGGGGTAGAGGCTGGCCATTCTCAGTGCTTCATCGAGCGGTAATCCGACCTGCTTGACCAGATTTTCCACCCCCTCAATCATGGTGAGGGAGGAACCGCCGAGTGTACCATTCTCGTCGACACACTGACCATCGCGTAAAAAGACGGTGGTGCCACAAAAATCAAATTTCTCAAAGCCTTCCGGCGCTCCGGCTGCTGCGGTGGCATCGGTGACCAGCACCAGTCGCTCCCCCAGCGCCTTGTGAGCAAGACGCACGTTGGCCCAGTGCACATGGTGGCCATCGACGATGATGCCCGCGTAGACATCCTTGCGATCATAGATGGCGCCCACGACGCCCGGTTCGCGACCGTTGAGGGTCGGGGTCATGGCGTTGTAGAGGTGGGTCGCAAAGCGAATACCGTTATCGAACCCGGCCATGGCCTGATCGTAACTGGCGGCAGTGTGACCGGCCGAGACCAGAATGCCCGCTTCCACCAGACGGCGGATATGGGTCGGTTCGTTGCGCTCCGGAGCCAGGGTGATTTTGGTGATGGCATCCGCGTTGGCGCAGAAGAAGTCGATCATCTCGTCCGCTGGCTGGCGAATTTGCGCGGCAGGGTGGATCCCCTTGCGCTTGAGGTTGGTGTAAGGCCCTTCCAGATGGACGCCCAGCACCTCGTTGGGGTGTGCAGCCATGTAGTCACGGGTCACCGCAACGGCCTGCTTCATATCCGCATCCGGACTGGTGATCAGGGTCGGCAGGAAGCTGGTGGTACCGGATTTGAGGTTGGCCGCCTGCATGGTTGCCAGGGTCTCGACCGTGATGTCTGTGTTGAACATCACCCCGCCACAGCCGTTGAGCTGCACATCGATAAAACCGGCGGTCAGGTTGGCGCCTTTGAGGTCAATCTGCTCGATGCCCGCAGGCAGTTCAGCCAGGTGAGAGATGGCGACAATCTTGTCGCCCTCGATAAGCACCCCGTAGCCGGTCAGCACGCAGCTGCCGGTGTAGAGGGTGCAGTTGGTCAATGCGTACATGACGACTCCTTACAGACGGCCGATGTTGGCGGCTTCCAGCTGCTGGAAGTAGCGAACGGTCTTGACCTTGAGCTCCATGGTGGAGGGCTCGTCACACACCATCATTCCCTTCGGATGCAGTTGCAGGGTGGAGATGGTCCACATGTGGTTGACGCTGCCTTCCACGGCGGCCTGCAGGGCCAGTGCCTTGCCGTGACCGGTAACCAGGATCATGATCTCTTCCGCATCCATCAGGGTGCCTACACCCACGGTCAGGGCCAGCTTGGGCACCTGCTCCATGTCGCCACCGAAGAAGCGGGAGTTGGCGATACGGGTATCTTCGGTCAGGGTCTTGACCCGGGTGCGGGAGGAGAGGGAAGAGGCCGGCTCGTTGAATGCGATGTGGCCGTCGTTACCCACGCCACCCATGAACAGGTGGATCTTGCCGTAGGACTTGATCTTGTCTTCGTAGCGCTTGCACTCGGCCACCAGATCCTCTGCATTGCCGTTGAGGATGTTGATGTTCTCGGGACGAATGTCGATGTGGCTGAAGAAGTTGTTGTGCATGAAGCTGTGGTAGCTCTCCGGGTGATCTTCCGGCAGGCCGACGTACTCGTCCATGTTGAAGGTGACCACGTTCTGGAAGCTCACTTCACCGGCTTTGTGCAACTCGATCAGGCGCTTGTAGGTGTTGAGCGGGGTGCCACCGGTGGGCAGGCCCAGTACGAAAGGGCGATCGCTGGTCGGCTTGAACGCGTTGATGCGGTCAACGATGTAACGAGCAGACCACAGGCCTACTTGGCTGGCAGATTTCAACGGGATCAGGCGCATATGGGATACCTCTGTGTCGGGTTGCGACCGGTTTGGCGGTGGCAATTGGCTAAGACGGATTCAAGTTGTTTTATAGCGTAAATAAAGATTGCGAACTAAGCCACATCTATCCACCACCTTTATCTTGTTTGGGTGATAACGATCACGATTATCGGTTTATTAATTTGCGCAGCGAAATAAAAGCCCTAGACTGCCAATCAAGCCTTGATGGCTTATGCGTCAAACGTGATAAGCACTTAATTTCTAGAAAAACATTAACTAAGGAGAGGAACCGTGAACATTCTCGGTTATTTGCAAAAGATCGGCCGTGCCCTGATGGTGCCGGTAGCGGTATTGCCTGCCGCCGCGATCCTGATGGGGGTTGGCTACTGGATTGACCCGAATGGTTGGGGTGGTGACAGTGCGCTGGCTGCCTTCCTGATCAAGGCGGGCGCAGCCATTATCGACAACATGTCCGTACTGTTCGCAGTCGGTGTCGCCTACGGTATGTCCAAGGATAAAGACGGTTCTGCTGCTCTGGCAGGTCTGGTCGGCTTCCTGGTCGTTACCACCCTGCTGAGCCCGGGTGCCGTGGCCCAGATCAAGAGCATCCCGGTGGAGCAGGTTCCTGCCGCGTTTGCCAAGATCAGCAACCAGTTCGTGGGTATCCTGTGTGGTGTTATCGCCGCTGAGCTGTACAACCGCTTCAGCAACGTCGAGCTGCACAAGGCACTCTCCTTCTTCTCCGGTCGTCGTCTGGTACCGATCGTAACCTCCGTGGTGATGATCGTCGTATCATTCATCCTGATGGCCGTATGGCCGGCAATCTACGGTGGTCTGGTCTCCTTCGGTGAGTCCATCGTGAGCCTGGGCTCTACCGGTGCCGGTATCTACGCCTTCTTCAACCGTCTGCTGATCCCGATCGGTCTGCACCACGCCCTGAACTCCGTGTTCTGGTTCAACGTGGCCGGAATCAACGACATCCCGAACTTCCTGGGTGGTCAGGCTACCATCGATGCCGCTCTGGCCGCTGGCAAGAGCCTGGATCAGGTGAAAGGCGTGGTCGGTATGTACCAGGCTGGCTTCTTCCCCATCATGATGTTCGGTCTGCCGGGTGCCGCTCTGGCCATCTACCACTCCGCCAAGAAAGAGAACAAAGAGAAAGTTGCTTCCATCATGATCGCAGCTGCCTTTGCCTCCTTCTTCACCGGTGTTACCGAGCCGCTCGAGTTCTCCTTCATGTTCGTGGCGCCGGTACTGTATGTCATCCACGCCGTACTGACCGGTATCTCCGTGTTCATCGCTGCCTCCATGCAGTGGATGGCCGGTTTCGGTTTCAGTGCCGGTCTGGTGGATATGGTGCTCTCCAGCCGTAACCCGCTGGCGACCAACTGGTACATGCTGATCCCTCAGGGTCTGGTCTTCTTCGGCCTCTACTACACAGTGTTCCGCGTAGTGATTGCCAAGCTGAACCTGAAAACCCCGGGTCGTGAAGATGACGAAGAGACTGCTCCGGCTGCCGCTCAATCTACCAACCGTACCGAGCTGGCCAAGCAATACCTGGAAGTGCTGGGTGGTCAAGAGAACCTGGTCTCCATCGATGCCTGCATCACCCGTCTGCGTCTGACTCTGAAAGACCGCAGCATCGTCGATGAGCGCAAGCTGAAAGCTCTGGGTGCAGCCGGTGTGGTCAAACTCGGTGAGCAGAACCTGCAGGTGATTCTGGGCCCATTGGCCGAAATCATCGCCGGTGAGATGAAAGCCCTGCGTTAATCGAGCGACTCGCTCACCTCAAGTCTAAGTCCATTGTTGACATAACTAAGGGCCCCGCTCAGGGGCCCCATATAAAAAAGCCAAGAAAATCCAACCTTTACTTCAAATGAGAGCAGCAGTTATGAACTTGAAACATTCTCTGTTAGCCATTGCCATGTCTACCGTTTTTGTCAGCCAGGTCCAGGCAGCCGATGCCGCCAAGCAGGCTGTGGTCGACTCCCTCGCCAACAACCTGGTGGTCAAGTATGAAGTGGTCACCAACGACGGTGCCGGTGCCGGCCTCGATTGCCAGGCGCTCGGTTCCGAGTGGGCGAGCTGTGGCGTTGCCAAGCTGCACCTGACCAATACCGGTGCTGACGTCACCTCCAAAGACTGGAGCATCTACGTCTCCTCCATCCGTCGTATCCAGCGTGTGGATAACGACCAGTTCACCATCACTCACCTGACCGGCGATCTCTATCGTTTGACGCCAACCGAGAAGTTCCAGGGCTTTGCCAAGGATGCCACGGTCGAAGTGCCGCTGGTGGTGGAATACTGGGTGCTGTTCGAGTCTGACATCATGCCGAACTGGTATGTCGCCAGCGAAGGTGCCGAGCCGAAAGTACTGGCCAGCATGAGCAATATCAATGATGCCAGCACCTACGAGAAGCCGATGCCGGCTGATGGCTGGAAGCGCACCAAGGATGACAAGAACATCCTGATGAACAGCGAAACCCGTTTCGCGGCCAACCAGACCAGCACCCTGCTGCCGGCTGGCAAGATTGACAACCAGATCCTGCCGACCCCGATGAAGCAGGTGGTCAAGGCTGGTCCGCAAATCGACTTCTCTACCATCAAGCTCAATGCCCTGGATTTGCCGAGCGATCGCGCCGAGGCCCTGAAGGCTCAACTGACCAAGCTGGGTGTTACCCTCTCCGACACCGGCTACCCGGTGACCATCAAGCTCGGCAGCAAGCTCAAGCAGGCTGAAGGCTATGACATGACCATCGGTCAGAAGGGCACAGTGATCCAGGGTCGCGACATCGACGGGGCATTCTGGGGTGCACAATCCCTGATCTCCCTGCTGGGTGTTGATGACAAGCTGGTGAGCCCGATGACCGTCGAGGATGCGCCGCGCTTTGAATACCGTGGCATGCAGACCGACGTGGCCCGCCACTTCCGCAGTCTGGATACCATGAAGAAGCTGGTTGACCAGATGTCTGCCATGAAGCTCAACGTGCTGCACCTTGGCCTGACCAACGATGAAGGCTGGCGTCTGGAGATCCCGGGTCTGCCGGAGCTGACCCAGGTCGGTAGCCAGCGTTGCCACGACGAGTCCGAAACCAAGTGCCTGATGCCGCAACTGGGTTCCGGCCCGACCAGCGACAACCAGGGTTCCGGTTTCTACAGCAAGTCTGACTACGTGGATCTGGTGCGTTATGCCAAGGCCCGCGGTGTGACCGTGATCCCCGAGATCAACATGCCGGCTCACGCCCGTGCTGCCGTGGTCTCCATGGAAGCGCGCTACAAGCGTCTGATGGCGGAAGGCAAAGAAGCGGAAGCCAACCAGTTCCGTCTGACTGATCCGGCTGACACCTCCAACGTCACCTCGGTCCAGTTCTACGACAAGATGTCCTTCATCAACCCTTGCCAGCCGGGTGCTGCCACCTTCGTGGCCAAGGTAATGGATGAAGTTGCCCAGATGCACCAGGCCGCCGGTCAGCCGCTGACCGCATGGCACTATGGTGGTGATGAGGCGAAGAACATCATGCAGGGCGGTGGCTATCAGGATCCGGCCGTCACCAAGAAAGAAGAGCTGGTCGCCTGGAAAGGCAACGTCGACTCCAGCAAGCAGGACAAGCCGTTTGGCAAGTCCCCGATGTGCCAGAAGATGATCGACGAAGGCAAGATCAAGGAAGTGGGCGAGCTGCCGGTTTACTTCGCCAAGGAAGTGGGCCAGATGGTCAAAGACCGCGGCTTCTCTACCCTGCAGGCGTGGGAAGATGGTCTGAAGTACGCCAGCGGTGCCAAGGACTTCGCCACCGACAACACCCGTGTCAACTTCTGGGAAACCCTCTACTGGGGTGGCTTCAATGAAGCGATGAAGTGGGCCCACAAGGGTTACCAAGTGGTGCTGTCCAACCCGGATTACCTCTACTTCGACTTCCCGAACGAAGTACACCCGGCCGAGCGTGGCTACTACTGGGCTACCCGTTTCAACGACACTCGCAAGGTGTTTGCCTTCGCCCCGGAAAACCTGCCGCAGAACGCCGAGACCTCGGTTGACCGCGACGGCAACGCCTTCGTGGCCAAGGGTGACCAGGATCCGGTCAAGTTCAAGGGGATCTCCGGTCAGCAGTGGAGTGAAACCGTGCGTACCGATGCTCAGTACGAGTACATGGTCTACCCGCGTATCTTCTCCGTGGCCGAGCGTGCCTGGCACAAAGGTGGCTTCGAGCTGGATTACGTGAAGAACCGCGAGTTCTCCGGCGAGACCAAGTTCGTCAACAAGGCCACCCTCAACAAAGAGTGGAACCAGTTTGCCAACGTACTGGGTCAGCGCGTGCTGCCGAAACTGGATCAGGCCGGTGTTGAATACCGCCTCTCCGTACCGGGTGCCAAGGTAGTGAACGGTGTGCTGGAAGCGAACGTGGATCTGCCGGGTCTGCCCATCCAGTACAGCCTGGACGGTACCAACTGGAGTGCCTATGACGCCGCGGCCAAGCCGAGCGTGAATGGCAAGGTCTACCTGCGTACCACCAGCTTCGATGGCAAGCGCACCAGCCGCGTCACCGAACTGAACTGATAGCAGTCAACCGTTAACATGAGGTGGGTCGCAAGACCCGCCTTTCCCAAGGGCGATGGCGCATCGGGTTTGGGAAAGGTTGACTGTGCGTGTGAGCCTTTGTTGTGTGTAATTGTCTGTTTTGTGTTTTTCATCACTTTCAGCCCCGCCTCGTGCGGGGCTTTTTTATTCATTTGGGGTGCAATGTGCCAAGCCACGCCGTTTTTAGTGGCGCAATGGTCGGGAAATGGCCCGGAAGTGCCAAATTCAGGTTGAGACAGCGCCCGTAATAAGGGATCATACCCGGCTTGACGGCGGGGGGATGAGGGTGCCAGCCGGCACAACTTCCGCCAGTGACGCTTTTTTGAGGTGAGCCATGAGTCAGGCGAACAGCCCAACTAACTTTATTCGTCAGATCATTGATGAAGATCTGGCCAGCGGTAAGCACAGCAGCGTGCATACCCGTTTTCCGCCCGAGCCGAACGGTTATCTCCATATCGGCCACGCCAAATCCATCTGCCTGAACTTCGGCATCGCCCGCGACTATCAGGGCCAGTGCAACCTGCGTTTCGATGACACCAACCCGGTGAAGGAAGATATCGAGTACGTAGAGTCCATCAAGCAGGACGTACAGTGGCTCGGCTTCCAGTGGAACGGCGAGATCTGCTACTCCTCCGACTATTTCGACAAGCTGCACGGCTACGCCATCGAGCTGATTGAAAAGGGTCTGGCCTATGTGGACGAGCTGACGCCCGAGCAGATGCGTGAGTACCGTGGCACCCTGACTGAAGCTGGCAAGAACAGCCCGTTCCGCGATCGCAGCGTGGAAGAAAACCTGGCGCTGTTTGCCAAGATGAAGAACGGCGAGTTCGCCGAAGGCACCGCCTGCCTGCGCGCCAAGATCGACATGGCATCTCCCTTCATGGTGATGCGTGATCCGGTTATCTACCGTATCAAGTTTGCCCACCACCACCAGACCGGTGACAAGTGGTGCATCTACCCGATGTATGACTTCACTCACTGCATCTCGGACGCGCTGGAAGGGATCACCCACTCCATCTGCACCCTGGAGTTCCAGGACAACCGTCGTCTGTACGACTGGGTGCTGGACAACATCACCATCGACTGCCACCCCCGTCAGTACGAGTTCTCTCGTCTGAACCTCGAATACACCGTCATGTCCAAGCGCAAGCTGAACCTGCTGGTGACCGAGAAGCATGTTGATGGTTGGGACGACCCGCGCATGCTGACCGTCTCCGGTCTGCGTCGTCGTGGTTACACCCCGGCCTCCATCCGCGAGTTCTGCAAGCGCATCGGCGTCACCAAGCAGGACAACATCGTCGAGATGAGCATGCTGGAAGCCTGCATCCGTGAAGACCTCAACGAGCATGCTCCGCGCGCCATGGCCGTGCTGCATCCGGTGAAAGTGGTCATCGAGAATCTGGCAGCCGACGAAGTGTTGACTGCCCCGGCCCACCCGAGCAATGCCGAGATGGGTACCCGCGAGCTGAACTTCACCCGCGAGATCTTCATCGACGAAGCGGACTTCAAAGAAGAGGCGAACAAGCAGTTCAAGCGTCTGGTGCTGGGCAAGGAAGTGCGTCTGCGCAATGCCTATGTGATCAAGGCCGAGCGCATCGAGAAAGATGCCGATGGCAAAGTCACCTGCATCTACTGCTCCTACGATCCCGAGACTCTGGGCAAGGATCCGGCCGATGGCCGTAAGGTGAAAGGGGTGATCCACTGGGTCAGCGCAACTCACTCTCTGCCAGCGGAAGTGCGTCTCTACGATCGTCTGTTCAAGGTGCCGAACCCGGGCGCCGAGGATGACTTCGAAGCCGCGCTGAACCCGGAATCCCTGGTGATCATCGAGGGGGCCCGTGTCGAGGCATCCCTGAAGAACGCCAAGCCGGAGCAAGCTTACCAGTTCGAGCGTGAAGGTTATTTCTGCGCCGACAACAAGCTCTCCAGCCCGGAGCATCTGGTGTTCAACCGCACCGTTGCCCTGCGCGACTCCTGGGGCAAAGTCGAAGGCTAAGCCGATGGGGCAGGGAGACCCTGCCCTGTGTGATGCCAGACGGCCTGCGCCGGACAATAAAAAAGCCAGCATCAGCTGGCTTTTTTATTGTCCGTTATCTGCAAGTCGCGGGCGACTTATTCGTCGTGCTTGCACTCACCGGTAGCACAGTGACCGTAGAGGTAGAGGCTGTGGTTGGTGAGACGGATATTGAATTTCTTGGCGATCTCGCGCTGACGCTGTTCGATCACTTCGTCGGAGAACTCGATCACCTTGCCGCAGTCAAGGCAAACCAGGTGGTCGTGGTGCTCCTGAGTGGCCAGCTCGAATACCGACTTGCCACCTTCGAAGTGGTGACGGGTAACGATACCGGCATCATCAAACTGGTTGAGAACGCGATAGACGGTAGCGAGACCAATCTCTTCACCCAGGTCGATCAGTCGTTTATAGAGATCTTCGGCGCTGGTGTGCTGGCAATCCGGCTGTTGCAGGATTTCCAGGATTTTGACCCGGGGCAAGGTGATCTTGAGCCCGGCCTTTTTTAACGCTTGGTTGTTGTCTGCCATATTCTACTTATTCGCATTCTCGAAGGTGGGGTTATTCTGATGGACTGCCGCAGGAATGGCAACCTTGAACTCGCTTGGCCTGTCATTATAGGTCGTAGCCTCCCTAAAAATAAACCCAGCAATTCAAGGGGTTTAGCCATAAATGGCCGGTTGGATTGAAATAATCAATCGTGTCGTCCGACTTGCTGGCATGGCAGATGTTGATAAGATGTAACTTTCATATTTCTGGTCGGATGAGATCCATGGATTGGCTTTTTGACAATGCGGCCTGGGTGCGCCGCGCACTCAACGCCTGGCCCCCTTTCTGGGGTGCCGGTATCAAGATAGAGACCCTGAGCGATGACTTTCGCTACTGCCGGGTGACCCTCAAATCCCGCTGGTGGAACAAGAACGCCAACCGCACCCAGTTTGGCGGCAGCATGTTTGCCATGACGGACCCCATCTATCCACTGATGCTGATGGGCTACTTCAAGAATCGCTACTACGTCTGGGATAAGGCGGGCAGCATCAACTACATCAAGCCCGGCAAGGGCAAGCTGGTGGCCGAGTTCAACCTGACCGAGGGCAAGTTGACCGAAATCATGGCGGCGACCGAAGGTGGCAACAAACACTTCCCCGAATTCGAGGTTACGGTACAGGACAAGAGCGGCGAGCTGGTGGCGCAGGTCAAGCGCACCCTCTATGTGCGAGCCAAACCGGAGCACAGAGGTGAATAACAGGGGAGAATGAAGGCAGGCATCGCCACTTGCAGATACAACAAGGGCCCGTCAGGGCCCTTGTTGTCAGAGGTATGAGGGGAAGCGGATTACTCCAGTTCGCCCAGGCACATCTCTTCGTGCAACTGCTTGCACCAGCCCTTGACGCGCTCGGCGGTCAGCTCCGGCTGGCGATCTTCATCGATACCCAGACCGACAAAGTGCTTGTCATCGACCAGTGCCTTGGAGGCTTCGAACTCGTAGCCTGCAGTCGGCCAGTGACCGATGATGATGGCGCCTTTGGCTTCGACGATGTCACGCAGGGTGCCCATGGCGTCGAGGAAGTATTCGGAATAGTCTTCCTGATCACCGCAACCGAAGATGGCGACCAGCTTGTTGGTGAAGTCGATTTCGCCCAGATCGGGGAAGAAGTCGTCCCAGTCGGCCTGGGCTTCGCCGTAGTACCAAGTCGGGATGCCGAACATCAGCAGATCAAAGCTCTCGATGTCGGCCTTGCTGCTCTTGGCGATGTCACGGACTTCAATCAGGTTTTTGCCCAGCTCTTTCTGGATCATCTTGGCGACAGCTTCGGTGTTACCGGTATCGCTGCCAAAAAACAGACCTACACTTGCCATAGTGTTTAGTTACCCGTATTTGGTGTTAATGCTCAACGCTCAGACTGCAATGTCCACCGCAAAGGCGGACTCAATCTGTTGTTTCAGGATAGATTGGATCAGCTCGGCTCGGCTGATGTTCTGTTGTAACGCAAGTTGGTTCAGGCGCTCCAGCAACTCGGCCTCCACCTTTAACTCTACCCGCTTCAGCCCATTTTCCCGATCGCGCTTAAGCTGGTTACGCTTGTTGATCTTGAGCTGGGTCTCGCGGGGGAGTGGATTGGTCTTTGGCCTGCCGGGGCGCTTCTCATTTGCGAACAGATCCAGTGTTGTTCGATCAGTTTGCTGTTTGGCCATACATCACAGATGAAAATAAGTTAGCCGAGTCCTGAGCCTTCCCAGCCCAGTTCGATCAGCCCCTTGGCGACAAAACCCGCACAACCCAGAAACAGTACCAACCAGACGATAAAACGACCGAAACGGGGCACGTTGCCGCGCTTGAGCACGTCCTGAATGGCCAGGCCAATCAATATGAAAATGGCCACAAAGAATAACTTGAGGCCCAAACTTTCGATCAGGTCGATATGTTCACTTAGCATGGATTGCGCACACTCCTTATGACCGGCGCACTATATCACAAAGGATTTGAAACTGTTAACCGCCTGTCGACAGGAAATCCACAACCAATTTGTTGAACAGAGCCGGTTTTTCCGCATGCAGCCAGTGGCCGGTACCCGCGATGACACGCACCTTTGCCGCCGGGAATTGGGCCAGTGCCGTCTCGCTGTATTGGGGCTGCATATAGTCAGAATCCCCCCCCTTGATAAAGAGCACCGGCCCCTCGAAGCGGCGGTCATCCTCTGGCCAGCCCATGATGTTGGCGTAGTTTTGCTCAAGGGCGGGCACATTGAAGCGCCACCCCCAGCCATGCTCGCCTCTGGCGAAGGATTTGAGCAGGAACTGGCGTACCCCGGCGATCTCGATGTGCTGCGCCAGCATGGCTTCCGCTTCACTGCGGCTTTGCGGCGGCGTGCGCAGTGTGGCGTTGAGTCCGGCGAACACATTCTGGTGGCGGGAATGGGGATAGGCGACTGGCGCCATGTCGGCCACTACCAGCTTGGTCACCCGCTCAGGCGCCAGCTTGGCGACCTGCATCGCCACCTTGCCGCCCATCGAGTGGCCAATCAGGGTCGCTTCGGCAATATTCAGCCGATCCATCAGGGTCAGGATATCGGCTGCTTGGGCCGGATAGCTCATCTCGCTGCTATGAAAGGAGGCACCGTGGTTGCGCAGATCGACGCTGATGACCCGGTACTGTTCACAGAGAGCACGGGCCAGCAGGCCGAGGTTGTCGAGGCTGCCAAACAGGCCGTGGATCAGAATGACCGCCGGGCCCTGACCCTGCTCCTTGAAGTTCAATATGCTGTTTTGTTGCAAAATGACACCTTGTCGGTCGTGGGTGCGTATCACTGTTTTATTTAACGCACTGGAAAGAAAAGGATTTCGTCCAATAGATTGGGATTTCATGTGGTTTTTTTTCTAAAAAATCCCGTCCGGATCGGCTATCAGTGCGTCTGATCACACACTTGGCCTGCTATTATGCCGTATTCTCGATGAGATTCATGTACATCTGCCAGCCCCTTGCTTGGGCTGTCGGGTTTGCCTATGTATAATCGCCGCATCCGAATTTCGACGAGTCCAGCGCATCCCTATGAAAACCATCGAGCTTGATGACGATCTCTACTTCTATATCGCCAGCCAGACCCGGCACATCGGTGAGAGTGCCTCCGATATCCTGCGCCGTCTGCTGGAACAGCCTGCTCACCAAGGTGTGCCGGTTGCCGAGCCCGTTGCCGTCGCGCAGCCCAGTGCGGTAGCCACCCGACAAGGGCTGCAAGCCCTGCTCGATTCCGGTGAGCTGCAAAAAGAAGAGAAGTCCATCAACCGCTTTATGCTGGTGCTGAGTACCCTCTACCGGGATAACCCGGAAGGCTTTACCCAAGCCACCGAAATCAAGGGGCGCAAGCGCGTCTACTTCTCGCAGGATCCCGAGGCTCTGCGTGCCAGTGGCAGCACCACCAAGCCCAAGCCGGTACCGGAAACCCCGTTCTGGGTAATCACCAACACCAACACCAGTCGCAAGCAGAACATGGTGGCCCAGCTGATGAGCAGCATGGGTTACGGCGACGAGGTGATCGCGCAGGTGTGCGGCGCAATCTAACGGTTTTTCAAGACTCAGGCCTTGCCCGGCAAGGCCGCCATTACGCAAGGAAAACGCCATGGCTCAGCATTCCCACGCCGGTCAGCCGGCCCGTTTAAGCGACCTGACCAACATTCCCCGTCTGGTCAGCGCCTACTACCTCAACAAGCCGGACATGAGCCGCCCCGAGCAGCGGGTGGCCTTTGGTACCTCCGGCCACCGTGGCAGCGCCCTGCACAGCGCCTTTACCGAATCCCATATTCTGGCGGTGACCCAGGCCCTGGTGGAGTATCGCCAGCAGGCCGGCATCACTGGCCCGCTGTTTGTCGGCATGGATACCCACGCCCTGTCTGAATCCGCCTTTGCCAGCGCCGTCGAAGTGCTGGCCGCCAACGGCGTTGAAACCCGCATTCAGGCTGGCCTCGGCTTTACCCCGACCCCGGTCATCTCTCACGCCATCTTGCGCCACAATGCAGGCAAACCGGCTGCCCGTGCTGACGGCGTGGTGATCACTCCGTCCCACAACCCGCCGGAAGATGGTGGCTTCAAGTACAACCCGCCTCACGGTGGCCCCGCCGAAGGGGAGATCACCAAGTGGGTGGAGGACCGTGCCAACGCGATTCTGGAAGCGGGTCTGGCTGGCGTGAAACGGATGCCGTTCGCCGAAGCGCTCAAGAGCCCGTTCGTGGTCGAGCACGACTATGTCACCCCCTATGTGGATGATCTGAAGAACGTGCTGGACATGGATGCCATCAAGAACGCGGGCATCAAGATCGGTGTCGATCCGCTGGGCGGCTCCGGTGTCGCCTACTGGGACGTCATCGCCAAGACCTACGGCCTGAATATCGAGGTGGTGAACTACAAGGTCGACCCGACCTTCTCCTTCATGACCCTGGATAAAGACGGCAAGATCCGGATGGACTGCTCCAGCCCGTTCGCCATGGCGAGCCTGATCGCGCTCAAGGACAAGTTCGACATCGCCCTTGGCAATGACCCTGACTACGACCGTCACGGCATCGTCACCAAGTCAGGCCTGATGAACCCGAACCACTATCTGGCGGTGGCGATCCAGTATCTGTTTACCCATCGTACCGGCTGGTCTGCGGATGCGGCCGTCGGCAAGACGCTGGTCTCCTCCTCGATGATCGACCGGGTTGCCGGCGAGATTGGCCGCACCCTGAAAGAGGTGCCGGTCGGCTTCAAGTGGTTCGTGGATGGCCTCTACAGCGGCGAGTTCGGCTTTGGCGGCGAGGAGAGCGCTGGCGCCTCCTTCCTGCGCAAAGATGGCACCGTCTGGACCACCGACAAGGATGGTTTCATTCTGGCGCTGCTGGCGGCGGAAATTCTGGCGGTGACCGGCAAGGATCCGCAAGCCCACTACGACGCACTGGAAGCCAAGTTCGGCCGCTCCAGCTATCGTCGCATCGACGCCCCGGCCAACAGCGCCCAGAAAGCGGTGCTCTCCAAGCTGGATCCTGCTCTGGTGGAAGCCTCAACTCTGGCGGGTGAGCCCATCATCGCCAAGCTGACCAAGGCACCGGGCAACGATGCCGCCATCGGCGGCCTCAAGGTGGTGACCGAGAACGGCTGGTTCGCGGCGCGCCCCTCCGGCACCGAGTCCATCTACAAGATCTATATGGAGAGCTTCAAGGGCGACGCGCACCTCGACCTCATCCAGCAAGAGGCCCAGCAGATCGTCTCTGCTGCGCTGGCCAAGGCAGGTGTATAAGCCACCCTCCAGTCGCTGACCGCTGACTAAAAAGAGGAGCCGCAATGGCTCCTCTTGTTTATGCGCGGATTGAGGTGGTCTGGTGTTTACGCCTCGTTACAGATCCCTGTACTCGCTCGGCGGGCTTGCCAACGTTTGAAGAAGGGGCGTGCTGGCAGCTTCATCAGGAACAGTGAGAGCAGGATCACCCCGATGCCGATCCACTGGCTGACATCCAGGGTTTCACCCACCATCAATACCCCAAGCGACACAGCCATCATGGGATTGGTGAGGGCCAGCATGCCCATCACCTCTGGGCCGTGGTGCTTTAATCCCCACAACCAGGCCCAGTAGCCCAGCGCGGTGTTGAGCAGGATCAACCAGAGCAATCCCGGCACACTGGCCGGATCCGGTAACGGCATTGGGCCAGCTAGCCACCAGGCGAGCGGGATCAGCATCAAGCCCCCAAGCAGCAATTGCCAGGCGGTCAGCGCCAGCAGATCGTTTACTGGCCAGTGGCGCATCCAGCGGCTGGATTGGCCGATCAGCACTGTGGCCAGCATGGCGCATGCAACTCCGACAGGATCCAGATTGGCAGAGGGGTTGAGCAACAGTAATACCCCAGCCAGCCCCATCAATCCCAGCAGTAGCCATTTCAGGCTTGGTCGTGTGCCATCTTGCAACCAGGCCAGTAGCATCAGCACCAGCGGCAGGGTGGCACCAAGTGTACCTGCTACTGCCCCCGGCAGCCGGAAGGCCGCCACAAACAGCAAAGCGAAGAAGGCGGCAATGTTGCAAAACGCCAACAGGAACTGCTTGCCCCAGGACAGAGGCGGCATGCGCGGATGTAACAGTAACAAGAGCAGCCCGGCAGGCAGTGCTCGCCATACGGCAACCCAGTAGGGTGAGTAGTCAGTCAGGTAGAGGCTGACGACAGCATAGGTGCTGCCCCACAGCAGTGGAGCCAGCAAGGCGATCAGCATTGGCATTATTTATCTCTTCGCAAAGTATCTTTAAGTGAAGATAAATTAGCGCCAAATTGATTTATCATCAAGTATCTCGATATAAAGATAAGTAGTTGGCGATGGAATCAGATCATGTAGACCTGCTGCTGGCTCAGTGGGCCCGGCAGCGACCGGATCTCGACTGTTCTCCTATGGGGGTGCTGGGTCGGGTAGCCCGAATGGCGGCAATTGCCGGTCGTGAGGTGAGTGAAGAGCTCAAGGAGTGCGGCCTGCTTGGCACGGACTTCGACATTTTGGCGACCCTGCGTCGGTCGGGTGAGCCACTGACGCCGACAGTGCTCTACCAATCGGCCATGTTGAGTTCGGGTGCCATGACGGCCCGGCTCGACAAGCTGGCCGAGCGGGGACTGATAGAGCGGCAAGCGGCGCCCAGCGATCGGCGCAGCCTGCTGGTCTGCCTCACCGAATCGGGCAAAGCGCTTATCGACCGAGCGGTTGAGCTGCACGTGGCCAACGAGCGTCGCCTGTTGGCGCCACTGACTGAGGCGGAGCAGGCTCAGTTAGCGGCACTGCTCAAACGCTGGTTGCTGGAAAACGAGTAACAAAAACGGGCCAGCAGGCCCGTTTTTGTTGGCAAATCAGTACCTGACTCAGTAACCGCCTTTGGCCTCTTTCACCGCCAGCCCCAGCTGCCACACTGCCATGGCGTAGTGGGTGCTGTGGTTATAGCGGGTGATGGTGTAGAAGTTGGGCAGACCGTACCAGTATTGGTAGCCGGTGCCGACATCGAGGCGCAGCAGGCTCGACTCGCTGTGGTTGCCCAGGCTGCTGGTGGGGGTCAGCCCTGCGCGGCGCAGGGTGGCGACCGGGTAGCGGGTCTGGAAGCCATGCTCATAGCCGGGCAGTTGGCCCTGACCACGCACCGCCACCGGTTGCCCTTTCTCCCAGCCATGGGCCTTGAAGTAGTTGGCGACGCTGCCGATGGCATCCACCGGATCCCACAGGTTGGTGTGGCCGTTGCCGTCAAAGTCCACCGCATAGCGCTGGAAGCTGGAGGGCATAAACTGGCCATAGCCCATGGCGCCTGCATAGGAGCCCTTTGGTTCGGTGGGATCCATCCCCTCGTCGCGGGTCATCACCAGGAAGGCTTCCAATTCGCTCGTGAAGAATTCGGCGCGGCGCGGATAATCAAATGCCAGGGTGGCCAGCGCATCCAGAATGCGGGTCTTACCCATCACCCGGCCCCAGCGGGTCTCCACCCCGATAATGCCGACGATGATCTCCGGCGGCACCCCGTAGATCTGCTCCGCCCGGTTCAGCTCGCTTGCGTATTCACGCCAGAAGTTGACGCCGTTCTGTACGTTGTCTGGGGTGATGAACTTGGCACGATAGCGGTTCCAGGCGCCGGTCGGGCCGGTGGGCTTGGCGGTAGTCGGCGCCTGGGCATCCATCAGGCGGATGATCCAGTCGTAACGCTCTGCCTGTGCCAGCACCTGATGCAGCTGGGCGTTGTCAAAACCGTGCTTCTCGACCATTTTCTGGACGAACCGGTCCACGTTGGGGCGATTGGCGAAGTCCCCCTTGCTAACCCCTTGTGTATAAACGGGTTTGCTCGATGGCGCCTGATTGATAAAGGCGCTCTTGGGCTGGGGGACGACCACGGGTTTTGGTGCTGGGGCGCTGCTGCAGCCACCGAGCAGGGGGAATAATGACAGAGTGAGAAGAGAGGCAAGGCGACGCATAGGGTTCTCAAAGAGACTGATAAAAGTGTCGTCATGGTAAAACATTGCCATCCCCGTGCAAGTGTTCCGTGCGCCTTGTTTGCCGCCAATTCATCGTGCGATGGATTAGCCCTTCTGTGAGGGTTGTGCAGTTTAGGGCTGGGGGGGACGCAGGGTGTGGTAACCGCTCCAGAGCCGGGTCAGGGTGGTGATGGCGCAGAGCAGGGCAAAGCCGTAGGCGAGCGGGGCGAAGGCGGCTGGCCACAGGCACATCAGCACAAAGAGGGCGATGGTTTCGCTCCCCTCGGTGAGGCCGCCCAGATAGTAGAGGGATTTGTGGTGGTAGACCGGATTGTCGATCCCCCGCTTGCCCGCCATGATGGCAAACGCCAGAAAGCTCGACCCTGTGCCCATAAAGGCAAACAGCAGGGTGGCGGCGGGTAGTGGATTGGCGGGGGCGGCGAGGGCAAAGCCCAGCACCACGGCGGCGTAGAAGATAAAATCCAGCGTGATGTCGAGAAAGCCGCCGCAGTCGGTGATGCCGGTTTCCCGCGCCACGGCGCCATCGAGCCCGTCCAGCAGCCGGTTGAGCAGGATGGCCGCCAGCGCCCACGGATAGCAGCCAAAGGCCAGCAGCGGCAGCGCCAGCATGCCGATGGCAAAACCGGTGAGGCTTACCTGATTGGCACTGACCCCGGCACGGCAGAGCGGTTTGGCAAGCTGGGTGAGAGGGCTGCGGATCACGGGGATCAGGTGGCGGTCAAACAAGGTGAACTCCTCGGTTAAAAACAGGATTCGGTGAGGTTGAGTATGGTGCCCGGCGCGTCTTCCGCATCGTGGGTCACCAGGATGGCAGGGATGGCCAGCGCCTTGATCTGCGCGAACACCAGCTCGCGAAAGGCGGCCCGCAGCGGCTTGTCGAGGCGGGAGAAGGGCTCGTCCAGCAGCAGGGCGTCGGGTTCCGCCAACAGCGCCCGCAGCAGACTGACCCGCGCCCGCTGACCCCCTGATAGCAACTGCGGCAGCTTGTCAGCCTGATCCGCCAGCGCGACCTGCGTTAACGCTGTCAGTGCCTTTTCCCGCCGCGCGCGTTTTCCCTTGATGCTCGCTGGCATGCCGAACATCAGGTTCTCCGCCACCGTCAGATGGTCGAACAGCAGGTCATCCTGAAATAGCATGCCGATGCGCCGCGCCTGCGGCGGTAGGGCGTTGAGTAGCCGCTCGCCGAGCCTTATCTCTCCCTCCAGCCGGATCGGGCCATTTCCTGTCTGCGCGCCGGGCAGTACTCCTGCCAGCCCTGCCAGCAGGGAGCTTTTACCGCAGCCGCTTGGCCCCATCAGGGTCAATACCTCGCCGGGGGCCACCTGCAGGGGGGGCAGCGAAAGCAGCAGTTTTTCATCAAGGTAAAGCCGAAGAGGCGTGGTGCTCAGCATATGGCTGTTTCCATCATCAGAGTTCATCGTGAGCCGCCCCCCTTGAGCGCCGGATTGATCCGCGCCGGTAACCAGAGCGCCAGCAGATAGATAATGAGCGGCAGCAGCAGTTGCAGCAGGCCGTAGAGTCCCGCCAGCCGTCTGTTGAGGCCGCTGCCGATGGCCACCGCTTCGGTGGTGATGGTGACCACTCTGCCAGCCCCAAACAACAGGGTTGGCAGATACTGGGCCAGACTCACCGCCGCCCCGACGCCGAAGGCAAACAGCAGCGGGCGCGCCAGCAGCGGCGCTTTCACTTGCCACCAGGCTCGCCATGGCGTTGCCCCCAGCAGCAGGGCGCTCTGGGTGATCCGTGGATCGAACTGGCGATAGGGGCCGTGCAGACACAAATAGACATAGGGAAAGACAAACAACAGCTGGCTCCAGAGCACCCAGCCCCAGCCAATGCCGCTGCTTATCGAACCATGTGCAAGCCAGTCCACCCCGAGCCGGATACCAAACAGCAGGCTCGCTTGTGGCAGCAACAGCGGCAGGCAGATAAGCCAGAGCGGCCAGGGGCGGCGCCCGGCTTGCGCCTCCAGACTGCACACCGCCATTCCCAGTGCCAGCAAGCCGCTCGCCAATGCCAGCAGTGCGCTGGTTGCCAGCAGCGGCAGCAGGGTTGGCAGCAGATCCAGCCAGTAGTGACCACTCCACTGACTGGGCCAGAGGGCGGGAAAGGGCCAGCGGCGCGCCAGCGACCAGAGCAGCAGCGCCGCCAGCACCGCCAGATTGAGGGTGATCAGAGTGAATGCAGAGCCTGCTGCGAGCCGGTTGTCAAAGAAGTGGGGCGCCGCTCGTTTGCCATCGAGCCAGCAACCTTTGCCCATCTCTTTATGAAGCCACTCCAGTAATCTGAGCAGAGCGATGAGCAACGCCGTGATGGCGAGCAAAAGCAGGGCGCCGCTGGCGGTGGCTCCGCGCCAGAGCAGGTCCGGATCCTGATACCAGAGCCACAACCGTACCGCTAGCGGGGCGGGGGCGTCGGGCCCGAGCAACTGGGCGAGATCCACCACCGCCACTCCGTAGGCCGCCACCGCATAGATGGGCAGGCGCATGGCGGGCCAGAGCGCCGGAAGCAGCAGGCGCCACCAGATCTGGGGGGGGCTGAAGCCGAGGCTCGCCCCCAGCCACTGCTGGCGTGCTAGCTGGATGGGTTGTTGCGCAGCCATCGCCATCAGCAGCAGAAAGGGGGTCTCCTTGAAAACGAGCAGTGCAATCAGCCCGAGCCCCCAAGGGTCGCGAATGGTCTGCCAATCGGGAGGCAGTTCAAACCCGGCCAGCGCTGGCGAGACGAGCCGCAGCAGCCAGCCGGAGGGGGCGAGCAGAAAGGCAAAACCGATGGCAAAGGCGACGTGAGGCATGGCCAGCATGGGCGAGAGCAGACGACGGAGCAGCCCGAAAGCCCGGCTGTCGCTGTGGGCCAGCAGCAGGGCGGTCAACAGCAGACTACCGAGGGTTGAGGCGGCGCCAATCCACAGACTCAGCGCAGCGGAGTGCCAAAGACCGGGTTGGGCCAGCAGCAAGGCGAGATGAGAGGCGGCCATCCCCTCCGCCAGCAGTTGCCACAGCCCCGCCAGCAGGGGGATGACGAAGATCGCCAGATAAATGACCGCCATCCCCGCACTCATACTGGGGTGGCGTGTCAACCGGCGCCACGGTCGGGAGCGGGAAAGCGGGTGACCAGCGGCACTCATCAGTGACCGTAACGCTCGGCCCAGGCCGCTTCCAGTTTGAGCTGCCAGCTGGGGTGAGGTTCGGCCACCGCTTTGAAGCGCAGCGCCGGTTGCCCTTTGGCGGAGTCAGGCAGCACATCGGCCCGCAGCACGCTGGGATCCCCCCAGAAGGCCGGATTGGCCTTGCGCGCCTGCGCCGCCGGGCTCAGCAGGAAGTTGGCCACCACCTTGGCACCCGCACGGGCACTGGCGTTAAAGGGGATGGCGAGAAAATGGCTGTTGGTGAGCGCCCCTTTCTCCATGGCTATAGCTTCCACGCTGGGGGGCAGGGCGCCAATCTGGGCGGCGCTCTGCGCCTCCTGCGGATTGAAGCTGATGGCCATGGCCAGTTCGCCATCATCGAGTAACTGGCGGGTTTCGGCGGCGCTGGTGGGGAACAGCTTGCCCTTGCGCCAGAGTGCCGGATGCAGCTCATCGAGCCAGGCCCAGAGCGGGGCGGTGAGTTGGGCAAAATCGCGCTCGGTCGCCTCCCGATAGAGGGGGGCGGGGTCTGGCGTCAATTCCAGCAGGATCTGCTTGAGAAAACTGGAGCCATGGAACTGGGGCGGCTTGGGATAGGTGAAGCGACCGGGATGGGCCTTGGCCCATGCCAGCAGGGCTGTTGCCGAGGTGGGTGCTCTAGTGACCTCTTCGGTGTCGACCATCAGATTGAGCTGGCCGATGCCCCAGGGGGCTTCAAGCCCTTCCACCGGCAGGGTGAAGTCCTCACTCACCGGCAGGGTGCTGTCTACCAGCGCCATGTTGGGCAGCTCGGCGGTAAAGGGGGCGCCGAGCAGCCCCTGCTCCTTGAGCGCCTTGAAGTTCTCGCCGTTGACCCAGAGCAGGTCGATGGGGCCGCCAGTTTGCTTGCCCGCCTGCTTGTTGGCCAGCAGCTGGCTGACGCTCTGGGCGATGTCATCCACCTTTACCTGTACCAGCTTGACCTGATAGTCGCGCGCCAGCTCCTGCCCGGCCCACAACAGATAGGCGTTGATCTCCGGGCTGCCGCCCCAGGCGTTGAAGTAGACGGTTTGCCCCTTCGCCTCCTCAAGGGTCCGTTGCCAGTTGTCATCAGGAGTGGCTAACAGCGGGCCGCTGGCCAGCAGTGGCAGGGCGCACAGCAGGGCGTTTAGCCGCTGTTTGAGCTGTGAGTTGAGTTGTGAGAATGGCTTGAGCATAAACGTTTCCCTGATTGTCAGGCGCCACGGCGCCAGCGGTGATAACGGGCCAGCAACGCCAGCACCCGGGTGGGCTGGTGGGCCCGTTTCCATTCACCCGCCACGTATTTGTTCCCCTCCATCAGGGTGGGGTAGGCGTGAATGGTGCCGAGGATCTTGCCAAGGCCGAGGCGGTGACGCATGGCGAGCACGAACTCGGCAATCCGCTCACCGGCGTGAGTGCCCACTATGGTGGCGCCAAGGATAGTATCTTTGCCCGGCACGGTCAGCACCTCGACAAAACCGTGGCGCTCCCCATCGGCGATGGCGCGATCCAGCTCGGCCAGCTCGAAGCGGGTCGCCTCGAAGGGAATGCCTTGCGCCTCGGCCTCCTTGCGATTTAGGCCGACCCGGGCAATCTCCGGCGTGGTGTAGGTGGCCGCCGGAATGACCCGATAGTCGGCCTGAAAGCGCTTGAACTGGCCAAACAGGGCATTGACCGCCGCATACCAGGCCTGATGGGCGGCGAAGTGGGTGAACTGGTAAGGGCCAGCTACGTCTCCCACCGCCAGTATGCTGGGGAAGTTGGTGGCGAGGAAGCCATCGACCGCTATGGTGCCGCGGGGGGCAAGCTCGACCCCCAACTCCTCGAGCCCGAAGCCGCTCACATTGGCGACCCGACCCAGTGCCAGCAGCAGTTGATCCCCTTCCACCACCTGTGTCTCATCGCCACGGCGCAGTTGCAGCCGGATGGGGAGATCCCCATCGGCTGCGGGCAGATAGTCGGCTCGTTCGGCGCGCCAGCCGGTGAGTAGCTGCACACCATCGCGGCTCATCTGCCCGGCCAGAGCATCGGCGACCTCTCTCTCTTCGCGGGGCAGCAGTTGCTCCGAGAGTTCCACCAAGGTCACGGGAATGCCGAGCAGGGCGAAGCTTTGGGCCAGCTCGCAGCCGATAGGGCCGCCGCCCAGCACCAGCAGGCGGCGCGGTGGGGTGCGCAGCTGCCAGAGGCTATCCGAGGTGAGGTAAGGCACCTGATCCAGCCCCGGCAGCTTGGGCACCAGCGGCCGAGCGCCGGTGGCGATGACGATATGGCGGCTGGCAAGGCGCTGGCCGTTCACTTCTACCTCCCAGGGGGAGACCAGCCGCGCCTCTCCTTCGATGCACTCCACCCCAAGCCCCTGATAGCGCTCGATGGAGTCGTGGGGCTCGACCTCCTTGATAACTTCAGCCACCCGCTCCATCACGGCGGCAAAATCGGCGCGGGAGTGGCTTGGGCTAAAGCCCAGCTCGTCGGCTTTACGCTGCTCTGCGGCAAAGCGGGCGCTTCGGATCAATGCCTTGGAGGGGACGCAGCCGCTGTTGAGGCAATCGCCCCCCATCTTGTGCTTCTCGATGAGCGCCACCTTGGCCTTCACCGCTGCCGCGATATAGCTGGTGACCAGCCCACCGGCACCGGCACCGATCACCAGCAGGTTGTAGTCATAGCGAGCGGGTTTGCGGTAGGGGGAAAGCAAGCGGCGCAGCGCGAGCTTGTCGGTCAATTTCTTGACCAGCCAGGGCATCAGCCCCAGCAGGGTCAACGCGATCATCAGGCCGGGGGAGAGGATATTGCCGGTGCTGGTTAACTGGCCAAGCTCGCTGCCCGCCAGCACATAGACGAAGGTGCCGGGCAGCATGCCAAGCTGGCTGACCCAGTAGTAGGTGCTGACTCTGATGGGGGTGAGCCCCATCAGCAGATTGACCAGAAAGAAGGGGAAGATGGGGATGAGGCGAAGGCTGAGCAGATAGAAGGCCCCCTCCTTCGCCATGCCGGACTGAAAGGTGGCCAGCTTGTCGCCAAAGCGCCGCTCGACCCAGTCGCGCAGCAGAAAGCGGGCGCTGAGAAAAGCCAGGGTCGCGCCAATGGTGCTGGCAAAGGAGACCAGCAGCAGCCCCCAGGCGACACCAAACACCGCGCTGCCACCCAGGGTGAGCAGGCTGGCGCCGGGCAGGGAGAGGGCGGTGCTCAGCACATAGATAAGCACGAACAGCAGGCTGGCCGAGACAAAATGGCTGTCGACCCATTGCGCCACTGCCGCCTGCTGGGTCTGCAAGGCGTCCAGAGTGAGGTAACGGCCAAGATCGAGGGCAAAAAAGGCGCCGATAAGGCTCCCCATCACCAGTGCAAGCAGCAGGCGGGTCCGGTTCATCAGGCGTCCTTGCTGTCTGGCTGGGCGGGGCGTTCCGGTTGCACCGGCAGCTGGCAGAAGCCCTGCGGCGCGATATCGAGGGCGGCGTTGAACTTGGCCGACATGTTCTGAAAGGCGATAAGACCGGTCAGTTCCACCATGGCGTCGTCATCGAACCAGGGTTTGAGGCGGGCCGCCTGCTCATCGCTCACCCCATCTAGGCCAGTCATCGCTTCGGTATAGTCGAGCACCGCTTTTTCCCGCTCGTCAAACAAGGGGCTTTCGCGCCAGTTGGCCAGCGCCTCCACCTTCTCGCTGGAGCCAGCTCTCTTTACCAGGGTCATGGCGTTGATGTCGACGCAAAAACGACACCAGTTGAGCTGGGAGACCCGCACCGTCACCAGTGAGCGCAGCACGGAATCGATGGGGGAGCGCTTGCGGTTGATGACCCCGTAGAGGGTGGCGACGGCGGCAAACAGGCGCGGCGAGCGGCCCCAGCACTTGCCCGGAATAAGCACCTGACCATAGTTGCGCTTTTGCAGCCAGAAAAAGGGGCGGATAAACCAGGCATATTCCCGGTCGGGTTTGACCTCAACGCGCATCAGTTACCTTCTTGTTGTTTCACACTTACGGTTTCAAATTGGGTTTGTAGGCTTGGCCCAACCGCTCGTTCAGGCGGGTCAGGAAATCCTCGATCCGCGCCCGGTTGGTGCCCAGATCGCTTTGTCCCTGACGGGAGGCTGATCGCATATCGATGCGGGTCTCTTTGGGGCCGGCAAAGACCCGCAGCGCCACATCATCCTGAAAGCCGAACCAGCCGGTGGTAACCACCGCATCCAGACCGTCCGGGCTGGGTCGTACCTGCCAGCCCAGCTCCTGCATCAGTTCGTTGGCTTCAATCAGCACTTCGGCAGGAGAGGCCCTGGTAAAGAGAGGACCGGGTTTTGCCTCAACTGCTTTCAGCGGTGCGCTATTTATTGGCAGATCCTGCGCCGTTCTGAGCTCTGCCGCCCAGCGTAGCTGGGGGGGATTGTAGGGATCTGTGCTCACATCGTTGATCAGCGGCATCCGCAGCGCCTGCGCCACAAATGTCAGGGGCAGCAGTAGCGGCAAGGCGCCAAGGCCGCTGGCATAGCGGTTACGGCTCCAGGGCAGGCGTACCAGCAAGATCAGGGAGACAAGGGCTCCGATGAGACAGATCGCAAAACCGATCCACCAAGGCCAGAGATGAAAGCGGCTGCCGAGGGCGCCAGCGAGCGGGAGTAACCAGGCCAGCAGGGGCCACAAGCAAGAGCGGGGCATAGCACGGGATCCATCGTCGAATGTGGACAATGCCGAGAAGGATAAACTTAATTGCCTGATAACGTTAGTAAATTGATGAGATTTTGGCGTGGTTTTGGTTTGTTTTGCGAGGGGGATGCAGAGGTCGGTGAAGCCCGCCTGAGGGGAGCTTCACCGAGAAAATAGTCAGTTGCGATGACTTAGTTGCGATAGAGCACTTTGATCAGATGGAAGCCGAACTTGGTGCGCACCGGCCCCAGCACCTTGAGCAGTTCACCCTTGAAGACGGCATCGTCGAAGGGCTTGACCATATCCCCTTTATTGAACTCCCCCAGATCGCCGCTGCGTTTTGCAGAAGCGCAGGTGGAGAAGCGCTTGGCCATCTGGCCGAAGTCGGCTCCCTTCTCGATCTTCTCCTTGATCTCCAGACACTGTTTTTCGGTCTTGACCAGAATGTGCTGGGCACAGGCTTTTTTCATCGGGGCGCTCCTGGGAGTGATGGCGAAGGTTGTTAACGCCAAGGGTGGTAGCAAATCGGGGCGCAAGAGTACCCCAATTTGCCACCGGCGTCAGCCATCACAGCCCGCCATTTACCGGCGATCGTCAGCCCTGTTACTGGCGAGCGCGGGTGGCCAGCATGGCGCGGGGACGCGCTTGCCAGATGATCTCCAGCCCGAGCAGGGCGTAGAGGCTCCAGATGGCCAGCGGATTGAGCCATTCGCCCCCCAGTTGCAGGGTCATCAGGGCGCAACCTGCCAGCAGCAAGGTGATGCCCGGCAGCCGCCAGTGGACGGGCAGGGGGGCCAGCAGCGCCATCGCCAGCAAAATGCCGAGGCCAAACGGCAGGTTCAGGGCGGTAAAGGCCAGCGCCTGCTGGCCACTCATGCCGGTCAGCAGGGCCAGCAGGGCGCTGCAACAGGCGAGAAAGGTGATGAACTCGAGACGATCGGCAATATAGTCAGCCATCTGTTCGCTACGTGCATGCATGATGTGTCTCCTTCAGTTGATGGTTCAAGTGTGAGGGAGGGACGTCTGTAAAGGCAGCGGGATAATTCGATTGCGCTGAACGAGCAATTCTTAATCACCCGCTACGGCGGGCTTTAGGGTGTGCCGGGCCTGTTAAACGGTGAGGGTGGGGCGATGCCGACAAACTCTGTCGTGGTGGGTTTCTGGTTGCAAAGAGAGGAGGAGAGGTGACAAATGGTGCCTGATGGTGGGGTGAGCCTTATTCAGGGCAGGTCAATTCGCATCCATCGGGAAAGCTGGCGTCGTAATTGTCACCAAAATGTGTGATTTGTGGTCAACCTCTTAAAAGATATGGCGAATTTGCCAATGGCACCGCGCTGTCGCTGGCCGATGCCTATGTTAGGATAAGGTTCGCCATTTTTCTGGCGCGCATTTTTGTGTCACGGCCATGCACTGCATGGTGTGCTGCGCCGCATTCGGGGTTGGCCCGAAAGGGCGCTGGTTTCCTTCACCACAGATTCAGGAATATTGACCTTTGACAGGATGCATTTCATCCCTGCTGGCAGGGCGTTTACTGTCCGGCCCTGCGTTTCGCCGCGGCCTGCGGGTACTAGGGGTGGGCCTGTTGCTGTCGCTGCTGGCTTCGCCCGCGTTTGCCGCCAAGCTCACCTATCAGGTCAAGGGGTTGAAAGGGGAGAACAAGGATAACGTTGAAGCCTACCTCAATTCCCTGCCGGTCTATCAGGAGCGGCAATACCGCCCGGCCCGCGCAAAAATTACCGAGAGCGTGCAAAAGGCGCTGCAGGTTTATGGCTACTACCAGCCGAAAATCACCCTGAGTCGCGACAAGAAAACCCCGTCCAAAGTGGTGATTGAGGTGGACAAGGGGGAGCCGGTCATCGTCTCCCGCCTCGATATTCTGCTGGAGGGGGATGCGGGCAGCGACGAGCTTTACAGCGCCCTGCTGGACAAGTTGCCCCTCAAAGAGGGCGAGCCCCTCAACCACGCCAAATATGAATCCATCAAGGCCGATCTGGGCAGCCTCGGGCTGGCCCGCGGTTACTTTGATGCCAAGCTGAGCAAGAGTCAGGTCAAGGTGTTCCCGGACAAGGGGACGGCGGAGATCTTTATTCTGTTCGAATCGGGCCATCGCTACCGTTTTGGCGAGATCCGCTACGATGCCACCCCCGAAGCGCTTCACCTGATCCGCCCGCTTATCAACATCAAGAGCGGCGACCCCTATCTCGCCATCCGTCTGGCCGAGATGTCGCAGGATGTCTCCTCCACCAAGCTGTTCCGTCAGGTCGATATCAAGCCGGTATTAAGCGAGGCGAGCAACTATCGGGTGCCCATCGCGGTGACGCTGGATAACCGGGTCGATCACGAAATCGAGACCGGTATCGGTTACGCCACCGACGTGGGGCCGCGGATGAGTGCCACCTGGGAGAAGCCCTGGGTCAACCGCTACGGCCACCGCCTGTTTGCCACCGCCAAGGTGTCGGCGCCGGAGGCCGAGCTCAGCTTCGACTACCAGATCCCGGTGGGCAACCCGCTGCGGGACTACTACTCCATCCAGACCGGCTACCAGTACAAGGACAACAACGATACCCGCTCCGATCTCACTACCATCGGTGTGCACCGCTGGACGCGACGGCCGGAGAGCTGGGATCGGGACGTCTTTATCCGGCTGGAGAACGAGATCTATACCCAGGGTGCCGACGAGGGGAACAGCTTGCTGCTGATCCCCGGGGTCTCCTGGTCCCGACTGCGGGTGCGCGGCACCTTGGTGCCCGATTGGGGGGATCGCCAGCAGCTGACGCTGGAGTTCTCCGACCCCAGATGGGGTTCCGACATCAGCTTTATGCGGGTGTGGGGGCGCAGCAAGTGGTTGCGAACTCTTGGCGATAACCACAGATTCCTGATGCGGGCCGAGCAGGGGGCCATCATAGGTGACAGCTTCTCGCTGGTGCCGCCGTCCTTGCGTTTCTTTACCGGTGGCGATCAGACGGTGCGCGGTTTTGGTTACGAGAGCATCTCCCCCACCGGGCCGGATGGCAAGCTGACTGGTGGCCGCTACACCAGCGTGGCCAGTCTGGAATACAACTACCGCTTCAGCGAGAAGTGGCTGGGGGCCATGTTTGTGGATGGCGGCACCTCCACCACCGATTACAGCGAGCCCTGGAAAATAGGTACCGGCGTCGGTGTGCGTTGGGTCACCCCCATCGGTCAGGTCAGGCTGGATCTGGCGGTCGGGGTATCGGAGGAGGACAAGCCCTTGCGGCTGCATTTCGCATTGGGGCCTGAATTATGATGTTGTCTAAACGCTTTTTTCTTTGGCCGCTGCGGCTGTATCTTGCGCGGGGGTCTGCATTGTGATCTGGCTAAAACGTATTTTTCTCTGGCTGATGGGGCTGGTGTTCCTGCTGCTCATCGGTGTCAGCCTGCTGGGCTTTACCCATCAGGGCAACAAGTGGCTGTGGCAACAGGCTAGGGCGGCGCTGCCCTCCCTCAAGGGGGAGCTGGTGGCGGGCCAGCTTGGCTATGGCTGGACTCTGGAAGGGGTGGGCTGGCAGGATGAGCTGGTGGATGTCACGGTGGATCGCGCCGTGCTCGACTGGGATCTCGGCAAGTTGCTGCAGGGCAAGCTCTGGATAAAATCCCTGGTGGTGACCCATCCGGTGGTCAAGGTAGCCGACTCCGAGCCTGCGCCGGAAGAGCCTTCCGAACCCTTTGTCTGGCACCCGCTGCCACTCAAGATCCAGGTCGATAGCCTCAAGGTGGCCGATCTCGATCTGGCGGTGCCCGGTGTTGCCGTGACGCTGGGATCCCTCGATATCGGCGCCACCCTCAACCGCAAGGGGCTGATCGTACGCGGCCCGGTGCTCGATAACCTGAAGGTGACGCTGGATGACGCGGCACCCGCCAGCGCAGCCAAATCCGCCAAGCAGCCGGCCGCTAACGAGAAGCAAGCCGGTGCTGCGGTGGCGCGCAACGACAAGGCCAACGCCAAGACCGTCAAACAGGGCAAAGGGACGCCAGCTGCGAACACGGCAAAGGCAGCCCCCATTCTCCTGCCCGCCATTCATCTTCCTTTCCCCATCCAGCTGGAAGGGGTCAGCGCGACCCGGGTGCAATATAAGCAGGGCGAGCTGATTGAAGGGCTCGACAAGCTGCTGCTGTCGGCCACTGCTGCCGACGATCGCATCGAGGTGCGCGAGCTCTCGCTGCGCCACGCCATGGCCGATCTGGCGCTCAAGGGACACATCCAGCTCAGTGACGACTACCCGCTGGCGGTGACGCTGGATGCCAAGGCCCGCAAGGGGCTGCTGGATGGCGAGCTGCAGGGTGAGCAGGCCACGCTGGCGCTGAGCGGTTCGGTCGGCAAGCTGGGGCTGGCGTTGTCGGCCAAGGGGCCGATCGCCGCCAATCTCAAGGGCTCTCTGGCCTCGCTCGACCCGGATCTCCCTTTTGATTTGGCCCTCGACTGGAAGAGCCTCGGCTGGCCGTTGCACAAGCCTGCCAAAGATGAGCCGAGCTATCGGCTGGACAAAGGGAGCCTGATTGCCAAGGGCAAGCTCTCCGGCTATCAGTTTGCCCTCAATACCTCCGGCAAGGGAACCGATGTCCCCCCCTTCAAGCTCGCGCTGGACGGGAAGGGGGATCTTGAGCGGCTCAGCAAGATCGCCTTACAGCTCAACGCCCTCAAGGGGGAGCTGAAGCTCGATGGCAAGCTCGCCTGGAACAAGGGGATCGAGTGGCAGGGGACCACCCTGTTCAAGGGGATCAATCCGGCCGAGCTGCTGCCCGAGCTGAAAGGGACGCTGGCCGGTGAGCTGGAGAGCCGCTTCGTGATGAACGAAGCGGGCCACTGGGAGCTGAAACTGCCCAAGCTCAAGGTGGATGGCAAGCTCAACCAGTACCCGCTGGCCCTCAAGGGGGAGCTTAGCGGCAACGACAAGATGGAGTGGCTGATCCCGGTGCTCTCGCTGCAAAGTGGCCCCAACCAGTTGCAGGCCAAGGGCAGCATCAGCACTGCCCAATGGAAGCTCGATGCCAACCTGCAGGCTCCCCAGCTGGGGGGGATCTATCCCGGCCTGAAAGGGGATATCAAGGGACAGGTGAAGGTCAGTGGCAATCAGCAGACGCCAAAAATCGATGCGGATCTCGTCTCCGACCGGCTCTACTATGCCGGCACCGACCTGAAGGGCATTAGCCTCAAGGGTAATGCGGTGATCGGTGCCAAACCGGCCGGTGAGCTCGCGTTGTTGGTGGCGCAGCTGAAACAGGGCGAAACCAAGCTCAGCCAGCTGGCCCTGAACCTCAGCGGCGATATCAGTCAGCATCTGTTGACCCTGACCATGAAGGGTGACCCTGTTGCGGCCAACCTCAAACTGGGTGGCGGCGTGCGCGGGGATCACTGGCGCGGGGCGCTCTCCGAGTTGCAGTTGAAAACCCCGCTGCGCCGTTGGGACTTGAGTTCCCCGTGGGCACTGGATCTCGATCTGCCGCGTCAGCGGCTGGCGATGGGGGATATCTGCCTCGGCTCCCAGGGGGCCAGCCTCTGTGTCAAGGGGAGTCAGGTCTCCGCTGCACAGGGCACTCTGGAGTTTGCCCTGAGCGAGTTTGATCTCAAGCGGCTACGCCCCTGGTTGCCGGACAACTTCCGCTGGCAGGCGATGCTCTCGGCCGATGGCCGTGCCAGCTGGCGTGGCAATCAGCCGACCCTGCATGCGGTGGTGCGCACCACGCCGGGCACTTTTGTGGCTGATGGTCTCAAGACTGATTATCAGCAGCTGGCTTTGGCCCTGGATTTCGAGCGGCAGCAGGCGGCCATTCGCCTCGATTTTGCCTCCAAGCAGATCGGCAATATCGATACCGATCTGCTGATCAGGGAGCCCGCCGGTCGCGGTCTGCTCGGTGGTCAGCTCAAGTTTGACGATCTCAAGCTCAATACCTTTGCGCCGCTCATCCCTGAGGTGCGCTCCCTGCAAGGGATCATCTCCGCCGATGCCCGTTTCGACGGCACCCTGGCAGCGCCCCTGCTGTTTGGTCAGCTAAACCTGCGTGACGGTGAGGTGCAGACTCACTCCGATATGGTGACCCTGACCAAGCTGGTGACCCGCCTCAAGATCGAGGGCAATCGCGCCGAGCTCGATGGCTCCATGCTGGTGGGCAAGGGGCCGCTGGCGTTGGGCGGCTGGCTCAGCTGGGCCAAGATGCCGGTCAGCGGCAGCCTCACCATTCAGGGCAAGGGTCTGGAGGCGCAATATCCGGGCATGGGCCGGGTCAGAGTCTCGCCCGATATCGCGGTGTCGCTTGGTGAGGAGACCCGCATTACCGGTCAGGTGGATATTCCCTGGGCGCGCATTCTGGTCAAGAGCCTGCCGGATTCGGCGGTGGCGGTCTCCGACGATGTGACTGTGGTATATGACGATCTGCCCCCGGCTCCCAA
Source organism: Aeromonas sp. 600886 (assembly GCF_049174935.1). Classification (NCBI taxonomy): domain Bacteria; kingdom Pseudomonadati; phylum Pseudomonadota; class Gammaproteobacteria; order Aeromonadales; family Aeromonadaceae; genus Aeromonas; species Aeromonas sp. 600886. Next base: position 963 of record NZ_JAAKUB010000023.1, on the reverse strand, counting down.
GCAGGCCAGCCTGCCGCTGGCGATGAAGGTGGCGATCCGCCTTGGCAACGATGTGAAGCTTGATGCCATGGGGCTGAAGACCGATGTCTCCGGCGGTCTCAATATCCGTCAGGATCCCGAGAAGCCGCTGGCAGGCAACGGCCAGCTGGTGCTGACCAATGGCCGCTTCAAGGCTTACGGTCAGAACCTCATCATCAAGGAGGGGCGGATCCTCTTCTCCGGTCCGCTGGATCGACCGTTCCTCAACATCGAGGCTAACCGGGATCCCGATACCATCGAGGGTCAGGTGACGGTCGGGGTGCGGGTGACCGGCCCTGCCAGCAAGCCTGAGATCACTGTCTACTCCGAACCGCAGATGGCGCAGTCGGAACAGCTCTCCTATCTGCTGCGCGGCAAAGGGTTGCAGACCGGCGGTGAGGATGGCGGTTTCAACGGTCTGCTGGTGGCCGGTGCGGTGAGTCAGGCCAACGGTGTGGTGTCGAGCATCGGCGAGTCGCTGGGGATGAGCGATGTCTCCCTCGATACGGCGGGCAGTGGTGACAACACCCAGGTGACTCTGTCTGCATATCTGCTGCCGGGCCTGCAGTTCCAGTACGGGGTCGGGGTCTTCAGCCCCATCGCCGAGTTCAAGCTGCGCTACGAGGTATTGCCACGGCTCTATCTGCAGGCGATGAGCGGGGTGGCTCAGGCGGTCGATATCTTCTATCGCTTTACTCTGTAACGCTTCATCCCGTAACAGGGCTGATATGAATCTAAACGGGAGGCGCAGGCCTCCCGTTTTGTATTGCTCGATCGGCCGCGGGCAAGCCGTGATAAAGGTTGGCAGTGCAGAGGGAGAATGAATTGCGATGGGCCAAAAATGCGAAAACCCGGCACTAGGCCGGGTTTTCTGAATGATGGTGGAGGGAGAAGGATTCGAACCTTCGAAGGCAGAGCCGTCAGATTTACAGTCTGATCCCTTTG
>NZ_JAAKUB010000022.1:0-86489 GCF_049174935.1 Aeromonas sp. 600886 | reverse complement strand
TGGTGGAGCTACGCGGGATCGAACCGCGGACCTCTTGCATGCCATGCAAGCGCTCTCCCAGCTGAGCTATAACCCCACAAAGGTCGGCTTGGGTGATACACACCACACTGCCCTGGGTATTCAATACAACAATCAAGAATCTGGTGGAGCTACGCGGGATCGAACCGCGGACCTCTTGCATGCCATGCAAGCGCTCTCCCAGCTGAGCTATAACCCCTTTGATTCCAGATTGTTCGAGGAGAATTTGGTGGAGCTACGCGGGATCGAACCGCGGACCTCTTGCATGCCATGCAAGCGCTCTCCCAGCTGAGCTATAACCCCAACTCACCTCGGTGCTGACGAAGTTATCTCCGGCAACGGAGGCGCATGATAGGCATCACCCGCTTTGCTGTCAACCCTAAAATAACCGCGACTGATTCGTTTAGTCAAAATTGCAGCAGTTCGCTGTTTTTACCAGCAAGGCGCGTGCTATCTCTCTGTTTTATGTCACAAATTGGCTCAAGCACCTATAAAGGAGAGGCCGTGCAGCGAGCCTCTTTCCCCTTGCAACGCCCCCACTCTCAGACCTCTCTATGCTGGCTGGTAATCAGCTTCTCCCCCGTCACCTCGGGAAAGCCTTTCCATAAAGGGCATTGCATTTGAAAACCCTTTCCATGATTTTTGTAAATTTACAACACAGAAAGTTGATCTGGCTCACAAATGACCATAGGATCAAACCGTGACCTAGGTCACACACCATAACCATAAATGACAGAGCGATGAGGTAAACCATGTTTGAGAATCTGGCAGTCCTGTTCCACCTGCGCGGTGCAACCACCAAGAACGGCGTTGTAGAGAAAGATGCCTATGCCCCCTCCACCCGTGAATACTACTTCCGCTACGGCAAGTAATTGCTGAAAGCCTTTCACGGAAAACGTAATAAAACTACACCACACATCATCACACAGCCCTCTCGAGGCGCTGTCCTGTCCGGGCCAGATGTTCCACGGCCAAACCTGAACTCCACCAAACAAGAATGGGGCCCGCAGGCCCCATCTTTTATTGCATCGGTTCATTGCAGGATCTCGGCCTGATCCAGGTATGACACCATGAAATCCCCTTGCCGGGAGCGCTGGCCTGGATAACACCAGCATCCGGGAAGCTGGCTATGATGCTTGCCATCCTTGTTCAACAGCCAAATGCCGTCGATTAGGTACTGCATGAAGGGACAGCATGACGACGGACAGAGATTTAAAAAGAGCAAGCGAAGTTGAGCAAGCCCTCATCCTGGCGATACCGACCCGCTGGCCTGTCTCGCCAACAGCGGGATGCTCGCCTCTTGGGCAACCTGAAAATATTCGGCCGCAGACTTTCCAGCAGTGTAATTACAACAGCGGAAAGGTTACCACGAATCAGGTTCACACCTTATCAGAGAGCAGTGCAGCCATCACTTGGGGAGAGCCTTCATGCCGGCACCACAAGTCGGCCTGACCGGATACAAGACAGAGCAGAAAAAGAGGGATTGGCAGAGCAACCAATGTTCAGCGCCGCGGGTTGCAAAAGCGGGGCATGACCAGCATGCCCCGCCACAACTCAAGCCTTATTTACAGCTGGCGGCCCCCACATCCTGCCAGACGTCGTGTTTGCCGGGCTCGTTGCCCTTGGTCCAGTATTGCGCTTTCCATTGACGGCCATTATGGGTGGTGATCTCGCCACCGTTGTAAGCTACATTGGCATCCCAACCCAGTTGCACCTTGCTCACCAGCAACCACTGATCCGCGGTACGGCTCGGTTCGTTGCCCTGAGTCCAGTACTTGGCCTGCCACACCAGCTGGTTGTGGCTCACCTTGTCACCGCCGTTGTAGACCTTGCTCGCCTGCCAGGCAGGCCAGTTGGCGGCATCCGGATCAGTGGCCGAGCAACCGCCACCACCGCTGACCGGCTTGACCGTCAGACGGGTGGCGGCACTGGCATCCAGCGCGCCGTCGGAGACGGTGAGGCTCAGGTCATAGGCGGTATCGCTGGTAACGTTCGGACCGGTGACCACCAGGGTGGCACTGTTCTGACCGCTGGCGGTGAGGCCGGCCGGTACCGTCCACTGATAGGTGAGCGGATCACCGTTCGGGTCAGATGCGGTCGCCTTGAGGGTCACCTGCTTGCCGGATTCCACTGAAGCGGTAGCCGGCAGGCTAACCAGTGGCGGCAGGTTGGGCTGCGGCGCCTTGTTGGTGACCACCACCTGATCGCGGGCGGTGAGGTTGTGGTCGTCGGTCACTGCCAGCTCGAACACCAGATTGATGTCGGCGGTCACCGCATCGAGTACAACCCGGGCCTTGGCCTGAGTGGCATCCAGCAAGGTGGCCTGCGGGCCGGAGACCTGCTTCCAGCTATAGGTGAGGGCGCCATTTTCCGGGTCGTGGGACGCGGAGCCGTTCAGCGTCACCTCGGTCGGGCCGGTGACACTCAGATCGCTGCCCGCGTTGGCCACCGGCGGCTTGTTGGCTGGCGGAGTGGTTCCCTCGCCGTGACCCAGACCCTCGTGCATGGCATTGAGGATGTCGCCGTTGTCGGCATCAATCTCCCAGGAGAAGAGGCCACCCAGCTTGTTGGCCAGCACATACTGCCCCTTGGCCTTGACCGAGCGGTCGTTGTCATAGGTGATGAGATCGCCGGTCGAAGCCTTGAACAGATAGGGAGCCTCGGCCACCTCGTCGTAGCTCTTCTCCCAGCCACTGCCCATACGGTTGTTGACGATGTCGCGGTAATCGATCACGCCATCCTCCCAGGTGCCTTTCACCTTGCCGGTCGCCTTGCCGGTGAAGGGGTTGTTGCCCTGATAGCCGCTCACGCCAGTCCAGCCACGGCCATACATGGCGGCACCAACCACCAGCTTGCCGGGGTCAACCCCCTGCGCCAGCATCAGGTTGACCGCCTTGTCGGTGGTGTACTTGGTGTTGGGATCCCAGCTCGCCGCGTAGAGGTTGGTCTGGTGACCCAGCTCGGTATTGCTCCATGCGCCGTTGTAGTCGTAGGTCATCATAAAGATGTGGCTCATGTACTGCTGGGCCGCGCGGTAATCGACATCTTCAATCTTGTCGTAACCGGCGCCGACAGCGGAGGTGAGCTCATACTTGCGACCAGTCTGCGACTCCAGCTCATCGAGCATGGCGCGCAGCTCCTTCATCAGGGTCACATAGGTTGCGCCATCGCTCGGGCTGCCCAGTTTCGGGTTGGCGCCCTGTCCACCCGGATATTCCCAGTCGATATCAACGCCATCGAAGAATTTCCAGGTCTGCAGGAACTCTTTGACTGAGGCGACGAAGGTATCGCGCTTGCTCTTGTCGCCGAGGAAGTAGAAGGGGTCGGAGAGGGTCCAGCCGCCGACGGAGGGGAGGATCTTGAGGTCAGGGTAAGCCTGTTTGAGCGCCATCAGGGCACCGAAGTTACCCTTGTAAGGCTCGTCATAGGCAGTCAGGCCACTTTGCGGCATCTGAACGGCGGCCCAAGGATCGTGGATCGCAACCTTGAAGTCGGCACGACCGGCACACGCACGTTGCAACGCCTGGAAGCTCCCTTCGATCTCCTTGAGGCTATCGTTGAGGCCATCCCCGCCACAGATGGGGGTGAAACCATAGAGGATATGGGTCAGGTTCTGGGCCGGGATCTTGTCCACTGTGAACTTGCGACCATAGACGCCCCACTCCACGTAGTAGGTACCGACCACCTTGCCGGACTTGTTGGCGTAGGGCTTGTTGTTCTCCTGCAACGCGGCCTTTAGCGGCGCCAGGTGGCTGCCATCGGTATCGGCGACCACGATCTCCTTGGCATCAGAGAGAGTACAGCCATCGGCATTGCAGAGGGCCACCTGCATCTGGTAGCGCCCACCTTTGTTCACCTTGAATTTGGCCGTGCCTGCAGCAGCAGAGGGGCCAGACCACACCTCCTTGCCATCAAGCAGCACCCCAGCAGTCTGGCCGACGTCACCGCTCCAGAGGTTCCAGCTCACCTCCACATCGGCGGCATCCTTGACCTTGACCAGATTGTTGTAGGAGGTTGCCGCCTGATCCACTTCAACAATGGCGAACTTGGTGGGACCCCAGCCGATGGTGGGCTTGCCCGGCGCGGCCGCATAAACGGCAGATGAGGCAAGCAGGGAGCCGACCATCATGGCCAGCGATGCGGGTTTTGGACTTAGCATATTGTTTTCCTTTACGTTATGGACAAACGAAAGGGCAACACAACACGACAGGCAACACAAACACGACTACCCCTTGGCAAAGGCAGCCAGCATAACACTGTGGTGGCCCCGCTATCCCAGCTCAACAACGCCTTTAGACCGGAGGCTTTGCGTCCCGACTTTTCAATCGGTTTGCCCTTGTCACAACTTTATTTTCGGCGATAACTAATCGCGAATTAACTCTATGGCAATTTATATAACTAAGCAAACAAGACCATTCCAAACCCGCTACTGACCGTACCTGACGCTGAGCCATGGCCTCATGATTCATCTTTAAAATACAAGGGAGCATTGGCCATTATTAATAGCTACCCAACTGATTAAGCTAAAAATTTCACTAAAACAAAATAAAGCGACAAAAGCTCAACACCTGTGGCACAACACAACAAGAGGTAGCCATACCTCACGGCAACAAGTGAATTCAAAGTCAATTTATTGCATACCAGTATCTTCCTCCCCCCACCCCTTCTTATTCAGACACCACAAACTTGTTTATCTGACCCCCAGAGCACAAACGCACAATCCGGCCAGAATGTAAGCAACTGGATAGACAGACATACGCAGTTGTTTATTTTTATTGGCATTTTTATATAATGCCCGCACGTCCCAGTGGCACAGCTGGATAGCGCGCGCCCCTCCTAAGGGCGAGGTCGCAGGTTCGAATCCTGCCTGGGACGCCACCCATCATCCCCTTTTCGCATTCACTCATCTCTTTGGCGATTAGTTCGACGTCCAGCAACACTCTGCTTGCACCATCAAAATTCTCACCAAGTCACAAGTAATTGTATTCACGCGGCATTCGGCATCTCTCCTCTCTCTGATAGACTGCTTTTTTGGCTGAGCCCTGCGGCAAAGCCAGCAGCTTCATCTTGCAAAGGAGTGTTGGATGTCCGGATGTTCCTGGTGGGATAGATCCACCGGTTTTGCCTTGCTGACCATTGTGCTGTGGGCCTCGCTGGCGGCGCTGACGTCACGGGTTACCAGCGTGTCACCACTGGTACTGGTCGGGCTGGTGCTGTTTTTCTGCGGGGTCGGGGCCTTGCCGTTCTGGCGCCAGTGGCATGCTCGTCCGATTACCTGGCTGGTGACGGTTGCGGCATTGCTGCTCTACCATCTGCTGCTCTTTATGAGCTTTCGCCATGCCCCGGTGCTGGAAGCAAACCTCATCAACTACCTCTGGCCGCTCTGCATCATTCTGTTCACCCCACTGTTGTTGCCCGGCCATCCACTCCATGCCCGTCACCTGCTGGCTGGCGCCTTTGGTCTGGCGGGTTCCATGCTGGTGATGGTCAACGGCGAGCTGCAACTGCAGCAGGCCTATCTGCCGGGATACCTGCTGGCACTGGGCGCGGCAGTCGTCTGGGGAGCCTACTCGGTATTATCACGCCGTCTGCCGCCAGCCCCCGCCGTGGTCACTGCGGCAGCCTGTCTGCCCGCAGGTTTGTTGGCGCTGCTGCTTGCCCGTCTGCTCGAAGGGCCTCTGCCGCTCGCGCAGCTCCCCACCAGTGACTGGTGGCTGATCATCGGGCTGGCGCTGGGCCCGATGGGGGCGGCCTTCGTTACCTGGTATCTGGCACTGCGAGACGGCGATCCACGCCGGATCGGAGCCCTTGCCTACCTGACCCCTCTGCTGAGTACTTTGCTGTTAGTAACATTGAACGGAGAGGAGCTAACCTCGCGCCATCTGCTGGCCGGTGCACTTATCATGGGGGGCGCCCTGCTCGGTATGTTGGGCCAACGCAACAGCGCGCAGGTATCCCCAGCCAGTTAAATCGGCAAAATGGGGCCACCTGACCCGCGCTGTCATAAAAACGCCACCATCCCTGTTTAGGCTCGGGCCACGCTCCTCCATGGTCTGTGCTGACAGGAATTACCCCGTGAAAATCGCCCATTACGCCACCCTATCCTCCCTTGTTTTGTTACTGGTTGCGGGAGGACAGGCGCTGGCCCTCTACCACGGCTGGCAACAGCTTGCCCATACCAATCAGGCCCAGCATCAGCACGAGACGCTGCAACAACTGGTGACAGTGACCCTGCAAAACAGCCTGCGTGACTACCTCAACAGCGGCGATCCACAACAACTGACAGCTGCGGAGAAGATCCGTCAGCAAGCGCTCTCCTCGCTGGCCGCTCAGGATGATGCCGTGGCGGCCCCGCTCAGGCAGCAACTCGAGCAGATGGCGCAGCGCATCGCGCACGACTATCAGGTCGCAGGCAAGCTCTCGGGCAACAGCCAACTGCTGCTGCAAAATGCGGAGAGTGAGCTGGGCAGCCAGGCCATGGCGCTGATCCGCTATGGGGAGCAAGGCGCCAGCACGGAACAATCTGCCGCAGCACAGCAATATCGCCGCGCTGCAACCGAGATCCTGGCGAGCCTGCCGCGCCTCGCCCATTTGCGCCAAAGCTATATGGAACAGGGCAATGAAAAGCTGCTCGAAGGGATCCGCTTCGAGCTGGAGGCACTGCAAAAACAGGCGCAAGCGCTGCAAGCCTTGCCGCTGCTCGGCCTGTATGAAGAGGCGCCCGCCGATGAGTTCACGCTGGGGGAGCCGGTGCGAAAGGAGCTGGGAGATCAACCGCGCAGCGAATTACGCTCGCTGCTGGGCCGCTATCCGCAGGAGCTGGCCAACAGCCGCACGGCGCTTCAGCAACAACAGGCTGGCCGCCAGACCGTGCAGCAAGACATCATGGCCATGTTGCAAGCGACCAGACAGATGGGGGAACAACTTTCCCGCGATCGGCAAGCAGTCAATCAGGAGCTGGCCACCATCCTCGGTACGCTGGCGCTCTGTCTGGTGATAGTCGCCCTGCTGTTTGCGCTGGTGCAACGACGCTGGCTGCTCACCCCCTTGTTGCGACTGCGCGGAGCCTTTCTACAGCTCGATCAGACGGGGCAGGCCGAGCCGTTGCCTGACGGGCGCGATCGCAACGAGCTGGCCGATATCGTTGCCAGCTACAACCGGCTGATCGGTCGTCTGCAACTGGACCAACAGCAAAAAGAGGGGCAGCTGTCAGCGGTATCCCTCAGTCTGCAAGGGATGGTCAGCCAGGTTGACGAGATCCACCACAGCACCCGCACCACCGAACAGGTGGTCGACGAGAGCGGCCAGATGATGGATGAGCTGAACCAGCTGGCCGGAGAGGTCCATCAGGTCGCCGCCGACATCGCCCAGCATGCCCACCATAACGAACAGGCGATGAGCCAGAGCGAAGATCTGGTGGGGAGCATGCTGCACGCTACTCGTCAGACCGGGCTGGCAATTGACGAGAGCGATGAGGCGCTGGAAGCCCTCACCCGCTCGGTTGCCGATGTGACGGACATTGTCGATGTCATCAGTCATATCGCCCAGCAGACCAACTTGCTGGCCCTCAACGCCGCCATCGAAGCGGCCCGTGCAGGGGAACAGGGGCGCGGCTTTGCCGTGGTCGCCGATGAAGTTCGCCACCTCTCGGCCAATACCCAGCAATCCCTCAACCAGATCACCGAGATTCTGCGGCGTCTGACCCAATCTGGTGAACAGCTTGGCACCGTGCTGAACCGGATCACCAGCGAGTCAAGCCGCCAACGGGCACAAGCCGAGCAGTTGCGCCAGACCACCCAGGCGGTGCGGGAGATCGCCCGCAACACCGCAGTGATCGCCCTGCAGGGCGCCGACAATGCCAAAAGTCAGGAGCACAAGCTGGCCAGTTTTGCCGATTTGATCGCCCGTATTCGTCAGCAGACCTGTCAGGTAAGCCAACTCTCGGTGCAGGTCTCGTCCCATATCCACCATCAGGCGCAACAGATCCCCCGCATCCTCGGCCAGCAAGGCTGACCCTATTCGCCCCACATCCCCACCAATTCACTTTCCCTCGACCAGAGGGAAAGTTTTTTTGTAGCACAAAATTATATGTTGCCTGCAGGTTAACAGCTTCCCTTCCCCCGTATCTGATGAAAACCCGCACCGGCGCTGGCCACACCTCCAAGAAAACGCTCTCATTACCGTGATATCTGCCATGAGGCTGTTTACGACCTTGCCCATGATTATTTGCACTCGGTCATACTTTTGAAACGTTGAGGGAACTTTTCATTGATATTTCGCACCGCGAACGTACTCTTGGAGTTGTCCGATAGCCAAGAATCGGAACAAAAAAACAACATGTGATGATCAGGACTGCCAACTACAGATGTGCCAAGACATCCGGGTTTGCAGATAACCAAGAGAAGATTTTTTGCCCTTCGGGGTTTTGATTGCAATGCCAATACCGAGCGGTAGGCCCGATGCCAGCTGCCGGAAAAAAGCTAAGTCCATAAAATCAGGAGCAATAAAAATGGAAAAAGTGATCTTCAAGCGCGCCGCTTTGAGTGCCGCTGTGGTAGCCGCTCTGGTCGCCCCCGGCATGGCGTTGGCAGCCCAGGATATGATGAGCCCGGAATATGGCCAGTCCTATGAAACCTTCGTAAAAGACTCCAAACTGACCGGTGGCCTGTTCTACTTCCAGCGTGATCGTCAGCGCATCGATGGTGACCCGACTGCCGCCAAGAAAGAAGGCAAGTACCAGTCCAACCTGAGCCATTCCACCGTCCAGGCAGCTCTCAACTTCAACTCCGGTTATGCCTGGGACACTGTTGGTCTGGATCTGGGCGGCTTCGGTGCCTATGACTTGGCCGTTACCGAAAACCATCCGGTCAACCAGGAGAACGAATTCTCCTTTGCAGGCAACTCCTGGGGCAACAACTACAAAGATGGCTCTCCCGAGGGTGGCTTCAGCCTCTCCAACGCAGCTCTGAAGCTGAAATTCCTGGACGGCGGTGTGACTGCCAAGGGTGGTTACACCCAGCTGTATGTCCCTGGCCAAATCGGTGTTAACTGGTCCTATCAGCCGGGTACCTATCGTGGTGGTCAAGTCGAAGGCAACTTTGGCGGTCTCTACCTGACCTACGCCATCGCTGACGAGTACAAGGCCCCCTGGTACAAAGAGACTCAGGTCTTCTCTCGCGCCAAAGCGTGGATGGATCCGTTCGCTGATGAAAACGTCATCGACTATATCCACGGTATCGCGGCTCGTTACACCTTTGAAAATGGCACTGCCGTGACCGGTTCTTTCGGTCAGTCCGAAGGCTACATGGACAGCTACCACTTCAAACTGGCTCACAAGTTTGACGTACTGGGCGGCCTCGCCACCAGCTACCAGTTCTACGGTTCCGAGACCGAGACCTACACCAAGGGCGGCTCCCAGATTGAAACTTACGACGGCCTGGCATGGCAACAAGCACTGACTGCAGCCTGGAACTACGCCCAATACGGCTTCCGTCTGGAAGGTCTGTGGACCAAGGCTGAAGGTGCGGAAGGCAACTACTTGCCCCGTCTGACCCGTGGCTACGCCAACTCCCAGGGCGCCAACGAAATTTGGTGGGATTCCCGCTCTGACTGGAACGCCAACAACGAAAAAGCACTGTTCTTCGGCGTGACCCGTTCTCTGGATGATCTGGTTGGTGCGCCGGGCTGGGCTGTCGGTGTATCCGGCGCCTACGGTTGGGATATCGAAAATGGCCAAGGCAAGAAAGCAGCCAACGGCGAGGATACCGAGTGGGCCGTCAACTTCGATGTCAGCTATACCGTGCAGGATGGCAAGCTGAAAGGCACCCTGTTCAAACTGCACTACACCGACTACAACAACGACATCAGCCAGGGCGGCGGTTGGACCGATTACCCCAACATCTTCGCCTCCGAGCACGACGTCAAGTTCCACATCATCATGCCGCTTACCTTCATGTAATCAGGCAATACGATGTCAGCAAACCGGGCCACTTGGCCCGGTTTTCTTTTTTCCGGTTGGCAGGCTAACATGCGAGCCGGATAAGGGTTTTATCCACTCACCAGCACGCTTTTGTCAGCAGTCACAAGGACGCCATCATGCCCCGTTTTGTTTTGATCACCGGTTGTTCCAGCGGTATTGGCCTCGCCGCCGCACAGGCGCTCGGGCAGCACGGTTTTACCGTGATTGCCTCGGCGCGCAAGGCGGAAGATGTGGCCCGCTTGCAGCAACAGGGATTGCTGGCGGTACAGCTGGATCTGGCTGACCCCGCCTCCATCGAGCTGGGTGCCAGTGCGGCGCTCCATCTGGCAGGCGGGCGCCTCTATGGCCTGTTCAACAACGGCGCTTATGGCCAACCTGGGGCGCTGGAAGATCTGCCCACCGAGGCGCTCAGGGAACAATTCAATACCAACCTGTTTGGCTGGCACCATCTGATCCGTCAGGTGCTACCGCCGATGCTGGAGGCCAAAGAGGGGCGGATAGTGCAGAACAGCTCGGTTCTGGGGCTGGTTGCCATGAAGTATCGCGGCGCCTATAACGCCAGCAAATTTGCACTGGAAGGTTATAGCGACACTCTGCGCCTCGAACTGGCGGGTAGCGGGGTACATATCAGCCTGATTGAACCAGGCCCCATCGATACCCGTTTTCGTGCCAATGCCCGCAGCGCCTTCTTGCGGCACATCGATCCGGCCCAGAGCCGTCATCAGTCGGCCTACCGCCAGACCCTGACGCGGCTGGAAAAAGAGGGAGCAACCAGCGGCTTTACCCTCTCCAGCGAAGCCTGCATCCCGCCGCTGCTCCATGCGCTGACCCACGCCCATCCCAAGGCACGCTATCCAGTGACCACTCCGACCCGGCTGTTTGCCTTCTTGCGACGGGTATTGCCCACTCGCTGGCTCGATATACTGCTGGCCAAATCGGCCTGATCCCGTGATTGGCGACAAGCATCCTGCCGCCCAAGTGGTGTTAGCCGGGTAGCGGCGTCCCCCGTCCCGCCAACCTGGTTTGTCCCTCTCTTCAATAGTGCTCGCCATTGCTGTAGTAGGCGCTCTTGACCAAGGGAATCACCTGCACCACCACATAGGTCTGCTCCCCCAGCACCTGCTTCAAATGGCGCGTGATAAGGCGCGCGGCGGCGTCCTGCATCTCTTGTGGCCGCTCAAACCAGTACAGCTCGACAAACGGAAAACCCGTCTCTGGCTCGCCGTTGCGTATCCAGCAGCTATCAATCCGCTCCATGGTGACAAACTCCGGCTTGCCGCCGGTCAGCTCGCAAAGCTCGGCCAGCAGCGGGCCGCTCACCTGTTGCAGGGTCTCGAGCGCCACGGCGCGAAAACGAAGATGGGGCATGGCAAACCTCTTGGTTATCTGAAATGAGGACTTATCATAGGAGTTATTGTCAGCAAGAGAAGTCACCCGGCGCAAATTAAGGATCCCCATGAGATTTCATCGCACCCTCTTTGCCTTCCTGCTCTGCCTGCTGCTACCGCTGCACGCTTTTGCCGATCCCGCGTTCTATCGGGTGAGCAAGGGCAACCAGCAACACTGGCTGCTGGGCTCCATCCATGCGGGCAAACCAGCCCTCTATCCTCTGCCCGAGCCAGTCGAGCGTGCCTGGCTGCAGAGTCGCGCACTGGTGATGGAGGTGGACATGAACAGCATCACACCGGATCAGTGGCAACAGACCGGCTCACTCACCCGACTGGTGGATGGCAAACCGCTCAAGGATCATCTGCCTGCCGAGCTCTATCAACGCACCCTGATGGCGGGTGCCCGCTATGGCATCGACGAGGCGACCCTCGCCACCCTGCGCCCATGGTTTGCCGCCATTACCCTGACCCAGGCCGCCATGGCCCGCTCCGACTTCAAGAGTGAACTCGGGATAGACCAGCACTTTGCCACCCGGGCCGCCAAAGAGGGCAAACCGGTGGTGGGCTTTGAGACCCTGCTGGAGCAGCTCGGTTATCTGGCCAGCGTGGGTGACAACCAGACCCTGATGCTCGCCAGCACCCTGGATGAGCTACCGATGCTGGAGAGTGGTTTCGCCGCCGTGATGAAAGCGTGGCAGCAGGGAGATGAGGCGACGCTAATCAATCTGCTCAAGGAGGAGATGGCCCCGCCCGCGCTACAAAGCTGGATGGAGCAGACCCTGCTGGCCGAGCGCAACCACAACTGGCTGAAGAAATGGTCCACCCTGCCCAACGAGAGCTTTATCGTGGTAGGCGCCCTGCACCTTTACGGCGAACAGGGGTTGCTGACGTTGCTGGAGCAGCAGGGGTGGCGCATTACCCCGCTCACCACACCGGGCCCTGTGCAGGCTCGGTCGCAAGGAGTCCAGTGAGAACGATCACAGATCGCACTGGTTATTAAACAACCTGCAAGGGAGTTGATCGGGATCATCCCAGACGGGGCAAAGAGGTATTTATCATGCCTGTCATCAACCGGGTGACAGGAGCAATAAAATGGACTTTTGGCTGGACCTGATGTTTGGCAACAGCGTGGGATTGATGTCGATGCTGGTGATTATCGGCACCTTCTTGCTCATCAGCTCTTACGCGGCCTACTTCATCTACAAGGTGATGCACTCGCAACCGCCTCATTCACAGCAACCCCATTCTCAACAGCCCAAAGAGGGAAAATAATCCTCTGACCACAGGCGGCAGCTCACACTGACCGCCTGTGCTGTTTTATGGTTCGCGACTGTGATTCCCGGGCCAGACTGCACCAGTGTCCATGCTGGGCGCCCCTTATCCCCTGCCCCTTTCCCCTTTTTCTGTGCCGGTTACGGCCGTTATAATGGCCCCCACTTTTTCTTATGGGGAGCCTGCCGTGTCTCATAACGACGAACTCTCGCTATTCATGAATGAAGTGGCCGACGTGCGGCCCATTCGCAGCGACAACATCCATCCCCATGCGGCCAAATCCGCCCCGACCGAGGCGCAGCTCGCTCGCCGCCAGGCTGCCACTGCCGAACAACTCGCCCTCGACCACCTCACCATGGAGGCCATCGAGATGCGCGATCCGCACGAAATCGTCGGCTTCAAACGCGATGGGGTGCAGGAGGGGGTCTACAAGAAGCTGCGGCTCGGCAAATACGAGCTTCAGGCCAGCCTGGACTTGCACCAGAAAACCCTCAATGAGGCGCGCCAGACGCTGGTGCAGTTCATTGCGGATTGTGAAGTCCGGGATATCCGCTGTCTGCTGATCCTGCACGGCAAGGGGGAGCGCAGCACCCCGCGCGCCCTGCTGAAAAGCTATGTGAGCGCCTGGTTGCCGCAACTGCCCGCCGTCATGGCGATCCACAGCGCAGAGCGTCGCCACGGCGGCAGCGGTGCTCTATACGTGCTGCTGCGTAAAAGCGAACGCAAAAAAGCGGAAAACCGCGAACGGCACCAGAAGCGGCTCGGCTAATCCGCGTTTCGCCCCCACGCCTTTGGCCCGCCTGCATGAAGGTGGTCAACTATACAGCGGCGGTGTTAGCATCGAACGGCCCCGAGCATGCCAGGTACGGGGCGGCATACCATCAGGGACGATAACAAGGACAATCCCATGTCATATCAAAAGCTTGAACAACATCAGCAGCAGATCCACCGCTTTAGCCACCTCGCCGCCATCTGCGGCTGGGATCAGGCGGCCATGATGCCGGAAGGGGGCAACGATGCCCGCGCCGAAGCGATGGCCGAACTCGGTCTGCTAATCCACCAGAAGCGCACCGCTCCCGAGCTGGGCGACTGGATTGCCAAGGCCGAGAGTGAGCCGCTCGATGAAGTGCAACGGGCCAATCTCGGCGAGATCAAGCGCCAGTGGCAAGATGCCAGCCTGCTGCCCGGTGAGCTGGTCGAAGCGCTGTCGCTCGCTGGCAGCAAGTGCGAGCACGCCTGGCGCAGCCAGCGCAAGAACAACGACTGGGCCGGTTTTGCTCCCAATCTCGAGGAGGTGGTGAAACTCTCCCGTGAAGTAGCGCAGCTGCGGGCCGATGCGCTTGGCGTGCGCCCCTACGACGCCATGCTGGCCCTCTATGAGCCGGGCATGACCAGCGCACGGCTCGATCAGATCTTCGGCGATCTCGCCAGCTGGCTGCCGGCTCTTATCCAGACCGTGAGTGAACAGCAGAAGGGCGATGCCCTGCTGCTGCCGCAAGGCCCCTTCCCCATCCCCACCCAGCAAGCGCTCGGTCAGGAGGTGATGGGACTGCTCGGCTTTGATTTCGCCCACGGCCGGCTCGATGTGAGCAGTCACCCCTTCTGTGGCGGCGTGCCAACCGACGTGCGGATCACCACCCGCTATAACGAGCAGGAGTTTGTCTCCAGCCTGATGGGCATAGTGCACGAGACCGGTCATGCCCGTTACGAGCAGGGGTTGCCGCGTCATCTGCTGGGTCAGCCGGTGGCCGAAGCGCGCTCCATGGCGATCCACGAGAGCCAGAGCCTGTTTTGCGAGATGCAGCTGGGGCATCATCCGGCCTTCCTCGCGCTGCTGGCACCACGCATTCGTCACCACTTCGGCGAGCAGGCGGCGTTTGCGCCGGACAATCTGGCCAAGCTCTACAGCCGGGTCGAGCCGGGCTTTATCCGGGTCGATGCGGACGAGGTGACCTATCCGGCCCACGTTATCCTGCGCTACGAGCTGGAGCGCGATCTGGTGGAAGGGAAGATCGAGGTGGCCGACATCCCCGAGCTGTGGGACACCAAGATGCAGCAGTGGCTGGGACTCTCCACCAAGGGCAACTACCGCAATGGCTGCATGCAAGATATTCACTGGACCGACGGCTCGTTCGGCTACTTCCCGAGCTACACCCTGGGCGCCATGTATGCCGCCCAGCTGCGTTTTGCCCTCGAGAAAGAGCTGGGCAGCATGGGGGAGGTGATCGCGGCGGGCCGCTTGCCGGAGATCTTCGGCTGGCTCGGGCGCAACATCTGGTCACAGGGGAGCCTGCACAGCACCGACGAGCTGGTGCGCCGCGCCACCGGTGAAGCGCTCAACCCGCACTGGCTTCGCCAGCATCTGGAACAGCGCTACCTGAAGTAATGAGCGCAGTAAGCTAACAGCAGAACGGGGCCCTTTTTAGTTGACCACTACAGGGCCCCGTTTTTATGGCGGTTCATTTTTATGGCGGTGCATGGCACAGCACGCCACCACCATGCTGTAAAAAGAGAGAATTCAGAGAGGATCAGGGGAACCCAGCAACTCGCGCAGTTGCAGGATATTGCCCTCAGGATCGAAGGCGTTGCGCACCACAAAGCCGGGCCCTGTCCACTGCTGTGGCAGCAAACCGCCACCGAGATCCGCCGCCTTCGCTTCTGCCCAGGCGAGGCTGGAGACGGTGAAGAACAGCTTGATGGCCCCCTCTTCCCGCAACTCCGGGGGCCTTTTGATAACGACTTGCTCGGCATAAGGTTCGGGAATGGCGTGGATCAGCAGCTGGATATCGCTGTTTTCCAGCACCACCAACTGCTCATCCTGACTGCAGACCACCATCTGCAGCAGGGTACGGTAAAAGTGGGTCAGCAGGCCCGGATCCTTGGCATAGATCAGGGCACCGGCGCGAGCGGGGCCTGGCATGGAGCACTCCTCAATAGTGAACAACTGGGTGGACAGATCTCCACCATCTCACAGTTGCGCGCCCCATTCGATCCTTTTTAGCGACTCGCCAGCCTCACTGCACAAAGTGCCACTGCCGCAGTGCCAGTGTCGGAGGCGGCCCCTGATCATCCCCCAAATCTGCCATGCCCAGCGCCTCGTCATAGTGCACACCGCCCGCGCCACTCTCGGTCAGGTGTTTTGCCCGCACCGCCCCGTACAGACCGCCACTTCCGCTGATCTTCATCTCGGTGAGCGGGGCATAGAGAGCGGCATAGAGCGGCGTATTGCCCGACAGCTTGACCCCATCCTTGCCGCTATACGCGGAATAGATAGAGATAGCGGGCGTACCGCTAGCGGTCAGCCCCTGTTTGGCTGCCGTCACCTCGGCACCGGCCCCAAGATCGACCTTACCGCTGACGATCAGGATCAGGCTGCTCCCCTCGCTCACCGTCAACTTGTTGCTGCCTGTCATGGTGAAATCCTTGTCGATCAGCAGCACCACATCCCCCTTGATGGTGAGACTGGCATCGGCCCCCATATTGAGGCTGTCGAGCTTGTAAACGGTCTGCTCCTTGCCAAACAGATCCCCCTTGCCGGGGAACGGCAGCCCGGGCTTTTGCTGGTTGCTGCTGGTGACCGAGCCGGTGGAGGGATCCGTGGTCAGCACCATCTGCTGGGTGGCCCCGAGCGTCAGCGGGCCATTGATGGGCAGCGTTGCAGGGAGGAACGATTTGGGCAACGCGGCCACATTGAGCGGGTCACACACCTGCCCGGCCACAGGCGGTAGCTTGGGATGAGTTCGGTATTGGGGATACAGATACTTCTGATGCTTGGCATCAAGGAATGCCCCGTTCCCACCATAGTTCAACTTGTCGTCAGCAATGCTTGTGCCATGACCCATAGAAACATCACCATTGATCGCAACAGCTCCGGCAATATGCCCCCCTTGCAAGGCAAAATTTCCACTCCCGTTTACGCTGCCCTCAACCCTGACGACCCCATCAGAGGGAGAAATTGTGATGTCGCCACCAGCAAGTACATTACCCGCAACAGGTGAAGAACCGTTCAAGGTCACCGAGCCGGTCGCCCGCACATCACCCCAGATGGGGGAGTGCCCGGCGAGCACCACATTGGCCTTGTCGCTGACGGTCGCCACCTTGGCGTTCTGCCCCTGATTAAGAGTCCCGGAAACAGACTCCTTGTACGCCCCCTTGCGCGAATCGTAGCTGTCGATAAAACCGCTCCCAGAGAGGCTCAACCCTTCACACGCCACCACCGAATCCTGAAAGATGAGATTGCCCGGCTCGCGCTTGAGGGCAAACAGGGCGTTGAGGCTGGCATTGCCCTCCAGATAACGGCCATGGCTCTGCAACGCCAACTTGCTGCCTGTAGAGGCATCCAGCTGATCGATGCGAAAGCGGCTGCCCGCCATGGCCCCTTCCCCCTTGCCAGGCACCTTCTGCACCAGTTGATCCCACTCTATCCGTGGTTCGGCGCCGAGCGCCTGATGCAGGGCGCGATAACTGTCGTTCATCCCCTGCTCGGCACTGAGCTGCGCATTGATCTTCTTGTGAAAATTGCCGCTCAGGCGGGTTTGCAGCTGATTCTCCTGAATGCTGGTAAACACCAGCAGGCTCGACAGCAGGCTCACCACCAGCACCACCAGCAATACGGCTCCCCGCTGCCCCTGCAATCCCTTGTTCATCCTGCTCCCCCTGCACCGGATGTGGCCAGTGCTGCCGCCCAGACCGCCTTGCGGCGTGCCACCTGCACCTCTACCCCCGGCGCCAGATAGCTCGGCAGCCCTTCGGGCAAGATACGGATATTGACCAGCGCCCCCTGCTGGCCGAATTCAAGATCCTGAAGATGGGCCAGCAACAGACGCGGGCCATCCCCGTCATCGCAACTGAGTACCGGCGGCGTGAAGCGGTACTGCTCGGTAAAATCGGCGGTTTTCTGGTTGCCAAGGCAGGAGAGCACCTGACTGCCCCCCTCTACCTTGAAAGCCAGCGTCAGGCGATCAGGGGTGACCGCTATCAGCTGATCCGCCTGCTTGATGCTGTTGGTAAAGGTGAGAGTGGCAAAGCGCAGCACCTCGTTCGCCTGCTCCAACGCCTTGCTCTGCTCGACCGTGCTCTTGATGGGCACGTAACCGGCAAAAATCGCCAGCATCAGCATCAGACCGAGCACCATGGAGATCATCAGCTCGACGAGACTGACACCTCGCTGTCGGAAGGGAACGTTCAGCATAGTGGCGGAAACCCTGCGTTCAGCTCAACCCGCCTGGCACCGGAGATCCGCGCATCACGCCACTCGATGGCGACCACAAAGTGGTCGCTGTAGCGACTAGGCAGCACCAGCTGGTGGCCCTCGTGCAGGGTGAAGCGGGCAAGAAAATCGCCCTGGGTGAACCGCTCCGGCTTTCGCTGCACTTCGCACAGCGAACCCCAGATCTGCTCCACACTGTTGCTCGCCTCAATCGTGGCCAACGTACTCTGCAGGCTATAGTGCGCCTGCTGCAACGAGACCACCTGCCCCTTGGCGAGACCGAGAAACACCATCACCGCCAATACCATGGAGACCATGATCTCCACCAGATTGAAGCCTTGCTGGCGGGCAAGTGCGGCGTGTCTCATGAGCAGCTCCCGTGCAGCAGCTGGCCGCTCGGCGCCACACAGAGCACGCGCTGATCTCCGAGGCGATTGGCCAGAGTGATCTCGGCGTGGCTGCTGCTGCCGGTTGGCGCGATCCGGATCGGCTCAAACGGTTTGATCACCACGCCGCCAGCAGGTGCTGCCGCCTGACGCAGCAACTTGCTGTCAGCCATCACCTCCCAGCCACCGTTCTCGGTGCCCTGCAGTACCACCGGCAGGGTCAGCTTGACCGCTTCGCTGCGGGCAAAGCGGTAGGCTGACGCGAGCTCGGTCGCACTGCGATCGAGTCGTTCGGCCGCGAGGCGCTGACTCATGGAGGGCAACCCGACTAGCAGCAAAATAGCGGCGATGCCGACCGTGATCATCAACTCAATCAGAGTAAATCCGCGCACGTTCATCTTATGATCCCCAGCAGTCATGGCGATTGGCCGCGCGATAACCGGTCTGATCGAGGGTCAGAGTGCCGCATTCATCCTGTTGTCGCGTCGTTGGAATGGCTTTGAGCAGATAGTCGCCAGCATCTTGCTGGCTGTAGCTGAACTGGTAGAAATCCGTGTTGGAAGGGGTGGCAAACGTGGCGGGATAACGCCCCTGTTGGGTATAGATACGTTCGAGGGCGAGCGCCTGCTCCAGCAATTGCTGCTGTGCTTCGTAACGACGTCCCTGTTGCAGATAACCCTGATACGCTGGCAACGCGATGGCTGCGAGAATGCTGACAACCGTCATGGCGATCAACAACTCGATCAGACTAAACCCCCGGCAATGGGGCCATGCCTTACAGTCGTTCACTTATCATCCTTGGCAAGTGTTGTTATTGGTCGGCCTTGGGCCGCAGATGTGATGACTTAATAATCACCAGAAATTAACTGACTCAATTGAACAACACAAAATCACCACATTCAATGTAAAAAAGATAATTATGTGATCTTTTATTAATTTATAAGCAGTTTTCGCCGCCACTAATCTCGCTAAGCAAATAAAGATAGGCCAATCGAGCCTCCGACCCCATCCGTTATGAGCTCTTCTGCCGAGCATTGCCAAATGGACAACAACGGAGCGAAGAGTGAAACCCAACCGTGCAAGGAAAGAGTAAAAAAACCTTTCGCCAATTTTTGCTATCCCTGTCCGTTTCTGGCTAGTCATGGCCCCCGAGCCCCCTTACTCTCTTGCCATCTATTCCAGCAAAGCCGCCAACACCATGAATGCAAAGCCCAGCCCAGAGTCGTCACCGGATGAGGTGATCAACACCCTCAGCCGTGAACAGTGTCACGCCGCACGGCTCGCCCGCGACGCTCGCTTTGATGGCCGTTTTTTTACCGGCGTCATCTCGACCGGCATCTACTGCCGGCCAGTCTGCCCGGCACGGCCACCGCACGAGCACAACGTGCGCTACTTCCAAAGCGCCGCGGCCGCCGAGCAGTATGGGCTGCGCCCCTGCCTGCGCTGCCGCCCCGAGCTGGCCCCCGCCGCCCGTGGCGATCTGCCGGTTGAACTGGCACGTCTGCTGGCGCGCATCGATCGCGGCGAGCTGGCGGAGGGAACGCTCGCCAAACTGGCCACTGAGGCAGGGATAAGCGAACGTACCCTGCGCCGCCAGTTCGAGCAGCACCTCGGCGCCTCGCCAAAACAGGTGGAGCAGACGCGCCGCCTGCTGCTCGCGAAACGACTGCTGACCGAAACAGGGCTGCCCATTACCGACATCGCGTTTACCGCCGGTTTTGCCAGCATCCGCCGCTTCAATGACGCCTGGCTGAACGCCTACGGGCTGGCCCCACGCACCCTGCGCCAACAAGAGGAGCATGCGCCAGAGCACATAGGCTCGGAGCCGCGCGGCGCAACCCTGACGCTGCAATTGCCCTATCGCCCCCCGTATGACGTATCGGCCATGCTGGCGTTCTACCGGCTGCGAGCAATCCCGGGGCTGGAGCGGGTAGATGGCGAGGTGTATGAGCGGCGCTATCGGGTCGGCGATCAGGTCGCGCTGGTGCGTATCGCGCAAGGCAAGGGGCATAGCCTGCAGCTCACCGTCCATGATCTGCCGCTCGCGGCACTGCCTGATCTGCTCTACCGGGTGCGCCGGATGTGGGATCTCGATGCCGACATGCAGCGGATCGGCGATCAGCTCGGTCAGGATCCGCTACTGGGCCGTTTGCAGACACGCTGGCCCGGCGTGCGGCTGCCGGGTGGCTGGGACGAATACGAGGTGATGCTGCGCGCCATCGTCGGCCAGCAGGTCTCGGTCAAGGGAGCCATCACCATACTCGGGCGATTGGTGGCGCGCACCGAGGCGCAATACGGGGTGGCGCAACTACCGACCCCCGCCCAGTTGTGCGAACTCGATCTCGACGGTATCGGCATGCCCGGCAGCCGTATTCGTACCCTGCGGGGCGTGGCACTGGCGCTGGCCAGCGGCGAGCTGACCCTCACGACAGCCAGTGACGAGCAGTTGCTGGCGCTGCCAGGCATAGGCCCATGGACGGTCGCTTACTGGCGGCTGCGTTGCGGGCTGGATACCGATGCCTTCCCCGCCTCCGATCTGGTACTGCAAAAGGCACTCGGAGGCGGCACCAAGCTGCCGGTGAAGGAGGTGTTGGCGCAAAGCGCAGCATGGCAGCCGTGGCGCAGCTATGCGGCCAGCTGGCTGTGGCATGCCATGAGTGCAGCGCCCGATTTTCTGATCCATGCCACTGGCAACGAAAACCAGCCGGATAACCAACAACAGGAGATAACCCCATGATCCGCTACGATATCCTGCCGACCCGCTGCGGCGAGCTGCTGGTCGCCATCAATGAATCCGGTCTGGTGCACGTAGACTTTGTGGCGGGCCTGCGGGCACTGCCCGATATGAGTGGCTGGCAGCAAGATCACGGAGCACTGGCCCCCTTCCTCGCCGAATTTGACGCCTATTTTGCCGGTCGCTTGCAGCGCTTCTCCCTGCCCCTTGCCGCCCGTGGTACTGCCTTTCAGCAGGCGGTGTGGCAAGCGCTGTGCGACATCCCCTACGGCGAAACCCGCAGCTACAGCGATATTGCCCGCGCCATCGGCAAACCCGATGCGGTGCGGGCAGTGGGCGCGGCGAACGGCCGCAATCCGCTCTCGATCATCGTTCCCTGCCATCGGGTGATCGGCCAAAACGGCAGCCTGACCGGCTATGCGGGGGGATTGGAGATCAAAAAAGCACTGCTGGCGCTGGAGAGGGGCAATTAAAGGAAGGTGGGTAGAGAACCTGCGATATAAAATTGCCCCTTTCCGGATGGAGAAAGGGGCTCATTGATCAGCGTTTCAGGCTGCCCATCACATGCATTTCGCAGCGGTTACAGTCAAAACGCAGGCGGAAGGTGTCTTTACCCATCTTGAGTTCCAGCGGCTCGGCCTTGAGACCTGGCACCTCGTTCGGGCAGAGGTTCTGGCTATAGCGGATGCAATGCTTGGTGATCATCAGCACCACTTCACGCTCCTCCTTGTTCGCCTCATAGGCGGGAGCAATCCGCTCCACCCCGTGTTCGCGGAAGAACTGCTCGGCCGCGCTGTTCAGCACATTGCCAAGGTAGGAGAGACGGTGCTGGGGATAGCTGATATCCCGCAGGGCGATCCGTCGCTCGGGACGCTGGTAGCTGGCCACCCGCGCCGCCTCCAGCGCGGCGATGCCATCCCGGCGCAAACCGTTGAGCTGTGATGCAGCGATAAACAGCGGGTGAGTGAATGCCAACTCAATCTTGCGCGCCACAAACAGGGTATTGCCGAGTTTACCAAGCTGATCACGCGCCTGTTGCAGCGCCCGCTCAGGATTGTCGGCAGGCTGTTTGTCGCAAGGCAAGATCACTGCGGCACTGATGCCCTGCTCGTCGGTGAGCGTGAGGCTCACGCCCTCATCGCACTCTGCCAGCACCATATCGACCCGGATGCGGCGATCCGCGCTCGCCTTCTCCAGCATCTTGCTGAACGCCTGATCGTGGTTGCGGTAGATTTCGGTCCCGACCTTTAGCCCCGGCATTCGTTCTGACAGGAGTAACTGCTTACCTTCGACCTTGTTGAGGCGCATCCCCACCAGCTCGTTGTTCGGCTTGAAGAAGCCCAAACCGTCGCCGTTGTTGAGGGTGACCTGTTTGCCATCGATCTCGATACCGTCACGGGTCACCCTGGTGACACGCCCCAGCGGTTCGCCCACATATTTCGGGCTTTTGGTGGAGTCGATCCCCTGCTGGCGGCCATGGAGGAAGTAATCGGTGCTGCCGCGGTTGAAGCTCTTCTTGGGGTCAGGCGTGAAACTGTAGCTGCAACGACCCGCAGAGGCGGCCACCAGATCGGAGCGGCTGTCGAGAATGGCGTCCAGCTTCTGGCGATACCAGGCAGTGACGTTCTTGACGTAATCGAGCCCCTTGAGACGCCCTTCAATCTTGAAGGAGCGGATCCCCGCCTCAATCAAAGCCTCCAGGTTGTCAGTCTGATCCATATCCTTGAGGGACAGCAGGTGACTGTCGGCCACCAGCACTTCACCATCCGGCTTTTGCAGCGAGCAGGGCAGACGGCAGAGCTGGGCACATTCACCGCGGTTGGCACTGCGGCCGGTACGGGCGTGGCTGATATTGCATTGGCCGCTGTAGGAGACGCAGAGCGCGCCGTGGATAAAGAACTCCAGCTGCACATTGGTCGCTGCACTGATCTCGCGGATCTGCGCCAGCGACAGTTCGCGCGCCAGCACCACCTGAGAGAAGCCCACATCCTGCAGAAACTTCACCTTCTCCGGCGTGCGGTTGTCGGTCTGGGTACTGGCATGAAGCGCGATGGGTGGCAGATCGAGGGCCAGCAGCCCCATATCCTGCACAATCAGCGCATCGGCACCGGCTTCGTAGATCTGGTGGGTCAGCCGCCGGGCCTGCTCCAGCTCGTGATCGTGCAGCAAAGTATTGAAGGCGACAAAGACCTGGGCACCGAAACGGTGGGCGTGGCGCGCCAGCACCTCGATATCCTCGATGGAGTTGCCCGCCGCACTGCGGGCGCCGAAGGCAGGGCCACCCATGTAGACGGCATCGGCACCATGGTTGATGGCTTCTATGCCGTAGGCGAGGTTCTTGGCCGGAGCCAGCAGCTCCAACCGGTTATTGTGGCTTAATGGGTGCTTGTTCTGGTGCATGGTCTCGGGATCAGGGCGGACAGCAAATGGGCGCTACTCTAGCCCATTCACCACCCGCGTGCCTTGATCCCGCTTAAGGTATCCGCAAAATACAGGATTAGATAACCACCTTGAGCGCCAGCCCGAGCAGCACCAGGCCGCTCACCTTGTCGATCACAAAGGATTTGGCTTTAAGCCACGCCAGCACCGGCCCGCGGGAGAGCACCAGCGCCACCAGCACGTACCAGACGGCATCGAGCCCGCCCGCGGTGAGCATCATGATGCCCCCTTCGCTCCAGCCGGTATCAGCCCGCACAAACTGGCTGAACAGAGCGATGAAGAAAACCGCCAGTTGGGGGTTAAGGAAGGCAACCATAAAACCTTCAAAGGCCCCTTGCCGACCGCGCAACTGATGTACCTCTTCATTCCCTTCGTCACTGGCTGGTTTTGCCAGCAGGGCTTTCACCCCGAGCCAGGCAAGAAACGCGGCGCCGCCGTAGCGGATCAGATCAAACAGGATCGGTGTCTGGGTGATCAAAATGGAAAGGCCGAGCGCCGTGACCAGCGCATAGATACCAACCCCGAGGCCGTGGCCAAGCGCAGTAGCGACGCCATGCCCCTGCCCGCCCTGCACCGTGTTGCGGATGATCAGCGCCAGACTCGGCCCCGGGCTGATGGCCCCCATCACGCAGATTGCGGCCAGTGCCAGCCAACTCGTCAGTTCCATGCTTTTCCTCTTTTGTGCTCGATATGATGACCTGCACTCAGGGTACGGGCTGAGCCATTATGCCAGTAGTGAAAGTTATGAATAGATTCCATAACCCATGGCTATAACGCCACACAACTGACCGGGGCTAACCGCCGAGATCGAGCAGCTTGCGACTCTCGCCAACGGTGCGTTGCAGATGATCCCGCAGGAAGGGGTAGGCCAGCTCGCGAAACCAGCGGTGGGCTGGATCCTGATGGTGGCGCTGATGCCACAGCAGATGATACTGCTGGTCGCGGGTAGCAAAGGGCAGATCGACAAAGGTGAGCTCATGGCCACAGGAGAGCTGCCAGGCGATATGGGCCGGGGTGGTCATCAGGCAATCGGTGCGCAGCAACACCTCCACTGCCGCCTGAAAGAAGGGAACTCTGGCAAACCAGCGCCGACTCAGTCCCTGCGGCGCCAACACCTGCTCCACCGGGCTGTCCTTGTCGCCACCGCCACTCACCTGCAGGTGAGGCCAGGCGAGATAGTCATCGAGATTAAGCGTCTTGCCTGCCAGCGGGTGGTGACATCCCATCAGCACCGCCAGCCGATCTTCCCCCTGATGCAGACCACGGATCTGCTCCGGTACCTGCTCGGTGATGGTGGAGACCAGATCCAGCTCCGACTGCCACAGTTGCGGCAGCTGACGCTTGTCCCACAGGCTGTACTCCAGCGCCGCCAACGGCGCCTCTTTGGCGAGCGCGGCGCAGATATCAGGCAGGATATGCTGAGCCACATAATCAGAAGAGGCGAGCCGAAATACCCGCTCGCAGCGGCTCGGGTCAAACCCGGGCGCCTCGTAGAGCCGCTCCAGCGCACCGAGAGAATCCGCCAGCTGGGCAGCCAACTGTTCGGCCCGTGGCGTCAGCAGCCAGCGTTGCCCCTCTCGCACCAGCAACTCGTCATCAAACTCGCTGCGCAACTGGGCAAGCTGCTTGCTGATGGAGGGCTGACTCAGGTGCAGACGCTCGGCGGCGCGGCTGATATTGCGGGTCTCCAGCAGCACCTTGAGGGTCGGCAACAAGTTGAGATTGGCTCTGAGCAAGGAGATACCCTCATCGGTGGCGAAATGCCTATCTTAGGGCAGAGGAGTCCCGCGCTTTAAGCGAAATTTCCTGCCATGTTCAGCGCGTTGCAGCCCTTTGCGACTAGATGGCACAGCTGAGCACCCCGCACATAACCATGACCACAAGATGACAGTGGTTGTCTCGTACGGCATAATTGCACGATTTTCCGCCCGCGGGCGATCCACTTGAGAAGCGGTAACAAGATGAAATACGCCAATATCACCGGCTGGGGCAAATGCCTGCCTCCCTCCGTGCTGACCAACGACGACCTCAGCACCATCATGGATACATCAGACGAGTGGATCTATCCGCGCACCGGCATCAAGGCCCGCCGGATCTCCCATGTCAGCACCTCGGATCTCGCCACCCTGGCCGGTCGCCGCGCACTGGCCTGCGCCGGTCTGGAAGCCAGCGATCTCGATGGCATCATCCTGGCCACCGCCACCCCGGACAACCTGCTGCCAAGTGCCGTCTCTGCGGTGCAAAAGAAGCTGGGCGCCGTCAACGCCGCCGTGTTTGACCTCAACGCGGCCTGCACCGGTTTCGTCTACTCCCTCTCCGTCGCTACCTCGCTGGTGCAGACTGGCATGATGAAGAAGGTGCTGGTGATTGGCGCCGAGCGCCTCACCTACCTGCTGGACTGGGCACGCCGCGATACCGCCGTACTGTTTGGCGATGGTGCCGGTGCCGTGGTGATAGAGGCAAGCGAGCAGGAGTGTGGCCTGATCGCCAACAAGCTGGGTTGCGACAGCGAAGCGCGGGAGATCCTGCATGTACCGAACTTCGGTACCGACCGGGTGCGTTTTGCCGATATCGATGGCCTGTTCACCTTCAACTTCGAAGGGCCGGAGATCTTCAAACGTGCTGTGCGCGGCATGGGTGAGGCCACCAGCACTGTGCTGGCGCAGGCCGGTATTGCGCCGGAGCAGGTCGACCTGATCGTGCCGCACCAGGCCAATATCCGCATCATCGAGACCCTCGCCAAACGGATGAATGCGCCGATGGAGAAGGTGATGGTCAACATCGAAAACTACGGCAACACCTCCGCCGCTACCGTACCTATCGCCCTGTGCGAAGCGCTGGAGCAGGGGCGCGTCAAGCCGAATTCCTATCTGCTGACTGCCGCCTTCGGTGCCGGCCTGACCTGGGGCGCAGCCATCATCAAGTGGGGCGATCGTGTTACCCCTATCAACAAGTGCGAGGCCGAGTTGCCACCGTGCGACCAGAGCGCACTGGAACTGATTGCTCACGCCGTCGAAGGGTGTCAGAAGGCCCACGCCAACGAGGCCTGATCCTTATCAGGAGCCTGAATCCTCAGGCTCCTTTCTCCCACACCGTTCTCCCTCCCCCTTCGCAACACTTTTCTAACCTGACCTCTTGAGGCTCCGGCAATGCCCACCACATCCTGAGCAGAGAGCCAACTTCGGCGTGATGAGCCTGAGCGCATAAAAAAGTCCGGCGCCCCAAAGGGCGCCGGACTTTTTACTGCAACCGGAGAATCCGGTTCAGGAGGACAGATTACTCTGCGGCAGGCGCTTCGGCAGCAACCGGAGCATCAGCAGCCGGGGCTGCATCAGTCGGAGCGTTCGCTTCCTTGATGGAGAGACGTACGCGGCCCTGACGGTCCACTTCCAGTACCTTCACCTTGACCACGTCACCGATAGTCAGGTGGTCAGCCACGTTCTGAACGCGAGCATCGGTGATCTGGGAGATGTGTACCAGACCATCTTTGCCCGGCAGGATGTTGACGAATGCACCGAAATCGGCCAGACGGACAACTTTACCTTCATAGATGCGGTTCACTTCGATCTCGGCGGTGATGGCCTCAATGCGACGGATCGCTTCCATGGCAGCTTCGTTGGCCACAGCGGAGATACGTACAGTACCGTCATCGTCCAACTCGATGTTGGTGCCGGTCTCTTCGGTCAGCGCACGGATCACGGAACCACCCTTACCGATCACGTCCTTGATCTTCTCAGGATTGATCTTGATGGTGTGGATACGCGGTGCGAAATCGGAGATCTGGGCACGGGGAGCCTGGATTGCTTCATCCATCACTTTCAGGATGTGCAGACGAGCACCACGAGCTTGCTTCAGCGCAATCTCCATGATCTCTTTGGTGATGCCTTCGATCTTGATGTCCATTTGCAGCGCGGTCACACCTTCGGTGGTACCGGCTACTTTGAAGTCCATGTCGCCCAGGTGATCTTCGTCACCCAGAATGTCGGACAGCACGACGAAACCTTCTTCTTCCTTCACCAGACCCATGGCGATACCGGCGACGGAAGCCTTGATCGGCACACCGGCATCCATCAGCGCCAGAGAGGAACCACAGACAGACGCCATGGAGGAGGAGCCGTTGGATTCAGTGATTTCAGACACCACGCGCACCACGTACGGGAACTCGGCAGCACTCGGCATCACGGCAGCAACGCCGCGCTTGGCCAGACGGCCGTGACCGATTTCACGACGCTTCGGGCTACCCATCATGCCGGTCTCACCGACGCAGTATGGCGGGAAGTTGTAGTGTAGCATGAAGCGATCGGCACGGTTGCCGGTCAGCTCGTCGATGTTCTGGGCGTCACGCTCGGTACCCAGGGTCGCAACGACCATAGCCTGGGTTTCACCACGAGTGAACAGGGCAGAACCGTGAGCACGGGGCAATACGCCGGTAGCGACAGACAGGGCACGGATCATTTCCGGATCGCGACCATCGATACGCGGCTCACCACGCACTACGCGGCCACGAACGATGCGGCTTTCCAGGCTGTGGAACTCTTCGCCGATCTTCTTGGCATCTTCTTCCACGCCGGAAGCGATAACTTGCTCAACCACACGACCCTTGATGGCCGCGATGGTTTCGTAACGAACAGCCTTCTCGGTGATGCGGTAGGCTTCACCCAGCTCGGCGCTCGCCAGCTCGGCAACCTTGGCTTTCAGCGCTTCGTTGACGACAGGCGGAGTCCAGTCCCACGGCTTGGTGCCGACGGCAGCGGCAAATTCGTTGATGGCGTTGATAACGGTCTGCATCTGCTCGTGACCGTATACCACGGCGCCCAGCATCACCTCTTCGGAGAGGATGGCCGCTTCGGACTCAACCATCAGTACGGCGTTGGCAGTACCGGCAACAACCAGATCCAGATCGCTCTGTGGCAGTTCGGTGGTGGTCGGGTTCAGCACATACTGACCGTTCATGTAACCCACGCGAGCAGCACCGATCGGGCCGCCAAACGGAATGCCGGAGATGGCCAGCGCAGCAGAGGCGCCGATCATGGCAACGATATCGGGGGAGACTGCCGGATTCACGGACATGACGGTGGCAACCACCTGAACCTCATTGAAGAAGCCTTCCGGGAACAACGGACGAATTGGACGGTCGATCAGACGGGAGATGAGGGTCTCGCCTTCGCTCGGACGGCCTTCACGACGGAAGAAACCACCCGGGATACGACCAGCAGCATAGGTACGCTCCTGGTAGTTGACGGTCAGCGGGAAGAAATCACGGCCGTGATCGGCCTCTTTCTTGCCTACGACGGTCACAAATACACAGGTATCGTCCATGCTGACCATAACGGCCGCAGTGGCTTGACGGGCCATCACACCGGTTTCCAGTGTGACGGTGTGTTGACCGTACTGGAATGACTTAACAATAGGATTCACGTGAATTTCCTTTTTACAATTTGGCTCTTTAAATTCGCGCACAAGTATACTTGATTCGATGCAAAAGGTAAGCGGCGACACAAATTCTGTGAGGATGGCAACAAGCCGCTAAAGAGCAATAAAAAAGGGGAACCCGGAGGTTCCCCTTTTCGCGAAATCTGATGGTCGATTAACGACGCAGACCCAGCTTGGCGATCAGAGCAGCATAACGCTCGGAATCTTTACGCTTCAGGTAGTCCAGCAGCTTACGACGCTGGGAAACCATGCGCAGCAGACCGCGACGACCGTGGTGGTCCTTGGAGTGCTCTTTGAAGTG
This sequence comes from Aeromonas sp. 600886, assembly GCF_049174935.1. Lineage (NCBI taxonomy): Bacteria > Pseudomonadati > Pseudomonadota > Gammaproteobacteria > Aeromonadales > Aeromonadaceae > Aeromonas > Aeromonas sp. 600886. Next base: position 57,330 of record NZ_JAAKUB010000022.1, on the reverse strand, counting down.
ACCTTGCAGATGGTTGATCTGGGCAGTCAGCAGGGCAACTTGCACTTCGGGGGAACCGGTGTCGTTGGCGCCACGAGCGTGCTCGGCAACGATTTGAGCTTTGATCTCAGCATTTAGAGACATGGTATTACTCCAGTAGAGTGTTTAAAGGTTCACAGCCAATCTCTAATTCAGCCGTGAAATGAGGGCGGTATGATAATCGTCCCTGCCCATTTTCGCAACGAGAAAGAAGCGAGAGAGGGAAAGAGCACGCCGATACCGCCTGAGGATCACTCCTCGTCGTGATAACGTACCAGTCGCTTGGGGGCGACGCGGCCATCATCATCAATCTCGCCAACCCCGATGAACTCGCGCTCCGGGCCGACCGTCATACGAACCTGACCGCTGTGCGGCGCACCCGCCACCTGCACGGCCTGGCCCTGATTCACATAGGCAGCCACAACAGCCAGCATGTTCACCTCGGGCAAGCTTGCCACGGCAGTATCCATCGGCAGCAACAGGGGATCCAGCTGCTCGCGCGGCGGGATGCTCTCGGCCTTGGCCTGCTCGAAAATACACTCGAGCTGCTCCAGAGTCAGCATCCGCTCGTACGGATAGCTGGCCACCTGGGTACGGCGCAACTGGGTCACGTGGGCGCCACAACCCAGCACTTCACCCAGATCATCCACCAGAGAGCGGATATAGGTGCCCTTGCTGCAGTGCACTTCAAGGCGCACTTCATCACCTTCGAAACTCAGCAGTTTGAGCTCGAATACGGTGATGGGACGGGCTTCACGCTCAATCTCGATGCCTTCGCGGGCATATTCGTAGAGCGGACGGCCGTTGTGCTTGAGCGCGGAGTACATGGACGGCACCTGCATGATGGGGCCGCGGAACTGGTCCAGCGCCTCGATCAGGGTACCGACAGCCACGTTCACCGGACGGGTGGAGACCACCTCACCATCGGAGTCGCTGGTGTTGGTGCGCTCGCCCAGTTTGGCGGTCACCTCATAGCGCTTGTCCGCTTCCAGCAGATACTGGGAGAACTTGGTGGCCTCACCGAGGCAAATCGGCAGCATGCCGGTCGCCAGCGGATCCAGCGCCCCGGTATGACCGGCCTTGGCAGCGTTGTAAATCCGCTTGACCTTCTGCAACACATCGTTGGAGGTCAGGCCGGTCGGCTTGTCCAGCAGCAGAATGCCGTGCACATCACGGCCCTTGAAACGACGTCTTCGGGTCATCTCAGGCTTTATCCTCAGTCGTGTCATCCGGTGCGGATTCAGCTTCTTCGTCACGGCCGGATTCGGCCATGCGGCGCTTGTCTTCACGCACAGTCTTGGTCACCAGGTTGGAGAGACGCATCCCCTCGACCAGGGTCTGGTCGTAGTAGAAACGCAGCTCGGGCACCACGCGCAGACGCATGGCACTGCCCAGCAGACTACGGATATATCCGGCTGCTTCGGTCAGACCCTGCAAGCCTTCCTTGATGCGCTCGGCATCATTTTCCAGCTGCAAGAAGGTGACGTAAATTTTGGCATAGTTGAGGTCACGGGACACTTCCACATCGGAAACGGTCACCATGCCGATGCGCGGGTCTTTCACCTCGCGCTGCAGGATCAGCGCGATTTCACGCTGGATCTGCTGTCCGACCCGACGGGTCCGGCTGAATTCTCTGGCCATATTCTATCCTGCGATAAAAGGGGGCCGCGGCCCCCTATTTTGTCTAACTCTCGGCTTACAGAGTCCGTTGGATTTCAACAGTCTCGTAAACTTCGATCTGGTCGCCTTCGCGCACGTCGTTGTAGTTCTTGACCGCGATACCACACTCGTAGCCGTTGCGAACTTCGTTGACGTCATCCTTGAAGCGGCGCAGGGATTCCAGCTCGCCTTCATAGATAACCACGTTGTCACGCAGAACGCGGATACGGTTGGAACGCTTGACCACACCTTCGGTAACCATACAGCCGGCAACGGCGCCGAACTTCGGAGACTTGAAGACGCTACGCACTTCAGCCAGACCGATGATTTCCTGACGATACTCTGGGGCCAGCTTGCCGCTCATGGCCTGCTTCACTTCGTCGATCAGGTCATAGATGACGGAGTAGTAACGCAGATCCAGGCTCTCGGATTCGATAACCTTGCGCGCAGACGCGTCGGCACGGACGTTGAAACCAACCAGGATGGCGCTGGAAGCGGCAGCCAGGGTCGCGTCGGTTTCGGTGATACCACCTACGCCGGAACCCACGATCTTCACCTTCACTTCGTCGGTGGAGAGTTTGACCAGCGCATCGCAGATCGCTTCCACAGAACCTTGTACGTCGGCCTTGATCACCACGTTCACTTCGGACACTTCGCCCTCGGTCATGTTAGCGAACATGTTTTCCAGCTTGGCCTTCTGCTGGCGAGCCAGCTTGACTTCGCGGAACTTGCCTTGACGGTAGAGCGCCACTTCACGGGCTTTCTTCTCGTCACGGACAACGGTGGCTTCGTCACCGGCAGAGGGAACGCCGGAGAGACCCAGGATTTCCACCGGCAGGGACGGACCCGCTTCCTTGATCTCGCGACCCAGTTCGTCACGCATGGCGCGAACACGGCCGTACTCGAGACCACACAGAACGATGTCGCCCTGACGCAGAGTACCTTCTTGTACCAGTACGGTAGCAACCGGACCACGACCTTTATCCAGGAAGGATTCGATCACGACGCCGTTGGCCATACCGTCAACCACCGCTTTCAGCTCCAGTACTTCAGCCTGGATCAGGATGGCTTCCAGCAGATCGTCGATACCCTGACCGGACTTGGCAGATACGTGCACGAACTGGCAGTCTCCACCCCAATCCTCGGACATGACGTTGTAACGAGCCAACTCGGTCTTGACGCGATCCGGATCCGCTTCCGGCTTGTCGATCTTGTTGACTGCCACAACCAGCGGCACACCGGCAGCCTTGGCGTGCTGGATAGCTTCGATGGTTTGCGGCATCACGCCGTCGTCAGCAGCAACGACCAGAACAACGATGTCGGTCGCCTTGGCACCGCGAGCACGCATGGAGGTAAACGCCGCGTGACCCGGAGTATCCAGGAAGGTGATCATGCCGCTATCGGTCTGAACGTGGTAAGCACCGATATGCTGGGTAATACCACCGGCCTCGCCAGCAGCAACCTTGGCTTTACGAATGTAGTCCAGCAGCGAGGTCTTGCCGTGGTCAACGTGACCCATGATGGTCACGACCGGTGCACGGGGCTTGGCTTCGGAGGTCTCGTCACGATCGGACAGTACCGCCTCTTCCAGCTCGTTCTCGCGACGCAGCACAACCTTGTGACCCATCTCCTCGGCGACCAGCTGAGCGGTCTCCTGGTCGATCACCTGGTTGATGGTGGCCATGGCCCCCATCTTCATCATCGCCTTGATGACTTCAACGCCCTTGACGGCCATCTTGTTGGCCAGCTCGGCCACGGTGATGGTCTCACCGATGACAACGTCACGGTTCACCACGGCAGCCGGCTTGTTGAAGCCGTGCTTCATGGCGTTCGGGGTAGCGACCTTGCCACGTTTGCCTTTACGGGCACGCGGATCACGGGAGTTGCGATCATTGCGATCATCATCGCGACGACCCGCCTTTTTCGGGGCCTTGACAGCGGCAGCGGCAGTACGACGGCTGGTCTCTTCTTTCCGATCCAACTCGTCTTCTGCGGCTTGCGCATGCTTGTTGGTGGTCAGATGGTAGTCGCTGCTCTCTTTGGCGCGAGCGGCCTCTTCTTCAGCCCAGCGGGCTGCGTTCTGTTCCGCCATGAGACGAGCCTCTTCGGCTTTCTTCGCGGCGAGTTCTTCAGCTTTTTTCAAAGCTGTTTGTTCCTGTTGGCGCTTCAGTTCTTCTGCTTCGCGCTTGGCCATCTTTTCTGCCTCTTGCTGAGCTGTGCTACTGGCTGCTTTGGCGGGCTGTGAAGCCTGTCGAGCCTTTGATTGTGCCTCGATCCGCGCCTTTTCCTCAGCTTCACGACGAGCCTGCTCAGCCTCACGGCGAGCCTTCTCTTCAGCTTCGAGGCGAGCCTTCTCTTCGGCCTCGCGACGAGCTTTTTCTTCTGCTTCCAAACGCGCTGTTTCCTCGGCTTCCGCCTGACGCTGTTCTTCTTCCAGCGCCGAGCGTCTTACATAGGTGCGAGATTTGCGAACTTCCACCTGCACTTCTTTGTTCTTGCCGCCGGTTCCCTGAACACTGATGGTGCTCTTGGTCTTGCGCTGCAAAGTCATGCGGGCAGGAGCGGCGACCTCGTCACCTCCATGCTGTTTCTTCAGGTGTGCCAGCAGAGTCTGCTTTTCAGACTCGCTGACCATGTCGTCGGCCTTGCTCTTGCTGATACCGGCATCGACAAACTGCTGGAGAAGACGATCAACCGGTGTGTCGATGTCAGTGGCAAGTTGTTTGACTGATACTTCTGCCATTCATTTTCCTCCGTTTGATCTTACTTAAGACTGCTCTTCTCCGAACCAACAGATATTGCGAGCAGCCATAATGAGCTCACCCGCCTTCTCGGCAGTCAGCCCTTCAATACCAGCAAGGTCATCAATACCTTGCTCAGCCAAATCTTCCAGGGTGCCCACGCCGCGGCCCGCCAGAGCGTATGCCAGTTCACGACTCAGACCGTTCAGATTGAGCAGCTCTTCGGACGGCTCGACGCCATCAAAGGACTCCTCTTTGGCCAGCGCCTGGGTAGTCAGGGCATCTTTGGCACGCTTGCGCAGCTCTTCGACCATGTCTTCATCCAGACCGTCAATAGCCAGCAACTCGTTGACCGGTACGAAGGCGATCTCTTCTAGGGTCGAGAAGCCCTCTTCCATCAGCAGCCCGGCGAAATCGTCGTCGATATCCAGGGTGCTGGTGAACAGGTTCATGATGCGGTCGTTTTCGGCCTGGTGCTTGGCACGCATGTCCTCAACGGTCATCACATTCAGCTCCCAACCGGTCAGCTGGGAGGCCAGACGCACGTTCTGACCATTGCGACCGATGGCCTGAGCCAGGTTGGCAGCTTCCACGGCGATATCCATGGTGTGGTTGTCTTCATCAACGATGATGGAGGCCACATCGGCAGGCGCCATGGCATTGATCACGTACTGGGCCGGGTTGTCATCGTACAGCACGATGTCGGCGCGCTCACCGCTCAGCTCTGCGGAGACAGCTTGCACACGGGCACCACGCATACCGATACAGGCACCGATCGGGTCGATACGACGATCGTTGGTCTTCACCGCGATCTTGGCGCGGGAACCCGGATCACGGGCAGCGCCCATGATTTCGATCATCTCTTCACCGATCTCCGGTACTTCGATACGGAACAGCTCTTTCAGGAAGTCCGGGCTGGAACGGCTGACAAACAGCTGGGAACCACGGGCTTCCGGACGCACTGCATAGAGCAGGCCACGGACACGGTCACCCGGGCGGAAGGTTTCACGCGGCAGCATGTCATCACGGAAGATCACGGCTTCAGCATTGCTGCCCAGATCCAGGATGACGTTGTCGCGGTTACTCTTCTTGACCACACCACTGATGATGGTGCCTTCTTTATCTTTAAACTGATCAACTACTTGTGAACGCTCGGCTTCGCGCACTTTCTGCACGATAACCTGCTTGGCGGTCTGGGTAGTGATGCGGTCGAAGGTTACAGAGTCGATCTGGTCTTCAACATACTCACCGATCTGGATTTCCGGCTGATCGATCTGCGCCGCTTCCAGGGTGATTTCAGCATAGGGGTTCTCCATCGCGGCTTGATCCGCAATGACTACCCAGCGGCGATAAGTGTCGTAGTCACCAGTCTTGCGATCGATTTCGACCCGAACTTCAATCTCGCCTTCATATTTCTTCTTGGTCGCAGTCGCCAGCGCGGTTTCCAGAGCCTGGAAGATCTTCTCGCGGGGTACCGCTTTCTCGTTGGATACTGCGTCAACGACCAGCAAAATCTCTTTATTCATATCCGATAGCCTCGTTAACCAAAGTTCGGCACTATGTTCGCTTTTTGGATATTGGTGAAAGCCAACACGTCGTCCTTACCATCTACTGTCAGGGTGATCATGTCGCCTTGCACAGCTTTGATTACGCCTTTGAACTTGCGGCGGTTGTTTGTTGCCATCCGAAGCGTTACCGCCGCCTCTTGGCCAACGTATTTTTCGAAATGGGCAACCTTGAACAGGGGACGATCCAGGCCTGGGGAGGATACCTCGAGGTAGTACTCCTCGGTGATGGGATCTTCGACGTCCATGATGGCGCCAACCTGATGGCTGACCTCAGCACAGTTCTCGACAGTCACACCCTGCTCGCCGTCGATATAGACACGCAAGGTGGAGTGTTTACCCGCGCGGATAAACTCAATACCCCAAAGTTCAAAACCCAAGGCAACGACCGGAGCCTCGAGCAGATCGGTCAAACGTTGTTCCAACGTAGCCAAAGTCACCCTCCGAAAAACAAAAAAAGGGCATAAAGCCCAGATAGATATCGATTCAGAGTAAATTGCACATAACAAAAAGCCCCGATGTCAAATCGGGGCTTGGCGCTTTACCCTGATTGTCGCCTCGCAGCGACCGCCTTCCTGAGCGTAGGAAATGCGTGAAATTTGGTTGCGGGGGCCGGATTTGAACCGACGACCTTCGGGTTATGAGCCCGACGAGCTACCATGCTGCTCCACCCCGCGTCCGAAATCGTGCGAGATTATAGCCACTTCACTCTCTCGATACAAGACTGACTGGCTATAATACACTCGGTTTCCCGAGCTCACTGCTTAATTGGTGCCGTGGGCGGGACTCGAACCCGCACACCCTAGAGCACTACCCCCTCAAGATAGCGTGTCTACCAATTCCACCACCACGGCAAAACTCTTACTCGGGAACGTCAGTATCTTTCTTCACTGGCGCTTTGGTCTGCTCAACCTGTTGGGTTTGTTGCAGATTTTCCCACTCACTACCCTGCTTTACCTTATTGCTGGACATAGATCCAAGCACCAGGCTGATAACGAAAAACAGAGTAGCCAAAATTGCTGTTGTTCGGGTCAGGAAACTGCCTGAACCACCGGAGCCGAATACTGTGTTCGATGCTCCTGCGCCGAAGGAGGCGCCCATATCAGCCCCTTTACCTTGCTGAATCATCACCAGACCAATCAGGGCCAGTGAAACCAGCAGATAAACGACTAAAAGAATCTCGTACATTTAACTTGCACCCTTTGCCGCTTCAACAATTCCTAAAAACGCATCGCTATCGAGGCTTGCTCCGCCAATCAGTCCGCCATCAATGTCGGGCTGTGCAAACAAATCTCTCGCGTTGCTCGGCGTTACGCTCCCACCATAGATGATTCTAACTTTCTCACCTATTACCGGAGTATCCTCCGCCAAGCGACCACGTATAAAGGAATGAACCTCTTGTGCCTGCTCGGGTGTGGCGCATTTACCTGTACCTACAGCCCAAATCGGCTCGTAGGCGATGATAGCATTATCGAAAGCCATCGCGCCATTTTTCTCTATGACGATATCCAGCTCTTCAGCGATCACCTCGAAGGCTCTTCTCGCCTGCCTTGCCGCGCCTGATTCACCTAAACAGAGGATGGGAATCAAGCCTGCCGCTCTGGCTGCCGCAAACTTCTCTGCGACGATAAAACTGGTCTCACCAAAGAGACGCCTGCGCTCGGAGTGCCCTACCAATACGTAACGACACCCTGCCTCAACCAGCATCTGACACGAGATTTCTCCGGTGTAAGCGCCAGCCGCGTGCTGACTCACATTCTGAGCCCCCAACTTTATTACCTTCTGCTCATTAAGCAGTGAAGCGCTAAAGTCGAGATGCACATGGGAAGGACAGAGAACCACATCTACTTTTCCGTCAACGCCGTTTAGGCACTGACTCGTAAACTGCTCTAACTGCGACCTACTACCGTGCAACTTCCAGTTGGCTGCTACAAACGGCTTGCGATGTCCCATCGGCAACTCCCTTGCGAAAGCGGGGCTGATAATATCCAGAGGATGCTCAGCTGACAAGTGCTATTTTTAAATTTTTGAATCGTTTGAACAAGATACAACCAGGGCGGCTAAAAAGCCGCCCCGACTGTTCATTAAAACGCCGATTCAACCTGCTTGGCGATGCGCTGAGCCATGTCACGTACCTGCTGTTCATGCTCCCCTTCGACCATGACCCGGATCAGCGGTTCGGTACCTGATTTGCGCAACAGTACGCGACCACGACCAGCCAGCTCCTGTTCCACCTTGGCAACCTCAGCCATGACAGCATCAGCGGCCAGCGGATCCTTGCCTTCGGCAAAACGAACATTCACCAGCACCTGCGGGAACTTGCTCATGCCGGAGCGCAGCTTGGCCAGCGGCATCTCGGCGCTGCGCATGGCGGTAAGCACCTGCAAGGCAGCCACGATGCCATCACCCGTAGTGGTCTGATCCAGACAGATAATGTGGCCGGAGTTCTCGCCACCGATGCGCCAGCCCTTCTCTTCCATCATCTCCAGCACATAGCGGTCACCCACCTTGGCACGGGCAAACGGGATACCCAGGGTTTGCAGCGCCAGCTCCAGACCCATGTTGGCCATCAGGGTGCCGACGACACCGCCTTTGAGTCGACCATTGCGCAGAGCATCGCGCGCGATGATATAGAGCACTTCATCACCGTCGATGAGATAGCCGGTGTGGTCAACCATGATCAGACGGTCACCATCACCATCAAAGGCAACCCCCAGATCAGCCTTGCACTCCAGCACCTTGGCAACCAGAGCGTCAGGTGCAGTCGAACCGACACCATCGTTGATGTTGAGACCATCCGGGGCACAGCCCATGGTGATCACTTCAGCACCCAGCTCGCGGAAAACCGACGGCGCAATGTGATAAGTAGCGCCGTGGCCACAGTCGACCACCATTTTCACCCCATCCAGATTCATGTGGGAGGGGAAGGTGCTCTTGCAAAATTCGATATAGCGACCGGCAGCATCATCAATGCGCACCGCTTTGCCAAGTTCGGCAGACTCAACACACTTGAGCTCGTGATCCAGCTCGGCTTCGATGGCCAACTCGACATCATCGGGCAGCTTTGTGCCATCGGCGGAGAAGAACTTGATGCCGTTGTCATAGAAGGGGTTGTGGGAAGCGCTGATGACGATGCCGGCTTCGGCACGGAAGGTGCGAGTCAGGTAGGCAACCGCCGGCGTGGGCATCGGCCCCATCAGAATGGCCTTGAGGCCTGCCGCAGAGAGCCCCGCTTCCAGCGCGGATTCCAGCATATAACCGGAGATGCGGGTATCTTTGCCAATCAGCACCTTTTTGGTGCCCTTCTTGGAGAGCACCTTGCCGGCAGCCCAACCCAATTTCATCACAAAATCAGGGGTGATCGGGTATTCGCCAACCTTGCCGCGCACACCATCGGTACCGAAATACTTTCTTGCCATTGTCTGTTCTCTTTATTATTTGGAAATAAAATCTTGTCCCGTCATTGCCAGCCAACCGACGCGCAATGCGTCCATGGTCTCCCGTACATCGTGAACCCTGATGATTCGGGCTCCATGCTGCATGCCGATAAGGGCGCATGCCAGACTGCCCGCCAGACGCTCATCCACCGGACGGCCCAGCAGGTTGCCTATCATAGACTTTCGCGACATCCCCACCAATAGCGGCAAGCCATATTCAAGCAGTTCCTTTTGAGCCGCCAACAGCTGATAGTTGTGTGCAAGGGTCTTGCCAAAGCCATATCCAGGATCCAGCAACAGCTCTTCACGACGGATCCCGACCGCCAGACAAGCCGCAATGCGTTCATCAAAAAAGGTGCGAACCTCCCCGATCAGGTCGTCATAGTGCGGCTCGACCTGCATGGTTCTCGGCTGCCCCTGCATATGCATCAGACAGACCGGAACCCGCGCTTCGGCCGCGGCTTGCAGTGCTCCAGGTTCTTGCAGTGCCCGCACATCGTTGATCAGATGGGCACCCACCTTGCAACCCTCCCGCATCACAGCCGCTTTGGAGGTATCGAGGGAGATCATCACATCCAGCTCACGGGCCATCTGCTCCACGACAGGAATGACCCTGTCCAGCTCCTCCTGCTCACTCACATCCGGCGCTCCAGGACGGGTTGACTCGCCGCCGATATCGATAAGGGTCGCCCCATCCGCCACCATTTGACGGGCATGGGTCACTGCCCGTTCAATCTGGTTGAAATGGCCGCCATCGGAGAAGGAGTCGGGAGTCACATTGAGGATCCCCATCACATGGGGACGTTCGAGAGAGAGGCTAAGCCCCTTGCTAATCAGCTGCATCTTCACTTCCATTCGCAAAATAAAAACCCCGGGCAAGCCCGGGGTTTTCAACAACAGGATTTATTTAGCCGGGATGTCGTTGGCCTTGTCGATATTAGCATCCGCAACCGGAGCACTCTCGCCCGCAGCCGCCGACTTGGGCTCGGCGGCAACGGTTGATCCGCCTTGTGGCGTATCTCCGTGCTCATCGTGCCAGTTGCTAGGGGCACGAACCTCGCGACGGGCCATCAGATCATCGATCTGCTTGGCATCGATGGTTTCGTACTTCATCAGCGCATCTTTCATGCTGTGCAGTACATCCATGTTATCCAGCAGGATCTGCTTGGCGCGGTCGTAGTTGCGATCAATAACCTGCTTCACCTCGGCATCAATGATGCGAGCAGTGTCGTCTGACATGTGCTTGGCCTTGGCCATACTGCGACCGAGGAACACCTCGCCATCTTCTTCCGCGTAAAGCATCGGGCCGAGACGCTCGGACATACCCCACTGGGTCACCATCTTGCGTGCGATGTCGGTAGCACGCTCGATATCGTTGGAGGCGCCGGTCGATACCTTTTCGGCACCGTAGATCAGCTCTTCCGCCAGACGACCGCCATACAGGCTGGAGATCATGGACTCCAGATGCTGCTTGGAGTGGCTCCAGCGATCCTGCTCAGGCAGGTACATGGTCACACCCAGCGCACGACCGCGCGGAATGATGGAAACCTTGTAGACAGGGTCATGATCCGGCACCACGCGACCGATAATGGCGTGACCCGCTTCGTGATAGGCCGTCATCTCCTTCTCGGACTCTTTCATCACCATGGAGCGACGTTCTGCGCCCATCATGATCTTGTCCTTCGCCTTCTCGAACTCAGCCATGGAGACCACACGGCGACTTTCGCGAGCGGAGAAGAGCGCAGCTTCGTTGACCAGGTTAGCAAGGTCAGCGCCGGAGAAGCCGGGCGTGCCGCGGGCAATCAGCGCCGGGTTGACATCATCTGCCAACGGAACCTTGCGCATGTGTACTTTCAGGATCTGCTCGCGACCACGGACATCCGGCAGACCGACCACAACCTGACGGTCGAAACGGCCCGGACGCAGCAGTGCCGGATCCAGTACGTCAGGACGGTTGGTGGCAGCGATGACGATGATGCCTTCATTGCCTTCAAAGCCATCCATCTCGACCAGCATCTGGTTAAGGGTCTGCTCACGCTCATCGTGACCACCGCCCAGACCGGCGCCACGCTGGCGACCGACCGCATCAATTTCATCGATGAAGATGATGCAGGGGGAGGATTTCTTGGCCTGCTCGAACATGTCACGTACCCGGGAGGCACCGACACCCACGAACATCTCCACGAAATCAGAACCCGAGATGGTGAAGAAGGGCACCTTGGCCTCACCCGCAATGGCCTTGGCCAGCAGGGTTTTACCGGTACCGGGAGGACCTACCAGCAGTACGCCAGTCGGGATCTTGCCACCCAGTTTCTGGAATTTGCTCGGGTCGCGCAGATAGTCGACCAGCTCCTTCACCTCTTCCTTGGCTTCATCGCAACCAGCTACATCGGCAAAGGTAGTCTTGATCTGATCTTCACTCATCAGGCGAGCCTTGCTCTTGCCAAACGACATGGCGCCTTTGCCACCGCCGCCCTGCATCTGACGCATGAAGAAGACCCAGACACCGATCAGCAGCAACATCGGGAACCAGGAGATGAAGATAGAGGTCAGCAAAGACGGCTCTTCCGGCTTCTCGCCCATCACCTTGACGTTGTGATTGAGCATATCGTTGAGCAGCTGGGGATCCGGCGCCGGGATGATGGTGGTGAATCGTTCACCAGTACGCTTGACGCCATTAATGACCTTACCGTCCATCCGCACTTCACGGATCTGATCTTGGGTCACCTCTTTAACGAAGCTGGAATAGTCCAGCTGGCGACTGGTGGTATCGCTGGGGCTGAAGCTATTGAACACCGACATCAATACGACGGCGATGACCAGCCACAGGATTAAGTTTTTCGCCATGTCACTCAAATCAGTAACCTCGCAGACTGACAGTTAACGATGAAGGTTAGGGTACTACAGTTTAAAACCGGTAGCCACAATGTAGACTTCCCGTGATCTGGCGCGGGATGAGTCTGGTTTACGAATTTTAACGGCGGAGAAAAGTTTCCGAATTTCATTCAGATAGGCATCAAAGCCCTCCCCCTGAAACACCTTCACCACAAAACTGCCGTCACTGCGCAATACCTGATGACACATGTCCAGAGCCAACTCGACCAGATACATGGCACGAGCCTGATCCACCTGCTGGGTGCCGCTCATGTTGGGGGCCATGTCGGACATCACGACATCGACCTTGTCGGGTCCGACTCGCTCCAGCAAGGCACCGAGTACAGTTTCCTCCCGAAAGTCCCCCTGCAGGAAATCGACACCGGCAATGGGATCCATAGGCAGAATATCGCAGGCGATGACCCGACCCGATTCGCCAACCTGCTCGACCGCGAATTGGGACCAGCCGCCGGGGGCAGCCCCCAAATCCACTACCGTCATGCCATTTTTCAACAGGCGGTCTTTGCCCTGGATCTCGTCGATCTTGAAAACAGCACGGGAACGCAGCCCCAATTTCTGGGCTTTTTTGACGTATTGATCGTCGAAATGTTCTTTTAACCAGCGGGTGGAGCTGGCGGAACGTTTTTTCTGGGTCATGATAATCGGCTTTAAAAAACCACAAGGGTTATTAGTATTAAGGGCTAAGTGGGGGTAGAATACGCCCCTTTCAACCCTGACTTATGAAGAAATTGCGATGATTCTCAACAATAAACAGAAACAGTACCTCAAGGGCCTTGCCCACAGCCTCAAGCCTGTCGTCCTGCTGGGTCAGCACGGTCTGACCGAAGGTGTACTGGCGGAGATCGATCTGGCGCTGAACCATCACGAGCTGATCAAGGTTAAGGTTGCCTCTGAAGATCGCGAGATGAAACAACTGGTTATGGATGCCATCGTCCGTGAAACAGGCTCTGTAAAAGTACAGAGCATGGGTCATGTGCTGACCATCTATCGTCAGGCCAACGAACCCAAAATCCAGCTGCCTCGCAAGTAAAAGGAAAGAGCATTGCTCTTTCCTTATTTCACTTCTTCCCGAGTCGCTTGCCACAGTAGTCGCCAAGCCCTTAACCTGCGATGAATAGTTTCGGACACGCGCCATGGCTCACCATCCTATTCTGACCGACGATGAACTGACCATGTTGCGGGAGCTGGGATGCTCGGAGGCGACCCACCTTCTGAGCGGACATCTCGACAACCCCATGCTTGGCTTGCTGCAAAAAGCCGAACAGCTGGTATTGGAAGCCCGCTATGCAGGCCATCAGTTGCGATTCCCCCTCACCTTTATCCAGAGAGAAGATGGCTTTGTCGAGCCTCGGCTCGCTGCGCCAGTGATCCGGGAGCTGGGGTTTGCCCAGCCAAGAGCTTGGAGACTTGCCCAGAAAGCGACACTGCAAACAGCTCATGGAGTACTCCAAGTGCTGAGCCTTTCGCTCAATGGCCTCATCGTGGAAGATCTGCCCACAGATATGATGGCGGATACTACCTTGCAGGGAACTCTGCAGATCGCCACAGAGGCGCCATTTCCCTTGCAGGCCAGGCTGGTGAGACGGGTCAAATCTAATGCAGACCGTGCAACCTGGGCACTCAGTTTCCAGATGAGCGAGGCAAACATAGAGCGACTTCGTCACTGGCTGTTTCAGCGCCATCAGGACACCTTCAACGACGCTTACCAACCAGCCTGAAGCGCAACAAACAGGGGAGCAAGTGCTCCCCCGTCTCATCCCGCATTAACTACATCAGATGTAGGCAACGTCCAGGATTTCGTACTCCACATCACCTGCGGGCGTCTTGACGAGCGCCACATCGTCCACTTCCTTGCCAATCAGAGCGCGGGCAATCGGAGAGTTGACAGAGATAAGGTTCTGCTTGATGTCAGCCTCATCGTCACCCACGATGCGGTAGATAACCTCTTCCTCTGTTTCGCTCTTGAGCAGGGTCACGGTGGCACCAAAGATGATGCGACCATTGTTGGTCATCTTGGTGACATCGATCACCTGGGCATTGGAGAGCTTGGCTTCAATTTCCTGAATGCGGCCTTCACAGAACCCCTGCTGCTCACGGGCGGCATGGTATTCGGCATTCTCTTTCAGATCACCGTGCTCACGGGCTTCAGCAATCGCTTCGATAATCTGGGGACGAAGCTCGGTCTTGAGATATTCGAGCTCTTCGCGCAGCTTCTCAGCGCCGCGAACAGTCATCGGAGTATGATTCATAGTCGAAACCTGGGTTGCTTGAAAATAGAAGCTGCGGCTATCTGTCAGGACGCCGCAGCACTCGGTTCGGATGGCGCATCTTAATATGAAGCCAACACAAAATCCATGTCGGCCCCCTGATGCAGATCCCGCTTTATCTGTTGCTCCAAGAAATATTACTTTCCTTCCGGTACCGAAATAGGAGAGGAAATGGTCGGTTTGCCCTGCATGATAGCGATCTCTACCCGTCGGTTCATCCGGCGATTCTCGGGAGTATTGTTGGGCACCAATGGTTGGGAATCGGCCATCCCCTGCACAATCAAGCGTCCCTGATCAAATCCTGGGACCTTGATCATCTGGTGTGCCACAGCCACTGCTCGCTGGGACGAAAGCTCCCAGTTGGACTGAAACAGCTCGTCCTCGGTCGCCACGTTGTCGGTGTGGCCGGATATGGTGATTTCACCCGGTACATCCTTGAGCAGGGTCGCGACCTTGCGAATAACCGGCCAGAACTGGGGTTGCAGAAACGCCGAGCCAGCCGGGAAGGAGGCTTTTTCCCTGATCCGGATAATAATCTGCTGTCCCAACGCCTCGATTTCGATGGCACCATCCTGGATCTGATCTTTCATCTGCTCGGCCAGCGCCTTTGCCAGGGTATTGGACTGCTGCTGCGCCTTCTGAGCATCCTGAGCTGTGTCCCCCCCCGTCTGCTTGCCATCACTCTTGTCCTGACCACCTGCCTGCTCGGCCTCACCGGGCAAAAAATCCAGCTCGGTCTGGGTCATGTCCATGGTCTGCTGCATCACGGTATCAATCGGGGTTGGCTCTGGGCGGCCAGGACGGAACTCCTGGGCAATGACAGAAGTTCCCTTCGGAATATCTTTCACCTCAAGGATATTCTGGACCCCGAATGCCTTCTCCATGGACCCCGCAATCTGCTTGAACTTCTGCACATCCATCTCGGCAAAGGAGAGCAACAACACGAAAAAGCACATCAGCAGCGACATGAGGTCGGCGAAGGTCCCCATATAACCGGGCAGGCCGGGAGGCGGGCATTTGCAATCAGACATAGGGCTCCCTACTCACTGCCGTTGTTGCGTTTGGACTGGTTCAGATAGTTCTGCAGCATGGACTGGATCACCCGCGGGTTTTGGCCATCCTGGATCCCCATGATGGCATCGAGGATCAGCGAACGGCTAAGGCGCTCTTCGCCGCTTCGCAGTTCCAGCTTGTCGGCTATCGGGATGGCCAGCATGTTGGCTTCGATCGCACCATACAGAGTGGTCAAGAGGGCTACAGCCATGGCAGGACCGATAGATTTGGGATCGCTCATATTGGCCAACATGGCCACCAGACCCACCAGCGTACCGATCATCCCCATCGCCGGGCCAAGATCCCCAAGGGTACGGAACACCTTGATCGCAATGACGTGACGTTCGGCAGTCAACTCGATATCCTTTTCCATCACTGCGCGCACTACATCGGCATCATGGCCATCCACCAGCATATCGATCCCTTTTTTCATGAAGGGATTGGGAATCTCGGCCGCTTCAAGCGCCAGAAATCCGCCTTTACGGGCGGCATCGGCAAGCTCAACGGCTTTAACTATGAGGTCTTCCAGCTTGTCGCCCTTGTACATAAAAGCTTTACCAGCGACCTTAAACGCCATCAGAAACTGGCCTAGGTTGAACTTCATCATGGCGATGAAGATGGAGCCCAATACGGTGATGTAGACCGATGGCATGTCGACGTACATGCTCATGGGGCCCCCCAGCAGCATGCCGTACACCACCACCCCGAAACCCAGCACTATCCCTATCAGACTGCCTAGATCCACGTCCCTACTCCTGTCACCGGTTCTTATGCCCAATTATAGTTTGTTGAATTTTCTGCTATTGCGACCCAAGCGGCAAGCATGCATCCACTGAGAATCATGGTTCATTATCGGCCAGTTTATCGAGAGTTTGAGGAGGCAGCGTTTTTCAGCCTCCCCCCGGTGGGCGGTCGATGTTAATATAAGCCGTTTTTTCAATTCCCGAGGATGGACATGGCCAGTAAAAAAATCGACCGTCTGAGTTTTGACGCCACTCTCGAAGAGCTGGAAACCATCGTTCATCAGCTGGAGCAAGGTTCCCTACCGCTGGAGGAGGCCCTCAAACAGTTCGAGCAGGGAATCCATCTGGTGCGGGCTGGCCAACAAAAGCTGGAGCAAGCCGAGCAGAAGATCCAGATCCTGCTGAGCAAGGCCGATGGCAGCGACCAGCTCGCCCCCTTCCAGCCAGAACAAGGAGACGAGTGAGTGGCACTGGTCCATTTTTCCCGTCAGCATCGCCAGCGTATTGATGACTGCCTGTTGGCAAAACTTGAAGCTTTGCCACCCATGGCGCCTCGTCTGCGTGATGCCATGAAATATGGCCTGCTGCTGGGCGGCAAGCGGGTTCGCCCGTTTCTGGTCTACGCAGTCGGCGAAATGCTGGGCGTAAAGAGCGACCTGCTGGACGGCCCTGCGGCTGCCGTGGAGTGCATCCATGCCTACTCCCTGCTGCACGATGACCTGCCAGCCATGGATGACGACGATCTGCGTCGCGGCCAACCAACCGTCCACAAGGCGTTTGATGAGGGCACCGCCATTCTGGCCGGTGATGCGCTGCAGACCCTGGCGTTCTCCATTCTGGCCGATCACCCCATGCCCGACTCCTTGATGGCCAACCGGGTGCGGATGCTGAGTACCCTCGCCCGCGCCTCCGGCTATCTGGGTATGTGTGGCGGTCAAGCGCTGGACCTGCAGGCTGAAGGGCGCCAGATCACGCTTGCCGAACTGGAGCAGGTACACCGCCACAAGACCGGTGCGCTGATTGAGTGCGCCGTGGCGCTCGGCGCCCTGTGCAAAGCCGATGTCGATGACGCAACCCTGATTGCCCTGCAAACCTATGCCGCCGCGATTGGCCTCGCCTTTCAGGTGCAGGATGACATCCTCGACATCACAGGTGATACCGCCACCCTGGGCAAGCCGCAAGGTTCTGACCTGGCGCTGGAGAAAAGTACCTATCCGGCCCTGCTCGGACTCGAAAATGCCCGTGAGCTGGCTCGCGAACTGCATGGGAAAGCCTTAACAGCCCTGCAATCCTTGCCCTACAATACCGACATTCTGGAAGCGTTTGCCGATTACATCATCGAGCGAACCCACTAAACGCTGGATAACAGTAACAACATGAGCGTTGATATTAGCAATTTCCCCAACCTGGCCCTCGCGGACACTCCGGTCGAGCTGCGTTCCTTGCCCAAAGATCGGCTGCCGGTGCTGTGCAACGAGCTGCGCGAATATCTGCTGCGCTCTGTCAGCCGCTCCAGCGGACACTTTGCCTCCGGTCTCGGCACGGTCGAACTGACCGTCGCCCTGCACTACGTCTACAACACCCCGTTCGATCGGCTGATCTGGGATGTGGGCCATCAGGCCTATCCCCACAAGATCCTGACCGGGCGCCGTGATCAGATCCACACCATCCGGCAGAAGGATGGTCTGCACCCCTTCCCCTGGCGTGGCGAGAGTGAATACGACGTGCTCTCCGTCGGCCACTCCAGCACTTCCATTGGTGCGGCGCTCGGTATGGCGGTCGCCGCCGAGAGTGAAGGGCTGGGTCGCAAGGTCGTTGCAGTGATCGGTGATGGTGCCATTACCGCAGGGATGGCCTTTGAAGCGCTCAACCACGCCGGCGATGTCCACAAGGACATGCTGGTGATCCTCAACGACAACGAGATGTCCATCTCAGAGAATGTCGGGGCGCTCAACAACCATCTGGCCCGGGTCATGTCAGGCAAGCTCTACACCACCATCCGCGAAGGCGGCAAGAAGGTGTTAGCAGGTCTGCCACCGGTCAAGGAGCTGGCCAAGCGGGCTGAAGAGCACCTCAAGGGGATGGTGGTACCCGGCACCCTGTTCGAGGAGTTCGGCTTCAACTATATCGGCCCCATCGACGGTCACGATATCGAGGCACTGGTCGAGACCCTGCGCAATATGCGCAACCTCAAGGGGCCTCAGCTGCTGCACGTCAAAACCAAGAAGGGCAAGGGTTACGAGCCGGCGGAGAAAGACCCCATCGGTTATCACGCTGTGCCCAAGTTCAATCCTGACGAGTGTTCCCTGCCGAAAGCGAGCGCCGCCAAACCCACCTTCTCCGCCATCTTTGGCCAATGGCTGTGCGACATGGCCGCCAAAGACGAGAAGCTGGTCGGCATCACCCCTGCCATGCGCGAAGGCTCCGGTCTGGTGAAATTCAGCCAGCAGTATCCGGATCGCTACTTCGATGTGGCCATTGCCGAGCAACATGCAGTCACGTTCGCTGCCGGTCTTGCCATCGCCGACAAGAAGCCGGTGGTGGCCATCTATTCGAGCTTTCTGCAGCGCGCCTACGATCAGGTGATCCACGACGTGGCGCTGCAAGATCTGCCGGTGCTATTCGCCATCGACCGGGCCGGTCTGGTGGGCGCCGACGGCCCGACCCATCAGGGAGCGTTCGACATCAGCTTCCTGCGCACCGTGCCCAACATGGTGGTGATGACGCCATCTGACGAGAACGAGTGCCGCCAGATGCTCTATACCGGCTATCTTCAGCAAGGCCCTGTCGCCGTGCGTTACCCCCGCGGCAGCAGTCTGAGCGATTCCCCCATCTCGTCAGAGATGCAGGCACTGGAGCTCGGCAAGGGACGTATCCTGCGAGAGGGCAAGGGTACCGCTATTCTGGCCTTTGGCACCCTGCTGCACCACGCGAAAACGGCCGCCGAAGCGCTGGATGCCACCCTGGTGGACATGCGCTTTGTCAAACCGATGGATGAGGCGCTGGTGCTGTCGCTGGCGGCCAGCCACGATCACTTCGTCACCATCGAAGACAACGCTATCATGGGCGGCGCCGGTTCGGCGGTGAACGAGCTGCTGATGCGCAATAAACAGTGCAAGCCGGTACTCAACCTCGGCTTGCCGGATCGCTTCGTGGAACAGGGTACCCAGCAGGAGATCTATGCCCTGCTTGGTCTGGACGATGCAGGCATCCAGCGCAGTATCGAAAGCTGGCTGAAAGCCTGATAACGCTTAAAGCTATCAAGCAAAAGAAGGGCGCCTCACTGGCGCCCTTCTTGTTCTTCATAATCTAGAACCTGTTCAAGAACTGTTGCGAGAAGTCCGTCAACAAGGTAAAGAGCAGCGCAGGAACCGGAGTATATGTGAATACATGAGGATTCCGAGCAGCACATGAGCCTTGATCACGGCCTCGCAGTAAGTTCTTGCGCAGGTTATCAACCTTTGTAGATCTTGGGGTTAAACACATCCCGCAGCCAGTCGCCCAGCAGGTTGATGACCAGCACCAGCACCACCAGACAGATTCCCGGGAAGGCGGTGATCCACCAGGAGCCGGAGAAGATGTAGTTGAAGCCGACGCTGATAAGCGAACCGAGCGAGGGCTGATCAACCGGCATCCCCAGACCGAGGAAGGAGAGTGCCGCCTCGCTCATGATGGCGTTGGCCACCTGCACGGTGGAGATGACCAGAATGGGCGACAGGCAGTTGGGCAGAATGTGGCGGAACATGATGCGCGGGGCGCGGAATCCCATCACCTTGGCCGCTTCCACATACTCCTTCTTCTTCTCCGCCAGCACAGAGGCGCGCACGGTACGGGCGTACTGCGGCCACTCGGCGATACCGATGATCACCACCAGCATCATGATGGCGAACTTCGAGTAGAACTCGGAGCCAAAGGTTGCCTGAAAGATGGCGGAGATGATGATCGCCACCATCATGGTAGAGAACGACAGCTGCACGTCAGCAAAGCGCATCAGCAGGTTGTCGATACGACCACCGAAGTAACCGGCAATCAGACCGATGACGATACCGAGCACCAGCTGCAGCGCCACCGCAAACAGGCCGATGGTGAGGGAGATACGGGCGCCATAGAGAATGGTGCTCCAGATATCCCGCCCCTGGTTGTCGGTACCGAGCCAGAAGCGCTCCTCGCCACCTTCGAGCCAGGAGGGGGGCAACTCGGCATCCATCAGATCAAAACTGGTCTGGTCATAGACGTTGTGCGGGGCGAGCCAGGGGGCCAGCAGCGCCGCCAGCACAAATACCACGAACACCGCAAAGCTGAACATGGCTACCTTGTCCCGCAGGAAGTAGTAGACGATGTCAGAGTTCTTGAATCGTGCCCAACGGCTTGGGCTTGCAGTTACAGCGTTACTCATGCTTACCCCTTGGCAGTCAGGTTAACGGTCGGGTTAATCAACCCGTAGAGCAGATCGACCAGGGTATTGGTCACCACGAAGATCAGTCCCACGAAGATGACGTAGGCGGTGATGAGGGGCGTATCGACCCGGTGGATCGCCTCGAGGAACAGGAAGCCGGTACCCGGCCACTGGAACACGCTCTCGGTCAGGATGGTGTAAGCCACCATGGTGCCGATCTGCACCCCACCGACGGTAATGACTGGCAGCATGGTGTTCTTCAGAGCGTGGCTGTAGTAGACCTTGTTGTTGTCCAGCCCCTTGGCGCGGGCGAATTTGACGTACTCGGAGGAGAGCTGCTCCAGCATCTCGGAGCGCACCAGCCGGATAAACAGCGGCAGCATGATGGAAGAGAGCGACACCGCCGGCAGGATCAGGTGCAGGATGCCGTCCCAGGTGAAGAAGCCCGACTCCCAGCCCAGCAGGTTACGAGTCTCGCCGCGGCCATAGGCCGGCAGCCAGCCCAGCTGGATGGAGAAGAGGTACATCAGCATGATGGCGGTCAAAAATACCGGGATCGAAATGCCGATACTGCTCCCCGCCATGATGATCTTGGTGGGAATGCTGCGCGGGCGGATCGCCGAATAGACACCGAGTGGAATGGAAACCACCACGATGATGAGCGCGGCAGCAAACACCAGCTCAAGGGTAGCCACCAGCTTGTCGAGGATCACCTCGAGAGCGGGTCGCTTGAAGAAATAGGAGGTGCCCAAATCCCCATGCACCGCATTTTTCAGAAAGCGGCTGTATTTGATGAGGAAGGGATCGTTAAGGCCCATCTTCTCGCGCAACTCGTGACGCTGGGCTTCGGAGACGGATTGTCCCACCAGCTCGCGCAACGGGTCACCCAGGTTGTCCTGGATGGAGAAGGCGACCAGGCTGATGACGAACATCACTATCACGGCCTGATAGAACCGTTTCAGCAGGAATGTAAACATGCTTGTCCTTCTACGTGGCCTGTGTCGTGGCACAGGCTTCTGTTAGTGGGCGGAGTGGCCAGCTGACCACCCCGCCCCGTCCTTCCTTGCGACGTTCTCTTACTTGCTGACCACCAGGTCACCCAGGTAAGGGAAGTTCATCACGTTGACCACCGGCTTGATGTCGACGTTCTTCTTGGCGCCATAGGCCAGATCTTCCCAGTGCAACGGCACGTAGGCAGCATCTTCGATCAGCATGGCTTCGACCTTCTTCAGCATCTCGGCACGCTTGGCCGGATCGGTCTCGGCGTTGGCATCCATCACCAGCTTGTCAGCTTCGGCGTTGGCGTAACCGGCGCAGTTGTACTGACCCATACCGGTCTTGGCATCCTTGGTGAAGGTCAGGAACTCGAAGAAGTTCGCGGTATCTTCGGTGTCGGAGTGCCAGCCGATCAGCTGCATGTCTGCGGCGCACTTGTCAAACTCGGGCCAGTACTGGGCCACCGGCATGGTCTTCAGATCCACCTTGATGTTGATCTTGGCCAGCATGGCGGAGACAGCCTGGGCAATCTTGACGTCGTTGACGTAGCGGGCAGCCGGGGAGATGAAGGTCATCTTGAAGCCTTTCTCGTAACCGGCCTCCTTCATCAGCTCCTTGGCCTTGGCCAGATCATACTGGGGCACCAGCGCCTCGTTATGACCGGCATAGCCTTTCGGGCTCAGCTGACCAGCAGGGGTACCGAAGCCCTTGTTGATCTTCTCGACGATACCCACCTGGTTGATGGCGTAGTTGATCGCCTGACGTACGCGCTTGTCTTTCAGTGCCGGGTTGGTGTTCTGGTTCAGCTCGATGATGATGGCGCGGGTACCGGACAGGGTGACCAGCTGGGAGTCCTTGCCATTCTTCACGCGCTCCAGATCGTTCGGCGCAACCGGATAGATCATGTCCACGTCGCCACCCAGCAGGGCTGCAACACGGGTCGCATCTTCCTTGATCGGCACCACGGTCAGGTTCTCGACGTTACCCTTGGAGGCCTTGTCCCAGTAGTTGGCGTTGCGGGCATAATCGAGCTTCACACCCTGCTCGCGGAACTTGACGGTGAACGGGCCAGTACCGGAGACGTGGGTAGAGGCAAAGGAGTCGCCATTCTTGACGATCTCGGCCTTGTCTTTGCCCGCTTCGGTCTTGCCGGTGTAGAACTTGGAGTCCATCGGGAAGATGTAGGTGACGGTCTGCAGCACCAGCGGGAAGGGCTTCGCGGTAATCAGATCGACGGTGTAGTCATCGACCTTCTTCACTTCGCTGATGGGATCGAAGATCGCCTTGAAGTCGACGGAGGATTTCAGGCGGTTGACGGTCCACACCACGTCGTCAGCGGTGAAGTCGTTACCGGAGTGGAACTTGACCCCTTTGCGCAGGTGGAAGCGGACGGTCTTATCGTCAATACGCTCATACTTCTCGGCCAGACGGGGCTCGAACTGCAGGTCCTGGGTGTAACGCATCAGGGGATCGAATACCAGGTGCGACATCTCCAGGGTCTGACCGGAGAGCTGCTCCTGCGGATCCAGCGAAGTGGCGTCAGAGGCGACACCCACCTTGATATCAGCGGCTGAGACACTGAAGGCGAAACCGGCGGCAAACAGCGCCAGGGCAATCTTGGACAATCCTTTCTTCATCTTGTTCTCCATGCTTTTGGCTTTCTTATGACACTTTTTTTGACAAGCAGACCGGCGCACCGGCGCTCTCCTAGCTTGCGATTTCCAGCCCCTCGCGGGACATTCCCTTGAACTCCGGCATGAGGGAGATCAGCTTGCGGCTGTACTCATGCTCGGCATTGGTAAAGAGTTTCTCGGTCTCGGCCACTTCCACCAGATGACCGTGCTGCATCACCCCGATGCGATCGCACATCTGGCGGATCACCGGCAGATCGTGGCTGATGAACAGCATGGTGAGCTTGAGCTCCTGCTGCAAATCCTTGAGCAGGTTGAGGATCTGGGCCTGCACCGACACATCCAGCGCCGAGGTCGGCTCGTCGCAGATGAGGAAGCGCGGGCGAGTGGCCAGGGCGCGGGCAATGGAGATGCGCTGACGCTGACCGCCGGAGAACTCGTGGGGATACTTGAGGCCAGCACCACGACCGAGACCCACGTGATCCAGCAGATCGCCGACGATCCCCTCGATCTGGCTCTCGCTGCTCGCCAGCTGATGGAAGCGGATCGGCTCGGCAATGATGTCGCGCACCTTCATCCGCGGGTTCATCGACGAATAGGGGTTCTGGAACACCATCTGCATCTGGCGACGCAGCGGGCGACGCTCGCGCTCGCTCTTGAGAGCGGTCAGATCGATCCCCTCGAAGAAAATCTTGCCGGTATCAGGCGGATAGAGACCGGTGATGGCGCGGGCAATGGTCGATTTGCCGGAGCCGGACTCCCCCACCAGACCGAAGGTCTCCCCTTCGAAGATCTCGACGCTGATGTTATTGCAGGCGCGAACATACTGGCGGCGGCTCGGGAAGATGGAGTCCTTGGTGACGAACTTCAGATCGACGTTCTCCACCCGCAGCAGCGCCCCTTCATAGGCACGCTCGTCCTGACTCTGGCCGAGCCAGTGGGTCTTGAGGTCGATATTGGTATCCGGCGCACTGGCATCCTCGATATAGGAGACCAGCGGGAAGCGCACCAGCTTCACATCGGAGCGGGGGACCGCCGAGATGAGGCTGCGGGTATAGGGGTGATTGGGGCTGCCCAGTACCTGTTCGGTCAGGCCGAACTCCACCAGATCGCCGCGATACATCACCGCCACCTTGTCGGTAACGTTGGAGACTACGCCCATGTCGTGGGTCACCAGCATGCAGCCCACCTGACGCTCTTTGCAGAGGGCGCGGATAAGCTGGAGGATCTGATCCTGAATGGAGACGTCGAGCGCCGTGGTCGGCTCATCGGCGATGATCAGCTCAGGATCGCAGGAGAGCGCGATGGCGATAACCACCCGCTGACGCATGCCACCGGAGAACTGGTGCGGGTACTGCTTGATGCGCAGCTCCGGACTCGGGATCCCCACTGCCCCCATCAGCTCCAATGCCTTGGCAAAAGCAGCTTCGCGAGAGAGGTCGGTATTGGCCAGAATGGTCTCCACCAGCTGATGCTCAACGGTGAACAGCGGGTTGAGGGAGGTCATGGGGTCCTGGAAGATGAACCCGATACGGGAGCCACGGATGGCCCGCATCTCGTTCTGGCTCTTGCCGGAGATGAGCTCGCCATTGAGATAGATATCGCCACGGGCGATGCGACCCGGCGGACTCAGCAGATCGATAACGGCGTTGCCGATGGTGGACTTGCCGGCGCCGGATTCACCGACCACCCCGACAATCTCACCCTTTTCGATAGAGAAAGAGAGATCCTTCACCGCGGCCAGCACCCCGTAGCGGGAGGGGTACTCGATCCGCAAGTTCTTTACTTCGAGCAAGGACATGTTTACCTCTGCGGGGGACATCCGTCCCAAATAATTCGTCCGTAAATCAGCCGCAGATGCCGGTTGTTACCTTGGGCAATATTTGCTCAATCCATGAGGCAGCTAAACCAGCGATCCGGGCGGGTTTTTTGCATTTTTTTGGAATAACCCGCGAGTAACTTAGACGGTTTGACCACGGGTGTAAATGATTGAGTTATACAATTCCGCAATGTTTTGTGCAGATAACCACCAATTCGGCAGAGATAAATGATGATTTTCATCACACAAATGGCCGGTGCGTCCGTACATCTATTGGTATCATTACTTTAATTTCAACAACAACGCAACAAGCAGCATTTATCACTATTTCCAAAACAATCACCAGCCCCGAATGAGTAGTGAATATTTATGTGAAATGGATGATAAACGGCAGCATATGCCGATGAATGAAAATTAAGCAGATATAAATCGGGGGATGCCAGAACGGTCATCCCCCGGAAGGTGGCTCTCAACCGAGCCAGAATGCCAGTAATTGCATACAAAACAGGGCGAACAGGCCGGCGATCAGATCGTCCAGCATGATGCCCAGGCCACCGTGGATCCGGCGATCAAACCAGGAGATGGGCCAGGGCTTGAGCACGTCAAACAACCGGAACAGCGCAAAGCCCGCCACCACCCACTCCCAACCGGCTGGCGCGGCGATCATGGTGACGCCAAAACCGATCACCTCGTCCCAGACGATAGCACCGTGATCCGGCATGCCGATGGCATCGGTGGCGCTCTGGCAGATACGAATACCGACTACAAACCCCACCGCCAGCAAGGCGATGAACCAGTGGGTCGGCAGCCAGCTCACCAGCAGATAGAGCGGAATGGCCGCCAGGGTGCCCATGGTGCCCGGCGCTTTGGGGCTGAGACCGGAACCAAACCCCACCGCCAAAAAATGAAGCGGATTTTTCAGATCCAGTCGTGTCAGCTCGGGCTTTATCCTGAACAAACTCATGCGAAGTGATCCCACCCTTTCAGTTGCAACTCGACCGCTTGGTCGCCACACAGGTAGTCGATGCCCGGCTCGCCCGCCACGATGCGGCCGATGCGGCTGAACTTGACCCCGCTGTGAGCCAGCGCCGTATCGAGCGCGCCGCGATGCTCCTCCGGTACGGTAAAGCAGAGCTCGTAGTCATCGCCACCGGCCAGCGCCAGTTGCCACGCCTCCTGCTCGCTCACCGCATCCTGCAGCACCGGCGAGAGTGGCAGCAGATCGAGATCGATCTGGGCCCGCACACCGGAGGCCTTGAGGATATGGCCGAGATCCGATGCCAGCCCATCGGAGAGATCCAACGCACTACCCGCCAACCCGCGCAGCGCCTGACCGGCCAGAATGCGGGGATGGGGGTGGTCGAGCCGTGGCAGCACGGCGGCCAACTGGTTCTCGTTGAGGGTGCGTTTGCCCAGCAGGTGGGAGAGCGCCAGCGCGGCATCACCCAGAGTGCCGGTCACATAGATGCCGTCACCGGCTTTGGCACCGCTGCGCATCAGGGCGCGACCGGCAGGCACCGACCCCTTCACCGAGATGGTGATGGAGAGCGGCCCGCGGGTCATATCCCCGCCCACCAGCGCCACATTGTAGTACTCGGCCAGCTCCAGAAACCCTTCGGCAAAACCGGCGACCCAACCTTCGTTAATGGCAGGCAGGGTCAGCGCCAGCGACACCCAGCGCGGCTCAGCCCCCATGGCGGCGAGATCGGAGAGATTGACCGCCAGCGCCTTGTAGCCGAGATCCACCGGATCCATGTCGGGAAAGAAGTGTACGCCGCTCACCAGAGTGTCGGTGCTCACCGCCAGCTGGGTATCGGGGGGCAGGGTCAGCAGGGCACAGTCATCTCCAGGGCCCATCACCACGTCCTTGCGGGCGTGGGGGACCTTGAAGTACTTATCAATCAGCTCAAATTCACCCATACAGTAAAAAGCCAGCAATAAGCTGGCTCCTCTCTTAGATGCTGACGGACAGCAGGATCAACGCTTGTTCAGCGACTTGATCACCTTGTCCAGTACACCGTTGACAAACTTGTGGCTGTCATCGGCAGCAAAAGCTTTGGCCAGCTCGATCGCTTCGTTGATGACCACGCGCGGCGGTACATCATCACGACGGGTCAGCTCGTAGGTCGCCAGACGCAGGATCGCCTTGTCCACCATGTCCACTTCTTCCAGCGGACGGGAAAGGAAAGGTGCAAACACCTTGTCCAGCTCGCTGCAGTGGAGGGCTACCCCGAACAGCAGATCGCGGAAATAGTTCAGGTCTACACCCTTGGTGTCCTGATCGATCTTGAACTGCTCTTCGATGTCACCCACGTTAGCCTTGGTCATCTGCCACTGGTAGATGGCCTGGGTGGCGCAATGGCGGGCTTTACGGCGCTCAGACGGTTTCAATGTACTTCTCCTCGTTACACGTCCAGTTCTTTCAGGACGTTGATCATTTCGAGCGCTGCCAGTGCAGCCTCTGCACCCTTGTTACCCGCCTTGGTACCTGCACGCTCGATGGCTTGTTCAATGTTTTCAGTGGTCAGCACACCGAAGGCAACGGGAATTTCATATTCCATCATTACCTGGGCCATGCCCTTGCTGTTCTCGTTTGCCACCAGGTCGAAGTGGTAGGTACCGCCACGGATGACAGTACCGACCGCCACGATGGCGTCGTATTGACCACTCTTGGCCAGCTTCTTGATGACCAATGGCATTTCAACCGCGCCCGGCACTTTTACCAGTGTCAGGTTGCTGTCCTGCACTTGACCTTGACGCTTCAGTACGTCCACCGCGCCGTTCACCAGACTGTCGTTGATGAAGCTGTTGAAACGGGCAACAACAATAGCAATGCGCGCCTCAGGAGCGGCGATATTTCCTTCGATAACCTTCATTGGAAATCCTGTATCTGTGCAATCAAAAGGGCCGGAGTCAAAAGTGCGCACATTCTAGCACAACAGACCCACGACAAAAACCATGGCCGCAATAGACGGCCATGATCGCGATTTAACCAGTCCGGCGCACTTACTCGCCGATGTACTCAACCACTTCCAGACCAAAACCGCCGAGGGCATGGTACTTCTTCGGCGAGCTCAACAGGCGCATCTTGCTCACGCCAAGGGCCTTGAGGATCTGGGAACCGACACCCACCCGGCGCGAGGTGCCCTGCCACTTGGCTCCTTCCGGTGCCAACCCCTTGTCGGCGGCTTCAAAACCCTTGACCCTAGCCAGCAGCTCGGCGCCATGGGATTCCGCCCCCAAAATCACCAGCACGCCGCCCTCGTCAGCGATGCGGGCCATGGATTTGGGCAGTGGCCAGCTTCGGGCTGCATGGCGGTCGGTCAGCAGCAGATCGCTCAGCACATCGTGCAGATGAACCCGCACCAGCGTCGGCTGGTCGGCCTGTACCTCACCCTTTTTCAGGGCGAAGTGAACCTGATTGTCGATGGTGTCGCGGAAGGTGATGAGGTCGAACTCGCCAAACTCGGTGGGCAGCTTGCACTCGGCCACCTTCTCGACCGTGGTCTCGTGCTGGTTGCGGTACTCGATAAGGTCGGCGATGGTGCCGAGCTTGATGCCGTGCTCCTCGGCGAACACCTCCAGATCCGAACGGCGCGCCATGGTGCCATCTTCGTTGAGGATCTCGACGATGACGGCCGCAGGCTCGAAACCAGCCAGACGGGCCAGATCGCAACCCGCTTCGGTGTGACCGGCGCGGGTCAGCACGCCGCCATCCTGTGCCATCAGCGGGAAGATGTGGCCCGGCTGCACCAGATCGGCCGCCTTGGCATTGGGCGCCACAGCCGCCTGCACGGTCACCGCACGATCGGCGGCGGAGATACCTGTGGTCACCCCTTCAGCCGCCTCGATGGAGACGGTAAAGGCGGTGGAGAACTGGGCATTGTTGCGATCCACCATCAGCGGCAGCGCCAATTGCTTGCAGCGATCCCGGGTCAGGGTCAGGCAGATGAGGCCACGGCCGTAGCGGGCCATGAAGTTGATATCCTCCGGACGGACGCAGGAGGCGGCCATGATGAGGTCCCCTTCGTTCTCCCTGTCTTCGTCATCCATCAGGATCACCATCTTGCCAGCCTTGATGTCGGCAATGATTTCCTGGGTTGTGCTCAGCGCCATGGGCTACTCCATCAGTGTGCTTGGGGGTTGAGCCCGCAGGCTCAACGCAAATGCGTGTGTATGTTGCTCTAGATTGGGGCTAGCGGCTCCATTTCAATCAGAGCGGGATCACAGAAAATCGTTTTGGTGGGCCGATATAGCGCACACCGTCAGAGAAAACCGGCCTTGGCCAGCGTCTCGATGGTCAGGGTCGAGGCGCTGCTCTCCTGACTTTTCCCCATCATCAGCCGCTCCAGATAGCGGGCGATCTGATCCACCTCGAGGTTGACCTTGTGACCCGGCTTCCAGCTGGCGATGGTGGTCTCCTGCGCGGTATGGGGCACGATGGTCAGGCGGAAAAGGTCCCCCTGCACGGCGTTGACGGTGAGGCTGATGCCATCCACCGCAATGGAGCCTTTCTCGGCGATGTAGCGGGAGAGTTCCCCCGGCGCCTTGATCCAGTACTCGATGGCGCGGCCGCTGCTGGAGACGCTTTTCACCTCCCCTACCCCATCCACATGGCCGGAGACCAGATGGCCGCCGAGGCGGGAGGTGGGCATCAGTGCCTTCTCGAGGTTGACCCTATCGCCCACTCTGGCGGCGGCAAAGCCGGTGCGCGACAGGGTTTCCAGCGACACGTCGGCGGTATAACTCTTGTCGCCCAGCGCCACCACGGTGAGGCAGACGCCGTTGGTAGCGATGGAGTCGCCCAGTTTGACGTCGCTAAAATCCAGACCTAGTGCGTGGACGGTGAGGGCCATGTCATCGCCCTGACGGCGCAGCTCGGCCAGGGTTCCCACCGCTTCGATAATTCCGGTAAACATGCAGATCACCTTGCTGATGACGGGGGCTGATTATGCCCCCTTGAACATTGATAAATCAGGCTATTTTGGCAGTAATGCGAATATCCTGGCCGACCATGCGCACATCCTTGATGGCGAGCTTGGGCGCCTGGAACAGCCGGGTCAGGCCCGGCAGATGGAACAGGCCGCGCCCTTCATCGCCCATCAGTTTGGGCGCCTGATAGAGCACCAGCTCATCCACCAGCCCTTTTTCCAGCAGAGCGCCGCAGAGCCGCGGGCCCGCCTCGACCAGTACCGAGTTGACGTTCTGCTTGGCCAGCAGCATGAAGAGGCTGACCAGATCCAGCTTGCCATCCAGCAGCGGCAGCTCCAGCTGCTGCACCCACGAAGGCCAATCGCCGGACGCCTTGTGGCGGGCCAGCAGCACCGGGCTCTCGCTCTGGAATAGCGGCAGATCTGGGGTAAGCCGGTTTTGCGAATCGACGATGACCCGCAGCGGCTGGCGCAGGGTCTCCTTGGGATAGCTCGCCTTCACCGAGGGGGGCAGCTCGTCCCAGCGCACGGTCAGGGAGGCACGATCGGCCAGCACGGTTTCAGCGCTGGAGAGCACCGCATCGTGACGGGCCCGCAGTCGTTGCACATCGCGGCGCGCATCCGGGGAGGTGATCCACTGGCTCTCACCGCTCGCCATGGCGGTGCGGCCATCGAGGCTGGCTCCCAACTTGACGGTCACTCGCGGGAAGGCGGTACGCATCCGCTTGAAAAAGCCCGGGTTGAGTGCTTCCGCTTCACTCGCCAGCAGGCCGAAATCGGTCTTGATGCCCGCTTCGGAGAGCATACGCAGGCCACGCCCACCCACCTGGGGATTGGGATCGACCATGGCCGCCACCACCCGGGCCACACCGGCGTTGATCAGCGCTTCGGCGCAGGGGGGAGTACGACCGTGGTGGGAGCAGGGTTCGAGGGTCACATAGGCGGTGGCGCCGCGGGCGTTGTCACCGGCGGCGCGCAGGGCGTAAACCTCGGCATGGGGCTCGCCCGCCTTCTGATGCCACCCTTCGCCAACCACCACACCATCTTTGACCAGCACGGCGCCGACGCAGGGGTTGGGGGCCGTGGTGTAGCGGCCGCGGCGGGCCAGTTCGAGGGCCCGACTCATCCATTGGTAATCATCTTGACTAAACATTCGGGCTCCTTTGACAACACATCTCGACTTTACGCAGTATCGTAGGTTCGATTAGCGCAGCGTAATCGGACGCGGCAACATGGGTGAGAATGGCGGTTTACTTCTCCAGCTTGGCAATCTCTTCGCCGAACTCGCGAATATCTTCGTGTCCTGAGGTAGAGAGGGGCGAAGCGGATATCCACTTGCCCATCCGATACCATCATTTCTCCAATTTGGCGATCTCTTCACCGAACTCGCGAATATCTTCGAAGCTGCGATAGACGGAGGCAAAGCGGATATAGGCCACCTTGTCCAGACTCTTGAGCTCATCCATCACCAGATTGCCCACCAGCTCGGAGGCGACTTCGCGCTCGCCGGTGGCACGCAGGCGGGATTTGATATGGTTGACCGCCTTTTCGATGGCCTCCATGCTCACCGGGCGCTTCTCCAGCGCCCGCAGGATGCCGGCACGCAGCTTGTCTTCATTGAACGGCTCGCGGGAACCGTTGGACTTGATGACGCGGGGCATCACCAGCTCGGCCATCTCGAAGGTGGTAAAACGCTCGTGACAGAGCAGACACTCACGACGGCGGCGCACCTGATGGCCTTCTGCCACCAGACGGGAATCGATCACCTTGGTATCAACCGCACTACAGAATGGGCAATGCATCGGACCTCCGGCGTTAATGGAACAGGGACCGGCCCGGCGGGCCAGGATCTAGGTCGGCCAGTGTAGCACGGCCATCCAAAACCGGTAAAAGCCAGAAAAAACAATGCCACCCGCAGGTGGCATTGGTCTCAAACCGGATGGTCTGACTTATCAGCCATAAACCGGGAAGCGGCGGCAGATATCCAGCACCTTCTCGCGTACGGTGGCCAGCACAGCATCGTTGTCGTGGTTGTCCAGTACGTCGCAGATCCAGTGGGTCAGCTCGATGGACTCGGCTTCCTTGAAACCGCGGCGGGTGATGGCCGGGGTACCGATACGCACACCGGAGGTGACGAACGGGGAGCGCGGGTCGTTGGGCACGGAGTTCTTGTTGACGGTGATGTTGGCTTTGCCCAGCGCAGCGTCAGCATCCTTACCGGTCAGCTCGCGGCCGATCAGGTCAACCAGCATCAGGTGGTTGTCGGTACCACCGGAGACGATCTTGTAACCGCGCTCGATAAAGGTGGCAGCCATCGCCTTGGCATTTTTCACGACCTGAGCCTGATAGGTCTTGAACTCCGGCTCCAGCGCCTCTTTGAAGGCAACGGCTTTACCGGCGATGACGTGCATCAGCGGGCCACCCTGACCACCTGGGAAGACGGCAGAGTTGAGCTTCTTGTAGAGCTCCTCGTCGTCAGCGGCGGAGAGGATCAGACCACCGCGCGGACCGGCCAGGGTCTTGTGAGTGGTAGAGGTGACCACGTGAGCGTGGGGAACCGGGTTCGGGTAGACGCCAGCGGCAATCAGACCAGCCACGTGAGCCATGTCGACGAACAGGTAGGCACCGACCTTGTCGGCGATTTCGCGCATGCGGGCCCAGTCAACGATGCCGGAGTAGGCAGAGAAGCCGCCGATCATCATCTTCGGCTTGTGCTCGACAGCCTGACGTTCCATGTCGTCGTAGTCGATCTTGCCGGACTCATCGATACCGTAAGGCACGATGTTGTAAAGCTTGCCGGAGAAGTTGACCGGAGAGCCGTGGGTCAGGTGACCGCCGTGGGCCAGGTTCATGCCCAGTACGGTGTCGCCCGGCTGCAGCAGAGCCATGTAAACGGCGCTGTTGGCCTGGGAGCCGGAGTGCGGCTGCACGTTGGCGTAGGTGGCACCGAACAGCTCTTTGGCGCGCTCGATGGCCAGGGTTTCGACCACATCCACATACTCGCAACCACCGTAGTAACGCTTGGAGGGGTAACCTTCGGCGTACTTGTTGGTCAGCTGGGAGCCCTGGGCTTCCATGACACGGGGGCTGGTGTAGTTCTCAGACGCAATCAGCTCGATATGCTCTTCCTGACGACGGGTTTCGTCTGTGATGGCCTGCCACAATTGCGGATCATAATTGGCGATGGTCATGTCACGTTTCAACATCCGTTTCTCTCCTGAAAATCGTTTGCGCGTTAGGTGAAGTGGGCGCGGGCATTGTAACGTGAGCTGGATCAAAGAGACAGTCCAACCACCTAAAAAAATGTTGAATTTATGTTGTAAAAAGCAAGATTCCCTCCCCGTTCAATACCCTGGCCGCTCCGCCAAACGGCACATTTTTCATCCCGTGGTGGGCGGGCAAAACCCGAAGGGGATCACAACGCCCTCTTTATCCATCCTGTAGCATATTCATTCGAAACAAATTTAATGATGATGGAGCTGATTGCAGCCATGCATCCGAGGGGCTGCACCTAACCGGAGGAGTTCAAGATGGACCATCTGCTGACATTCGTGATCCTGGCGGTCTTTTTTCTGTTCTACTGGGTCTACTACACCAGCCAACGCAAGCATGTCCCCACCACCTCGTGGGAGCAGCTCCCCACCAAAGCCGACTATCTGGTGGCCCACCCTGAATCAGTCGATGGCGATATCATCTTCTGTTATCACTGCGGCCACCATGAGTTGCTGGAGGTGGGCATGGTACACCTGACAGATTTTCGCCGGGAATGGGTCTGTGCCAAGTGCAAGCAGGTGCTGTTTCGCGAGATCGAATAAACGGCGCAGGGGCTGGCTACCCTCCCTAAACGCCGTACATCGCCAGCAGGGATCAGGGCTGCGCATCCCTGTTGGCCGCCAACCACTGCTGCAACCCGCTCACCGCCGCGTCAAATTGCGCCCCGATTGCCGCAGGCTCACCGCATCCCGCCTCAAGAGCCGCACAGTGGCTGGCAAATTCGGTCAACCCCAGCGCCAGCGCACTCCCCTTGAGCTTGTGCGCCAGCTGACGTTGCTCACTCCCCTCACCCTGAGCCAACTTATCCACCAACACCCGCCCTTGCGACTCAAACAGCGCGACCAGCTGGCGGATCCGCGCCATGCCGAGCAGGGGCAGATCGGCGTCCAGCACCGGATTGGTCCACTCGGGCTGGTTAGTTGGGGGCGCGGCTGCAGGTAATTGCACCTGTGGCTCGATAGAAGCGCCCTCTTGCCGAAACAGCTGATCGATGGCGTTCGCCAGCACCGCCAGCCGCACCGGCTTGCCGACAAAATCGACGAAGCCGGCGGCAAGGCAGTGGCGGATATCCTCCGGATACATCTGGGCCGAGATGGCGATGGCGGGCAGCGACCGCTCATGCATCTCCTCGCTGATGGCGGCCAGATCCTCGCGCAGAGTCATACCGTCCATATCGGGCAGATTGATATCGAGCAGCGCCAGCTCGAAGGGGCGCTCGGTCACCAGCGCCAGTGCGCTGCGACCATCCTCCGCCAGGGTGACGCGATGGCCGAGGCGGGTCAGCATGCCGTGCGCCACCAACCGGTTGATCTCGTTATCCTCCACCAGCAGGATGTCACGGGACTGGCCAAGGTGCAGCAGCTGCGCCTCGGCAGGCAGCTGGGCGCTCGAGCGCTGCAAGGGCAAGCTGAAGCTGAATTCACACCCCTTGCCCGGCTCGCTGGCAAGGATCAGCTCGCCCCCCATGGCGGCCACCAGCTTGCGGCTGATCGCCAGTCCCAGTCCGGTGCCGCCCTGATGGCCTATATCGCGCTTGCGCTGGCGAAACGCCTCGAACACCGCCTCCTGCTCATCGGCCGGAATGCCGGGGCCGGTATCGCGCACTACGAAGCGGATGCAGGGCTCGGCGCAAGGGCCTTGGCAGGCAAGAGGCGCCACCGTCAGGGTAATCTGGCCACGGGCGGTAAACTTGACCGCATTGCCGAGCAAGTTGCCGAGCACCTGGCGCAGCTTGCCCAGATCCCCCTCGACCACCGGCGCCAGCCCGGGCGCATATTCCAGCGCCAAGGTCACCCCTTTGGCTGCCGCCTTTGGCCGAAACAGCTCGCCCAGCTCATCCACCAGCTGGAACAGGGGGAAAGGCTCGCGGCGCGCCTCCACATGGCCCGCCTCTATTTTTGAGTAGTCGAGGATATCGTTGAGGATCTCCAGCAGGGATTCGCCACTGTGCTCGATAGCAGCCAGATAGCGCTGCTGGGTATCGCTGAGGTAAGTATCTTCCAGCAGCGTCAGGCCCCCCAGAATCCCGTTCATGGGGGTGCGGATCTCGTGGCTCATGGTGGCGAGAAATACCGACTTGGCCCGGTTGGCCTGTTCAGCCTCGGCGCGGGCCTGCCGCTGCTTCTCCACCTCCTCATTGAGCCGCTCGTTGGCGTGGCTGAGCTGGCCGGTGCGCTCCTCGACCCGCGACTCCAGCTCACGCTGATAGCGACCCAGTTCCACCGCATTGTCACGAAACACCTGCAGGGCCCGGCCCAGCTCCGCCAGCTCATCGCGCCCCGACCCGGCGATCGGCTCAAGGGGGGCCAGATCCCCGCGCGCCA
Organism: Aeromonas sp. 600886; assembly: GCF_049174935.1. NCBI lineage: Bacteria > Pseudomonadati > Pseudomonadota > Gammaproteobacteria > Aeromonadales > Aeromonadaceae > Aeromonas > Aeromonas sp. 600886. Next base: position 21,582 of record NZ_JAAKUB010000022.1, on the reverse strand, counting down.
ACCGGCTCATCCCCGCCACCGCCCGTTGCAGCGGCCAGACGATCCGGCCATAGACCATGCGCCACATCAGCAGCATCAGCAGTAGCAGGGTGAGCAGGCCAATGGCCATCAGCGCCTGCTCCAGCAGCCTGAGGCGCTGACTTAGCGCCTGCTGGCTCTGCCCCAGCGAATCGCGGGCACGGCTGACCAGCTCTCCGACCTGCTGGTTGAGACTGCTCATCAAAGCCTCATTGGCACTGGCCAGCACCCGCAGCGCCTCCCCCTTGCCGAGCCAGTCGCTGCGCAGTTGCACCAGCTTGTCGCTCTGCACCAGCACGGTCAGCGCCTGCTCCACCGCCTGCCGGCGGGCCGGATCGGTCACCGCCCCGGCCCGCAGTTGCAAGATAGCCAGCTCCCGCTGCCCCTCTTGCAATAGCGTTTGCAACTGTTCCTGCCGTTCACTGCGCCACATCTCTTCGATGCGCTGCTGCTGCATCAGGGTGCGATGGCGCAGCTCGGTCATCTGCTCCAGCCAGTCGAGATCTTGCTCCAGCAAGCGATCCAGCGTCCGGGCCGCCTGCGCACCTTGCTGTTGGTAGAGGGAACCCAATCCCGCCACCATCACGGTTTCGGCGTTCTCCATCTGGCTGCGCGCCAGCTCGGCAATTTGCCCGGCCGCCGCCACCAGACGGGCACGCTGCGCTTCACCCTGCGCCATCAGGGTCAACCGCTCCCCCACCAACCAGCCCTGCTGACCCAGATTGCCGATGATGCTCTGACTGAGCTGATCGAGGCTTGTTGAACCCTGCCCACGACCAAGTTGCGCCAGCACCTGCTGCAGCTGTTGTCCCTGCAGAGTGAGCAAGCGTCCCTGATGCTCCCGCTCCTGCTCGCTGGTTGCGGTGGCCAGCAGCCGTGACGCGCTCTGGATCTCGCCGCTGAGGCGAGAGAGCGTGCGCGCCAGCTCCTGATCGGCCAGAGTCTGCTGCACCCCTTGCTCTAGCTGGCGCAGATGGCTAAGCCCCACCCAGCCCAGCAGGGAAGCACTCAGGGTCAGCAACGCCATCAGGGAGAAGGCCAGCAGCAACTTGCCACCCAGGCCGGAAAAGATTCTCACGGGAAGTCCCTTGGTTGTGGTCGGCTTTGACCGGATAATATGGCCCAACACTTTAACAAAACCCCTGGCCATGCGAAGCGTCTATCTCTCCCCGTTGTTGCTCATGTGGTTGCTCACGCTGCCTCGCGCCGCCCTCGCCTTTTCAGTCGATATCTGGCCCGGCGGCGAATTCAGCGGCCAGCCGGTGCGCCAGCAGTGGCCGGAACCCGCCGCCGCAACCAAACCGCTGACCCTCTGTGCCCTCTACCCCCATCTGCGCGACGCCTACTGGCTTTCGGTCAATCAGGGCATGGTTGACGAGGCGAAGCGGCTGGGAGTCAAGTTGCAGATCCACGAAGCGGGGGGGTACGGCGCCCTCGCCGAGCAGCGCCAGCAGTTGCAACGCTGCGTGCAGGAAGGAAGCGATGCCATCTTGCTCGGCGCAGTGAGCTATCAGGGCCTGCGCGAGGCCATCAAGGCCACGCCGCTGCCGCTCTTTGGACTGGTCAACGATCTGCCCAGCGGTCTGGTGCAGGCGAAGGTGGGGGTCTCCTGGTACCAGATGGGCTGGCAGATTGGCCACTGGCTGGCGCAGCGCCACCCCGCCGGCAGCAAACCGGTCTCGGTCGCCCTCTTCCCCGGCCCGCAGGCGAGTGGTGGCAACAACTTCGTCGAGCCGGGCTTTGCCGACGCCATCAAGGGGAGCGCCATCAAGCTGGTCACCACAGAGCGCGGCGACAACAGCCGGGAAATCCAGCGCACGCTGGTGCAGCAGACGCTGGCCCGCTATCCCGACCTCGACTATCTGGTGGGGGGCGCCATCGCCGCCGAAGTGGCGGTCAACGAGCTGGCGCAGCGCCATCTCGACAGGCCCCAGGTGCTGAGCACCTACTTCAGCCACGGGATACAGCGGGGCCTGCACCGGGGCAAGATCCTGGCCGCCAACAGCGATCAGATGCGGCTGCAGGGGCGTCTTGCGGTCGCTCAGGCGGTCTGCCTGCTGCAACATCCTGATGCCAATGCCGAGCAGTGCCCACGGGTGATGGGGCCACCCATTCTGACGCTCTCTGCACCGCTGGCCGACCCCGCAGATTCCCTCTCGGATGGCGCTTTTCGTCCCGTCTATCGGGTCGAATAGCCGTTCCAAATCCGATCAGCACACTCAAGGAGAAGAGATGAAAGAGTTACATGCCAGCTGCCTGTGTGGCGCCGTCACCCTGACCCTGCCGGATCAGTTCGACTATATGGGTAACTGCCACTGCGGCGAATGCCGCAAGTTTTCAGGGGGAGATTACGCCTCGGTCGGCGGACTGGATGGCAGCAAGGTCACCATAGTGAAGGGAGAAGAGGCCATCGGCCGCTACCGGAAATCTGCAGAGACCACCCTGGCCTTCTGCCGTCACTGCGGCTCCAGCCTGTTCAGCCAGAAGAGCAGCAGCGGCAAGATCAACCTGCGGTTGGGGGTACTGGACGATGTGCCGAGCCAGCGGCCCGCGTTTCACATCTTTGTCGGCTCCAAGGCGCCCTGGCACCAGATTGGCGACGACTGCCCGCAATTTGATACCCGCCCGCCGGTCTGATACCCGGTCAAACAGGTCAAGGCCGCCGCAACGGGATCAGGAGGCTATCTCACCGGCAAACAGATAGCCTTCACCATGGACGGTGACAAACAGCTGGGGATCCCGCGGATCCGCTTCCATCTTGCCGCGCAGCCGCCGGATCAACACGTCTATGGTGCGATCGCTCGGGCCATCGCCGCGATGGCTGATGAGGGTCAGGATCCGCTCCCGACTGAGCACCCGCCCGGCATGGGCGACAAAGGCCACCAGCACTTCATATTCCGCCTTGGTCAGACGCACCGGCACTCCGTCCTTGCTGAGCTGGCGACGGGGAATGTCAAAACGCCAGGGGCCAAAGCGCACCGCATCGTCAGCCACCGCAGGCTCGCTCGGCACGGCGGCCGCCAGCGAGATCCGCCACAGCAGATTCTTGACCCGCACCAGCAGTTCCCTGAGCTCGAACGGCTTGGTGACATAGTCATCGGCCCCCATCTCGAGGCCGACTATCCGGTCCACCGCATCACTGCGGCCGGTGACCAGAATGATCCCCACCGTGCTGCGCGCCCGCAGTTCACGGGTCAGCAGCAGACCATCTTCCCCCGGCAGGTTGATATCCAGCATCACCAGATCGACCGTCTGCTCCGCCAGCACGGCGCGCATCTCCTGGCCGTTTTCGACCGCCGTCACCCGATAGCCCTCCCGCTCGAAATAGCCGGTCAGCTTCTCGCGGGTAACCGCATCATCTTCAACAACCAGAATGTGGTAGCTCATGGGCAGGGTTCACGATGGTCGACAAGGGAGGATTATTCTATTCACATTTTGTCATAAATACCCCTATTTCATTAATTTGTGGCGGCAGCTCTGTTCACAACGCCTCCCTATCATGGCTCCCATCAAAAAAGTGATGTGAGAGAGCATGATGAAAAAACTGTGGCACTTCCTGCGCACCCCCAGCCGCCGCTGGTCGGTACTGGCGCTGCTTCTGGTGGGCGTCGGCGTCACCCTCGCGGGCACCGTCGGTCTGCACTATGGCTTTGAGAAAACCAGCAGCCTCGAATTCTGTATCTCCTGCCACTCCATGAAAGACACCGTCTATCCGGAGTACAAGGAGTCCATCCACTTCAAGAATGCCTCAGGGGTACAGGCGGTCTGTACCGACTGTCACCAGCCGAAGGATTTCGTCGGCAAGGTGGCCCGCAAGATGGAGGCGGCCAACGACCTCTATCAGGAGTACATAGGCCACAGCATCGACACCCAGGAGAAGTTCGAGGACCGGCGCCTGCATCTGGCCGAGAAGGTGTGGGCACGGATGAGCAGCCAGAACTCCAAGACCTGCAAGTCCTGCCACAGCTACGACAACATGGATCACGCCAAGCAGTCCCCGGCGGCTGCGCTGGCGATGAAAGATGCGGCGGCGAAGAACATGAACTGCATCGAGTGCCACAAGGGCATCGCCCACGAACTGCCCAACATGGCGGGCGGCTTCCGGGCCACTTACGCCACCCTGGTCAACGACGCGCAAGAGGCGCCAGCCGCCGAGACCCTCTACAACCTGGGTGAAAAAGATCTCTATGCCAGCGAACAGAGCAGCGACCCGGTCGGCAAACTGCTGCCCGCCTCCCGCATCGACGTCGTTGACCGCAGCGGCGATCGCCTCAAGGTGACCATCGAAGGGTGGCGCGAGAGCGATGGCAAGGGCCGGGTGCTGAGCGAATACATGGGCAAGCGGGTCTTCGTCGCCACCATCCGTGACGAACTTAAAGCGAGCGAGAAAGTGCTCAAACAGGAGACCGACAGCGCCACCCATATCAAGTGGGAACAGGTTCAGGTGCAGGCCTGGGTCGATGGCAAGGGCTTTGAGTCCTCGCTCAAGCCGATCTGGGATTACGCCGGCGAGATGTACAAATCCACCTGCAACTCCTGCCACGGCGCGCCGGATCCCGCTCACTTCACTGCCAACGGCTGGATTTCGGGACTCAAGGCGATGTCTGCCTACTATCGCCTGAGCAAGGAAGAGGAGCGCACCCTGCTCAAATACCTGCAAAACCATGCCGCCGATACCGGTGGTCAGGGCAGCCACTAAGTCCGGATTCGAAAGAGGAATAACAAGATGATCAATATTTCCCGTCGTGGTTTTCTGGGTGGCTTGCTGGCCAGCGGTGCCTCTGCCCTGATCGGCCCCTCCCTGCTCGGTCGCGCCGTGATGGCCGCCGAGTCTGGCGACAAGCTGGTGCAGTCCGGCTCCCACTGGGGCGCCTTCCGCGCCCGGGTGGTCGATGGGCGCTGGGTCGAGACCCTGCCGTTCGAGCACGACAAGCACCCCACAGACATGCTCAAAGCCTTGAGTGAAGTGGTCTACAACCCCTCCCGCATCCGCTACCCCATGGTGCGGCTGGACTGGCTACGCAAGGGGCACCAGTCCGACACCAGCGAACGCGGCCAAAACCGCTTCGTGCGGGTGACCTGGTCTCAGGCGCTCGATTTTTTCTATCACGAGCTGGAGCGGGTGCAGAAGACCTATGGCCCGAGCGCCCTCTATGCCGGTCACTCCGGCTGGCAGTCTGTGGGCAAGCTGCACTCCGCTGGCGCCATGCTGGGGCGCGCCATGAACCTGCACGGCACCTATCTGGCCAAGGCCGGTGACTACTCCACCGGTGCCGCCCAGGTGATCCTGCCCCACGTGGCGGGCGCCATGGAGGTGTATGAACAGCAGACCTCCTGGCCGCTGGTGCTGGAACACAGCAAGACCATCGTCATCTGGGGCTCCGATCCCATCAAGAACCTGCAGGTGGGCTGGCTGGTGCCGGATCACAGCGTCTACGACTACTGGGCACAGCTGAAAGAGAAGGTAGCCAAGGGCGAGATCCGGGTGATCAGTGTCGACCCGGTCAAATCCAAGACCCAGAAGTACCTCAATTGCGATCAGGTGACCCTGAATCCGCAGACCGACGTACCTCTGATGCTGGGCATCGCCCACACCCTCTACAGCGAGAAGCGCCACGACGAAGCGTTCCTGAAGAACTACACCACCGGCTTTGACAAGTTCCTGCCCTACCTGCTGGGCACCAGCGATGGTCAGGTGAAGGACGCCGAGTGGGCCGCCGCCATCTGTGGCGTACCAGCCGAGACCATCCGCGAGCTGGCCCGCGCCATGAGCAGCGGCCGCACCCAGCTTATCGGCGGCTGGTGTGTACAGCGCATGCACCACGGCGAGCAGTACGCCTGGATGCTAGTGGTACTGGCCTCGATGATTGGTCAGATCGGCCTGCCGGGGGGCGGTTACGGCTTTGGCTGGCACTACAACGGGGCGGGCACCATCACCTCCAGCGGCCCCATCATGTCCGGTTTCAGCTCGGTCATCCCCGGCGTTAAACCACTCCATGACGGCGACTGGAAGGGCTACTCCAAATTCATTCCGGTGGCCCGTTTCGTCGACTGCATCCTCAATCCGGGCAAGCAGATCGCCTTCAACGGCCAGACCATCACCTACCCCCACATGAAGATGGCGGTGTTCTGCGGCAACAACCCGTTCCACCACCAGCAGGATCGCAACAAGATGGTCGCGGCCTGGCGCAAGCTGGAAACCGTGGTCAGCATCGATCACCAGTGGACGGCCAGCTGCCGTTTTGCCGATATCGTGCTGCCCGCCACCACCACCTATGAGCGGGATGACATCGAGCAGTGGGGCTCCCACTCCAACGCGGGCATTCTGGCCATGTACAAGGTGGTGGAGCCGCTGTTCGAGGCGCGCGATGACTACGACATCTTTGCCGATCTTTGCCGTCGCTTCGGTCGCGAGACCGAGTTCACCGGTGGCAAGAGCAAGCTGGAGTGGATCCAGAGCATCTATGACGATGCCCGCCTGCAGGGCCGCGGCATCGGCATTCGTCTGCCCCGTTTCAGCCAGTTCTGGCACGGCGAAGGTTTCGTCACCTTCCCGGCGGGCCAACCCTGGGTGCGTCACGAGTCGTTCCGTCAGGAGCCGGATCTGGAACCGCTGGGTACCCCGTCCGGTCTCATCGAGATCTACTCCAAGACCATCGCCGACTACGGCTATGGGGATTGCCCGGGCCATCCGGTCTGGATCGAGCCCTACGAGCGCTCCCACGGCGGGCCGGGCAGCAAACAGTACCCGCTGCACCTGCAATCCTGCCACCCGGACAAGCGGCTGCACAGCCAGCTCTGCTCCTCCGACAACTATCGCGCCACCTACACAGTGCAGGGTCGCGAACCTGTCTACATGAATCCGCAGGATGCCAAATCCCGCGGCCTCAAGGACGGCGATCTGGTGCGAGTGTTCAACGGACGCGGTCAGGTACTGGCCGGGCTGGTGGTGAGCGATGACTACGCCCCCGGCGTGGTGCGCATTCAGGAAGGAGCCTGGTATGGCCCGCAAGAGGGCGGCAAGGTAGGGACTCTCTGTACCTACGGCGATCCCAACGTGCTGACTGCCGACATCGGCTCCTCCAGCCTGGCGCAGGCCACCACGGCCCATACCGCGCTGGTGGAGATCGAGAAGTTCCGCGGACAGGCACCCGCCGTCACTGCCTTCGGCGCGCCGGAATCGGCCAAGGGCATCGACCCCATGTTCCCGGCACTCTGACCCCAAGGGGACGAAAGCGACCCCTTGAGTTTCCTTTATTTTTAAAGTCGTTAGAATCGGGAGCCATCAAGGCTCCCGATTGCCATCCACGGAGGAAAAATGCAGGAATTTATGGCTACCAGCGAACGCCGGGCCGAACTCTACTGGTGGTTCTCCACCCTGTTCGCCGCCGAACTCAGTGATGAGCAGATCGCCGAATATGACACCTATGATGTGCGAAGCTTCCTGAAAAGCCTCTCCACCCTGGATCCGATGCGCGAAGCCGTGGCCGAACTCAACGAGGCCATCGCCCGCCTGCTGGTGCGCCCGGATCGCCAACTGGAACTGGCCGCCGACTTCGCCGGTCTGTTTCTGGTGGATCCCAAGCAGGGCGCCCTGCCCTACGAATCGCTCTACCGTGGTGAAGCCAAGCTACTGATGCAGGCCCCGATGGCCGAGATGCAGGCCCGCCTCGATCGCCTCGGCATCAATGTTAGTGATAAATACAAAGAGCCTGCCGACCATCTGGCCATCGAGCTGGATCTGATGGGCAATCTCATCATCCGCGCAGCGGAAGCCAAGAGCGCGGCCGAGCGGGAACGCTGGCTCGACGAGCAGGAAGCGCTGCTGCACGGCCATCTGCTGGGCTGGTTTGACAAGTTCGAAAGCGCCTGTCGCGCCGCCGACCGGTTTGGCTTCTACGGCGCCAGTGCCCGTCTGCTGGGGGTCTTCCTCAAGATGGATGCCAACTACCTCTCTCTGGTCAAACCGGCACCGTCTGCCGACTGAGGCCGCGATGAAGACAGCCCTGCTTCTGATTGCATGCTGGCTGCTGGCCCTGATCCCGCTGGATCAGGGCATTACTCCCCTGATCTCGCTGCTGTTCAACCCGGATCGCGAGCTCTACGGCACCGCCCAGCTCACCGGATTTGCCGGCATCCTGCTCACCCTCTACCTTGCCAATCTCGGTGTCGAGGTGGTGTTGCGCCGCCGCTTCCAGATCGCCGGCATGCTGGCGCTGCTGGCCGCCTGGATCGACTTCATCAACAGCAGCGGCAGCGAGTCGCACTTCCTGCTGCTCTATCTGCTTGCCCTCCCGTTCCATCTGCTCGGCTGGCTGGTATTTGTGCGCGGTGTTCAGGCGTTTGGCCGAGAGAAAGGCTAAAAAACAGCCAATAATATTGCAAATCATGACAGCAAGGTCAGGCACTTCCCAGTCATTACAAGCACATCGGTACAGCTCCCCGTAATATTTGCTTACATTCAGCTCCCGTTCAGTTTTACAAAAGCCGATATAGTGCCGCTCCTTTCGCCACACTACACAGGAGCAATCGTATGCCTCCACAGGATGCGCGCATCACAGGCCTCGATCTGTTGCGCGGGCTTGTCATCTTCATGGCCGTCTTCGAGCACTACACCGGTTACCTCAACTACTGGTACATCGATTTCTTCAATCGGGAACATGCCTTGTGGGACAGCTTCTATGTATCACACAAGGCAATGGCGGGGCACCTGCTCCCCATGGATCAGCTGACAGCACACGCATCAGCCTGGTTAATCCCCTGGGTCAGCCAGATCTACCTGGCCTTGGCCGCATTCAACCTGAGCCGCCGCGATCAGGCCAGCTTCAAGCCGCAGCTGGGCAGCAAGCTGGCCCTGTTTACCAGCATCATACTGATGCTCTATGTCGAAGGGTTGGTCATCGCCCCCAACTTCGGCGAGGCCATCTCGTTCTACCCGGTCATGCTCTGGATGTGCCTGCTGGCGCTCTTCTCCATGGTGTATGCCTGGTTCGGCATCCGCGGCATGCTCCTGCTGACCCTTCTAAGCCTGCTACTGGATCAACTCGGCGTACAGGATCTGCTCGGCCATATCGACAGCTGGATGAAGCTGCACGTTCACCCCGACTATGAGCTGGATGCCCGTCTCGACCTCTTCATGGCCAGTGGCTGTTTCGGCTTTCTCTATGGCTGGTGCTGGCATCAGCGCCCACAATGGCGAGATCGCCTCAACCGTCTGGTACTGACGCTGTCGCTGGTGGCGCTGGCCATCTATCTCATGTTCGGCGAGACAAGCACGGTCGAGCTCAACGACATCTACGCCAACGAACACGAACTGGCGCTGGACATGATCGGCCGAGCCGGGATCTGGGGTATGGAGTTTCTGGTGATCGGTACCGTGCTCTGGCTACACCAACACAATATCCGTCTCTGCTGGCGACCACTCAACTGGATCGGCATGTACTCGCTGACCGTCTTCATCTTCCACAAGAGCATCTTCGTGCACCTGTGGGGCCCCTTGCTACTGTGGTGGACCGCCCGTCAGGGCACCATACTGCCCAACAGTTTTGGCCTTATCATGTTGCTCTGCACCGCCAGCATACTGCTTATTTATGCTTTCCAGCGCTCCGGCATCATCTGTCATCTGATGGGAATGCATCAGGATCGGGACTGGGCGCGGCTATATGGCAAATAAGTATTGGCTGTCGCTGCTAATACTGGTGACGCTACCATTGCAAGCAAAGGAGTTGTTACTGGGCAGCAGCTGGCAACTGGATAGTAACCAGGCCAGTAGTAACGCAACCCAGCACAGCCAACTCTGGTGGGGTTATGAACGGGAGACCCAGGTTGGGCTCCTTTTCACTAACGGAAGCAGTGCCGGGCTGGCACTACCTCTCTATGAAAAGAGTTTTATCGCCTTGGGAGTTGGATCCATGCCAGTGGTTGATAGTACCCGTTTCAGTGCTATGTGGCGCCTGGGATGGCAGCTGGATGATGACCATCAATTGACGTTGTCCCAGCTCGTCGACCTCACTGGCCGTTATGGCCAGCTCTGGTACATGGAGCACAGCCTGCCGCTGCCGGCCGGGCTCTCCCTCAACCTCTGGCTGACCCGGGGCAGTCAGGCACACATGGCCGCTTATGATGCTCATGAAGGTTGGCGAGACTGGGGGCTAACCCTGGAGCACAGTTGGGCTTGGCAAAAGTGGCAACTCGACGCAGAAGCGGGTGCCAAGCAGTGGCTCATCAAGGATCGCGATTGGCAACCCGTCGTGAACCTGACCCTGAGCTATCGCTTCAGCTGGTAACACTCACACCACAGGCAACTTCCACGTTTACCAGCGCCCACCTATCTTGGGTCCAGCCAAATGAAAACGCACAGACAGTCAAACCCATCGCATCATTAGGCTCTACAATGCAACTGCTTCCTGCAATCAGGGGGATATCCTGTTGCTGCGCACTCCAGGTTTCCTGACCAAATGGCAACATGCCAACCATGTTGCCAAATTCCATTACAACAGAGTCAATCATCGTCAGCCCTCTTTGCCAGCAAGCCGCACAGCTCAAGCACTAACGCTCTGATCGCGCATGATAAACATCCTCTGTTAGCGACATAACGCTCTCTCGGGATGTCAAAAGGACCACGGTAGCAAGGGCTTGCAACTCAGGCTGAACATCTGTGCCGACAAGCCATTAACAGGGGAAAAAGGGATTATCTATTGGTACGCAACGTCAGGTCGACTGCGTTCATCAAAGGATGATGATGTCATTGGTGCCGCAGGGGAAAATCCCCTGGCGATAGATATGACTATCTGCCAAACGTCAGGGTGGGAACACCACCATCATCCCGCTCATTGAGCATGCGTGTGAGCGGTGAGTCGCCAGAGTAACGGGATCCAGGCTCACTGAGGGAAAATTTGGCCCCCGGTTTTTTTGCCTGCCATGCGTTGCCAAGCTGATCGGCAACCCGATCCCGCACTGTCTGTGACGGCTCCTGATGCGTAATCGCAAACTCTTTGGGGGGCTTGTCTGCCAGTACAGGCACATCAAACTGCCAGAGGGATGCACAGAGCAATAGAGAGAACATAACTACCTCCATCCATCAAAGTCCTCCTTTTTACTCACTCACCACCTGAGTGTCACCCATTACCCTGTAACCAAATGTTGCTGTCTATCCAAAAGTCTAATTGCCCCCATCAGCCAAAGGTATAAGTTGTTACTTAATTATTAAAAGTATGTATTCAAAGGAGTGAGTGATGAGCGAGAGCAAGGTCTATCCGGTCAAACCCCATATCAGCAACAGCGCCCTGCTCGACAAGGGCGACTACGCCGCCATGTACCAGGCCTCCGTCGAGGATCCCGATACCTTCTGGGGTGAACAGGGCAAAATCCTCGACTGGATAAAGCCCTACACCAAGGTAAAAAACACCTCCTACGATCCGGGCCATGTCTCCATCAAATGGTTTGAGGATGGCCAGCTCAACGTCTCCGCCAACTGCCTCGATCGCCACTTGGCAGAGCGTGGCGACAAGGTCGCCATCATCTGGGAAGGGGACAACCCTGCCGAAGATCGCAAACTCACTTATCGCGAATTGCACGCCGAAGTGTGCAAGTTTGCCAACGTCTTGAAAGCACAAGGGGTTCACCGCGGCGACGTGGTCTGCCTTTATATGCCCATGGTGCCCGAAGCCGCCATCGCCATGCTGGCCTGTACCCGCATCGGCGCGGTACACAGCATCGTCTTCGGCGGCTTCTCGCCGGAAGCGCTGGCCGGTCGCATCATCGACTCGGGCTCGCGCATCGTGATCACCGCCGACGAGGGACTGCGCGGTGGCCGTCCGGTGCCACTCAAGAAAAACGTGGATGAAGCGCTCACCAACCCGGATACCCAGGTTAACAAGGTGATCGTGCTCAAGCGCACCGGCGGCAATGTCGCCTGGCACAACCACCGCGACATCTGGTGGCATGAAGCGACCGCCACCGTCAGCAGCGACTGCCCGCCCGAGGCGATGAACGCCGAAGATCCGCTCTTTATCCTCTATACCTCCGGCTCCACCGGCAAACCCAAGGGGGTGCTGCACACCACCGGCGGCTATCTGGTCTATGCCACCCTCACCTTCAAATATGTGTTCGACTACCACGAAGAGGACATCTACTGGTGTACCGCCGATGTGGGCTGGGTCACTGGTCACTCCTATCTGGTCTACGGGCCGCTCGCCAACGGCGCCACCACCATCATGTTCGAAGGGGTGCCCAACTACCCGGCCACCAACCGCATGAGTCAGGTGGTGGACAAGCACCAGGTCACCATCCTCTATACCGCCCCCACTGCCATCCGCGCCCTGATGGCCAAGGGCAACGAAGCTGTCACCGGCACCTCGCGCCAGAGCCTGCGCATCATGGGCTCGGTGGGTGAACCGATCAACCCGGAAGCCTGGGAGTGGTACTACCGCACCATTGGCGATGAGCGCTGCCCCATTGTCGATACCTGGTGGCAGACCGAAACCGGCGGCATCCTGATTACGCCGCTGCCCGGCGTCACCGACCTGAAACCGGGCTCGGCGACTCGTCCCTTCTTCGGGGTGCAACCGGCGCTGGTCGACAACATGGGCGAACCGCTGGAGGGGGCTACCGAGGGCAACCTGGTGATCACCGACTCCTGGCCGGGTCAGATGCGCACCGTGTTCGGCGATCACGAGCGGTTCGAGCAGACCTACTTCTCCACCTTCCCGGGCCGCTACTTCACCGGCGACGGAGCCCGTCGCGACGAGGACGGCTACTACTGGATCACCGGTCGGGTGGATGATGTACTGAACGTCTCCGGTCACCGCATGGGTACCGCCGAAATTGAATCGGCGCTGGTGGCCCATCCCAAGATCGCCGAAGCCGCGGTGGTGGGGGTTCCTCACGAGATCAAGGGTCAGGGCATCTATGCCTATGTCACCCTGATCGCCGGGGAAGAGCCAAGCCGCGAGCTGCACAAAGAGGTGAAGGAGTGGGTGCGCAAGGAGATCGGTGCCATCGCAACACCAGACGTGATCCACTGGGCGGAGGGGTTGCCGAAGACCCGTTCCGGCAAGATCATGCGCCGCATCTTGCGCAAGATCGCCACCGGCGAGACCGACAGCTTGGGGGATATCTCCACCCTGGCGGACCCGGGGGTAGTAGACAAACTCATCCGCGAGAAGTCGGAAGCAGCCTGATCCCGCTTCGTTTGTTGCTCGACAAAGCCGGCCCTGTGCCGGCTTTGCTGTTTCTACAGCGGTACAAACGGCCTGAGCGGCTGAAACTGGGCGCACAGGGAGGTGGTACTCAATAAATAGCCAGATGTAGAGATTAGACCAGTAAAATGCTGCTAATTTTCACGAAATCAATATAATTGCGAAATCTGTGTGCCAGGGCACACCGATTTGCGCAGAAAATGGCTAGATTTCAGGTAGTCCACAAGATAGCTGACAGATAGCAGCATGATCATCGAGGATGCACTCAATATGTCGCAACATCGCCGAATTCTCCTGCTCAACGGTCCAAACCTGAATCTGCTGGGCAAACGGGAACCGGGTATCTACGGCAGCAAGACGCTCGATGAGATCGTCGCCGATCTGAAGCTCAACGCCAGCGAACTCGGTGTCACTCTGGAACATCTGCAATCCAACGCCGAACATGAGTTGGTCAGCCGCATCCATCAGGCCATGGGTCAGGTGGATTTCATCATCATCAATCCGGCCGCCTTCACCCACACCAGCGTCGCCATCCGCGATGCGCTGCTGGGTGTCGCCATCCCCTTTATCGAGGTTCACCTGTCAAACGTTCATGCCAGGGAGCCGTTTCGTCATCACTCCTATCTGTCTGATGTCGCCAAAGGGGTCATTTGTGGTCTGGGAGCCGATGGCTATCAATTCGCTTTAACCGCGGCCGTGCGCCATCTGCACGCGGCTTGATAATCACTGATCAGATAAAGAAGAAAGAGAATGCTAATGGATATCCGCAAAATCAAGAAGCTGATTGAACTGGTTGAAGAGTCCGGCATCGCCGAACTGGAGATCTCCGAAGGTGAAGAGTCCGTTCGCATCAGCCGCAACTTCGCAGGCCAGGTCACTGCCGCACCGCAGATGATCATGCAGCAAGCAGCCGCTCCGGTTGCCGCTCCAGCCGCCGCCCCGGTTGCCGCTGCGCCGGCCGCAGATGCCGCACCGAGCGGTCACCTGATGCGCTCTCCCATGGTTGGCTCCTTCTACCGCTCCTCCAGCCCGGAAGCCAAGCCGTTCGTGGAAGTGGGTCAGCAAGTCAATGTCGGCGATACCCTGTGCATCGTCGAAGCCATGAAAATGATGAACCAAATCGAGTCTGACAAGGCCGGTGTGATCAAAGCGATCCTGGTTGAAAATGGTCAGGCCGTCGAATTTGACGAGCCGCTGTTCATCATCGAATAAGGGAAATCGCCACCCATGTTGGACAAAGTAGTCATCGCCAACCGCGGTGAAATTGCCCTGCGGATCCTGCGCGCCTGCAAAGAGCTCGGGATAAAGACAGTGGCCGTTCACTCCACCGCCGACCGGGAGCTCAAACATGTGCTGCTGGCCGACGAATCCATCTGTATCGGCAAACCAGCCAGTACCGACTCCTACCTCAACGTTCCGGCCATCATCGCCGCCGCCGAGGTGACCGGTGCCGTGGCCATCCACCCGGGTTACGGCTTCCTTTCCGAGAACGCCGATTTTGCCGAAGTGGTCGAAAAATCCGGCTTCATCTTCATCGGCCCGCGCGCCGAGACCATCCGCCTGATGGGTGACAAAGTCTCCGCCATCGAAGCGATGAAGAAGGCAGGCGTACCGTGTGTACCGGGCTCTGACGGTCCGGTGGACAACGACACCAAGCGCAACGCCGCCATTGCCAAGCGCATCGGCTATCCGGTGATCATCAAGGCCGCCGGTGGCGGCGGTGGTCGTGGCATGCGCGTGGTACGCAGCGAGGCCGAGCTAGCCTCCGCCATTGCCCTAACCAAATCCGAAGCAGGCCAGTTCTTCAAGAACGACATGGTCTACATGGAGAAGTACCTGGAAAACCCGCGCCACATCGAAATTCAGGTGTTGGCAGACGGCCAGGGCAACGCCCTCTATCTGGGCGAGCGTGACTGCTCCATGCAGCGTCGCCACCAGAAAGTGGTGGAAGAGGCGCCGGCACCCGGCATCACCGCCGAAATGCGCAAGTTCATCGGCGAGCGCTGTGTGCGCGCCTGTATCGAGATCGGCTACCGCGGTGCGGGTACTTTCGAGTTCCTGTACGAGAACGGCGAGTTCTATTTCATCGAAATGAACACCCGTATCCAGGTTGAGCATCCGGTCACCGAGATGGTCACCGGTATCGATCTGATCAAGGAGCAGCTGCGCATCGCCGCCGGTCAGCCCCTGTCGATCACCCAGCAGGATATCCGCATCCGTGGTCATGCCATCGAGTGCCGGATCAACGCCGAAGATCCGGCCACCTTCATGCCCTCTCCGGGTCTGGTGCAGCGCTTCCACGCGCCGGGTGGTCTGGGCGTGCGTTGGGACTCCCACATCTATGCCGGTTACAAGGTACCGCCCCACTATGATTCGATGATCGGCAAGCTGATCTGCTACGGCGAGAATCGTGACATTGCCATCGCCCGCATGCGCCATGCGCTGGACGAGCTGGTAGTGGAAGGGATCAAGACCAACGTACCGCTGCAAAAAGAGATCATGAAAGACGAAAACTTCCAGCACGGTGGCACCAATATCCACTACCTGCACAAGAAGTTAGGTCTGTAAGGATCGCTGATAGAGACCCGATGACATTGCACGGTGGCAGTACCAACGCCCACTATCTGCACAAGAAGTTGGGTCTGTAAGGATCTCTGATAGAGACCGGACTTCCGGTGGAAGTCTGCTCCGCAAGGAGCCTCTGCTGAAAAAGGGCCATGGCGACATGGCCCTTTTTTGTTATCCTTGCGCCCCTCAAAATTGTCGGAGGCCAAGGTGAACCGTTTTGCTCTCGCCCGCCGGGAAGCAGCTTTCTGCCTGCTGCTGACCCTACTCTATTTTCTTGCCTGGTATGGCACGGCTTATCTGATCCCGGAAGAGATCGAATGCTGGGACATTCCCCTTTGGTTCCTGCTCAGTTGCGTGGCGATGCCACTGCTGTTCATCGCACTATGTGCCCTGATGGTGGATCGACTGTTTGTGGATATCCCCCTCGATACCCCAGCTCCTTCCGGCAAGGAGTCATCCCATGAATCTTGAGCTGATGCTGCCGCTCTTCATCTATCTGGTGCTGGTGCTGGGGGTGGGTTTCTGGGCCAGCCGTCATAGAGCTGAAGGCAACTTCGTGCAGGAGTACTTCATCGGCAACCGCAGCATGGGCGGGCTGGTGCTGGCGATGACGCTAGTGGCCACCTACACCTCGGCCTCCTCCTTTATCGGTGGGCCGGGCGCGGCCTACAAGATCGGTCTGGGCTGGGTGTTGCTGGCGATGATCCAGCTGCCCACCGTCTGGCTCACTCTGGGAGTACTGGGCAAGAAGTTCGCCATCATCGCCCGCCGGGTCAATGCGGTGACCATCAACGACATGCTGTGGGCCCGCTATCAGAGCAAGGCAGTGGTGATCCTCGGCTCCGTTACTATCATCCTCGCCTTTATCGCGACCATGGTGGTGCAGTTTATCGGCGGTGCCCGCCTGCTGGAGACCGCTACCGGCCTCTCCTACCAGCAGGGGTTGATGCTGTTTGCCAGCTGTGTGCTGCTCTACACCATCATCGGCGGCTTCCGCGCCGTGGTGATGACCGATGCCCTGCAGGGGATCATCATGCTGATCGGCACCGGCGCCCTGCTGGCAGGAATTCTGATTGCCGGTGACGGGCTGCCGAACCTTATCCACCAGCTCAGGGAGATCGATCCCAAGCTGGTAAGCCCGCAAGGGGCCGGCGACATGCTGACCCAGCCCTTTATGCTGAGCTTCTGGATCCTGGTCTGTGTCGGGGTGGTGGGGCTACCCCACTCGGCGCTGCGCTGTTTTGGCTATCGCGACAGCAAGGCGCTCCATCGCGGCATTCTGATCGGTACTGTGGTCAGCGCCCTGCTGATGTTCGGCATGCATCTGGCGGGCGCCCTCGGCCGCGCCATCCTGCCGGGCATGGACAGCCCGGACAAGATCATGCCCTCCCTGATGATGGAAGTGCTGCCCCCCTGGCTGGCCGGGGTCTTTCTGGCGGCGCCGATGGCGGCCATCATGTCCACCATCGACTCCCAGCTGATCCAGGCTTCCGCCACTCTGGTGAAGGATCTCTATCTCAACTATCTGAGTCCAAAGCAGGAGAAGCTGGAAGTGCGCATTCCGCGCCTCTCCCTGCTCTGCACCCTGATCCTCGGCACCCTGGTGCTGCTGGCGGCGTTGCAACCGCCCGAGATGATCATCTGGCTCAACCTGCTCGCCTTTGGCGGTCTGCAGGCGGTGTTCCTCTGGCCACTGGTGCTCGGCCTCTACTGGTCGCGGGCCAACGGCCCGGGCGCGCTGGCCAGCATGGTCAGCGGCATCGTCTGCTATGGGGTACTCAGTCAGTGGGGGATCAAGCTGGCTGGCCTGCACGCCATCGTGCCAAGCCTCACGCTGGCACTGGTGGTCTTTATCACGGTCAGCCTGCTGACGGCACCGCCCTCGCGGGAAGTGCGCGAGCTTTTCGGGCAGAAATAATAAAAATATAAATTAGGGGTTCCAAAACTATCCCCAAATAGGTGTTTTCCGGTTAAACTGTGCGCCAAGTCACAGAACGTAGCCGCTGTATGCCCGTTAAAGCCACTCGACAAGTCGTTACTCAAGCCCTGCAGCGGCTCGGTTATGCCCTGCTGCTGCCCGTCTCCATCCTGCCGATGGCGGCGCTGATATACCGGCTTGGTCAACCCGACGTGCTCGATTTGGCGGTGCTCTCCCTCACCGGTCAGGCGATCTTCAGCCAGATGCCGCTTATCTATGCGGTGGCGATCGCCTTTGGCCTGAGTCGGCAAGAGCTGGGCGGGCAGACGCTGGCGGGTGCGGTCAACTTCCTGCTGCTCAGCACCGCCTTCAATACGCTGGCCCCCAACCTGCACGCCGACATGATCTGCGGCCTGCTGGCGGGACTCACCACCGCCATTATCTATCCCTGGGTTCACCAGCAAACGCTGCCCCGCTGGCTGCAGATCGCCAGGGGGGAGTTTCCCAGCCTGCTGGTGTCGGCCTTGGCCTGCCTGCTGATCGCCATCCCCCTCTCGCTACTGTGGCCGCCACTGGAGCGCGGGCTGACCCTGCTCACCTCCGAGCTGCTCACCACGCCGTTTGGCGCCTTCTGCTACGGCACCCTCAACCGACTGCTGATCCCGCTCGGGCTGCATCAGGTATTGGGCAGCGTCATCGGCCTTGGCGAGAGCAACCTGCAGGCGCTGGCCACCGCCCAGCCCCTTCATGAAGGGTATGTGGCCGGTCTCTACCCCATCATCATGTTCGGCCTGCCGGGCGCCTGTTTTGCCATCTGGCTGCATCGCCAACGGATGCAGCGGCTGCCACAGGGCGGGCTGCTGCTCACCCTGGCGCTCACCTCGGCACTGGTGGGGATCACAGAGCCCATCGAATTTCTGTTCGCCTTTACCGCCCCCTGGCTGTTTCTCGCCCACGCTCTGTTGACCGGGCTATCGCTCGCTGTCTGTAGCGGGCTGGGGATCAAGGTGGGCAGTTACTTCTCCGCCGGTCTGCTGGATCTGGTGCTGAGCTATCAGGCAGGGGAGCACAGCTTCTGGCTCATCCCGGTCGGTATCCTGTTTTTCGTCGCCTACACCCTGCTCTTTTACCAACTGCTGGAGCGTGCCCCCCTCAGCATGCCGAGCAAGCCCATCGCGGTGGAGCATCCGCGCCTTGCCAGCGTTGCCCCCTCAGACCCGCAGATGCTGGCGATCCAGTACCTCAAGGTGCTGGGCGGGATGGACAATCTGGTGGCGATGAGTGTCTGTATCACCCGCCTCAGCCTGCGGGTGCGCGATATTTCACTGGTGGATGAATCTCGCCTGCTGGGCCTGGGCTGCCTCTCCTGGATCCAGCTCAACGACCACCAGCTGGTGCTGGTGCTGGGCCCCAGCGCCAGCCTGATTGAAGGGCAGATCCGCATGCTGGCGGAGCGCCAGTCGGTCCCCCTCGGCCTCAAACCCAATCAGGAGTCGGCCAGCCAGAGCAGCTGGTAACTCAGGCAAACGGCAACCGCTCGGCCACGAAATCCATCAGGGTGCGCAGGGCGGGAGCCAGATGCTCCCGACTCGGATAGATAAGGTAAAACGGGTTGGCCGGAATGGGCTGATCCGGCAACACCTTCTGCAGCCGCCCCGCCGCCAAATCCCCTTCACAGACATGGTGGGGCAACAGGGCAATCCCCCCGTCATGAAGCGCCATCTCCCGCAGCGCCAGCAAGCTGTTGCTGACACAGGCCCCCTGCGGCCGCCAGCCCCCCTCCTGCAATGGCCACACCGGCATGGCCGAGTGCACCAGACAGGCATAACGGCCCAGCTCGCTCAACTGCTGCGGCATACCGTGGGCCGCCAGATAGGCGGGCGCAGCCACCAGATGACGCGCCACCTGACCGATACGCCGACAGATAAGGCTGGAGTCTTTCAGCGGCGCCGCCCGCAGCGCCAAATCATAACCTTCCCCCACCAGATCGAGCTGATCGTCACTCAGGGTCAGCTCCAGCACCACTTCGGGATAGAGGGCGCGAAACTCGGCGAGGATCCGGCCAAGCAGCAGGGTGCCGGTCGCCTCGGGGGCGGTGATCCGCACCCGCCCCGCCGGGGCCGAGCGCAGCCGTGCCATCGCCAGATTGGCGCTACGGGCCAGTGCCAGCAGCCCCTGACAGTGCTCCACATAGAGCTCCCCCTGCGGCGTCAGGCTCAACCTGCGAGTGGTACGCTGCAACAGCCGCACCCCGAGCTGGGATTCGAGCCGCGAGATCTTCTGGCTCACCGACGACTTGGGCATACCGAGCAGCTCGGCGGCTCGGGTAAAGCTTCCCTGCTCCACCACGGTGGCAAACAGCCCCATCAACTCCAGATCGACATTGTTCATATATTCAAACAGTCTTTGCCGATTACCCATCTTAATCTTGATAATCAACCAGACTAGAGTGAGTGGCAATCCCGAACACAGCGATTTGAAAGGAAAAACCATGAAAGCCATTGCCCTGACTCACTATCTGCCAAGCGACCACCCCGACTGCTTCATCGCCGCCAACCTGCCCGATCCGGTTCCGGGCCCGCGGGATCTGCTGGTGCGGGTCACCGCCACCTCCGTCAATCCGGTGGATACCAAGGTGCGCTCCCCCAAGGCCAAAATTGAAAGCTCGCCCCGGGTGCTGGGCTGGGATGCGGTGGGGGAAGTGATCGCCACTGGCAGCGAAGTGACCCTGTTCAAGGCGGGCGACCGAGTCTGGTATGCCGGCGATATCAGCCGTCCGGGCAGCAACAGCGCCCTGCAACTGGTGGATGAGCGCATCGCCGCCATCGCCCCCACCAGCTTGAGCGATGTGGAGGCCGCCGCCCTGCCGCTCACCGCCATCACCGCCTGGGAGACCCTGTTCGAGCGCTTCGCTCTTACCCGCGAAAGTCGTGGCAAACTGCTGATCATCGGCGGCGCCGGTGGCGTGGGCTCCATCGCCATCCAGCTGGCCCGCCAGCTCACCGACATGGAGGTGATTGCTACCGCCTCCCGCCCCGAGAGCCGCGAGTGGTGCCTCGAGATGGGCGCCCATCAGGTCGTGAACCACCACAAGTTGCAGGAGGAGCTGACCGCCCTTGGCATCACTCAGGTCGATGCCATCTTCTGCACCAACGCCACCGCCGAGCACTGGGCCACCATGGCAGGGCTGATCCGCCCGTTTGGCCATATCTGCACCATCGCCGAATCGAGCGAGCCGTGGGATCTCTCCCTGCTCAAGAGCAAGAGCGTCACCTTCAGCCAGGAGTTCATGTTCACCCGATCCCTGTTCCAGACACCGGACATGATCGAACAGCACCACCTGCTCTGCCGGGTGGCGGCACTGGTCGATGAAGGGGTACTGCAGACCACCCTGACCAGAACCATCCCCTCACTGACCCCGGTCACGCTGGCTCAGGCCCATGCCGAGGTTGAAGCGGGCCGCATGGTAGGCAAGCTGGTGATCGACATGAGCGGCTTTGCCAACTAAGCCTTCAAACGCACCATGATGGGATAAGTTCACCAAGGAGATGCCCCAAACGGGCACAACCAGCGGCACTCATGACTGCCTGTGGCAGGCCAACGTCCGACAATCAGCCAAAAAAGAGGCCATTTCGCGAGAAATGGCCTGAATACCTGAACATTGGGGTAACAATCACACACATATCCTTATGCAGGACAATCTAGTCTTTGCATCTGGCGTGCCAACAGCAGCATGAATGCGCCAAAACGGCGCTAGCCCGTCCTTGAGCAAGGTGCCAACCTTGCTCTTTTTTTGTCTGGCATGTCCCGTCCTGAATATGGTTTACACCTTTCCCCCCAATACATGGAGAACCCGATGGGACAAGGTGTGAAACGAAC
>NZ_JAAKUB010000021.1:0-91361 GCF_049174935.1 Aeromonas sp. 600886 | reverse complement strand
TGTCTCGATGGCGCCCACATGGGGGTGGGCGGGGATGACTCCTGGAGCCAAAGCGTGCGTCCCGAGTATCAACTGCTCGAGCGTCGTTACCGTTGGGGCTGCACTCTCCGTTAAGCCAGCTATGGAGGCGACTGCCTGGCCAGTGCGCCATTTTGACAACAGACCAGTAACGACTAGCCTCAATGCTGTGGGAAAGATTGAGTCTCAAATCTGATTTTTATTTATATGTATTTGAAAAATAAATATAAAGTTTCAATGTAACAGAGTGTAAACGTTTTCATTTTGTCGTCATGATCACAGAAGAAATGACAACAAACTGATTACATTGATTGGCGCTTGCTCAATTGCTCGCCACCCTACAACACAGATAGACACATCGGAGCACACATAATGAAAAAACTGACCACAGTTGCCGCCCTGCTGATGGGCATGATGGCTGGAGCCAATGCCCAGGCTGACACTCGTATCGGGGTAACCGTCTACAAGTACGACGACAACTTCATGGCGGTCGTGCGCAAGGCCATCGAGAAGGAGGCGGCAGCCACTCCGGGGGTGGAACTGCTGATGAACGACTCCCAGAACGACCAGTCCAAGCAGAACGACCAGATCGACGTGCTGCTGGCCAAAGGGGTGAAGGCGCTGGCCATCAACCTGGTTGACCCAGCTGCGGCACCGGTGGTGATTGAGAAAGCCCGTGGCGAAGATATCCCGGTGGTCTTCTACAACAAGGAGCCAAGCGCTACCGATCTGGCCAGCTACGACAAGGCCTACTACGTGGGCACCGACTCCAAGGAGTCAGGGATCATCCAGGGTCAGCTGATTGCCAAACACTGGAAAGCTCATCCGGAGTGGGATCTGAACAAGGATGGCGTGATCCAGTTCGTGTTGCTGAAAGGGGAGCCGGGCCACCCGGATGCCGAAGCGCGCACCTCCTACGTGGTCAAGACCCTGAACGATGGCGGCGTCAAGACTGAACAACTGCATATGGATACCGGTATGTGGGATACCGCCATGGCGAAAGACAAGATGGACGCCTGGATCTCCGGCCCCAACGCCAACAAGATCGAAGTGGTCATCGCCAACAACGACGGCATGGCAATGGGTGCAGTCGAGTCACTGAAAGCCCAGGGCAAGACTGCCATTCCGGTATTCGGCGTCGATGCGCTGCCGGAAGCGCTGGCCATGGTCAAGAGCGGTGCCATGGCGGGTACCGTGCTGAACGATGCGGCCAACCAGGCCAAAGCTACCTTCGAGCTGACCAAGAACCTGGCTGAAGGCAAACCGGCCGGTGAAGGCACCAAGTGGAATATCGTCGACAAGGTAGTACGTGTTGCCTACGTCGGTGTGGATAAAGACAACCTGTCCCAATTCGAGTAATTCCCTCCTTCAGGGCAAGGGAGATCCCCTTGCCCTTTTTTCAACCAGATGTGATGGCTGATATGACAACACAGCAACAATCAGAATGGCTGTTGGAGATGATTGACGTCAGTAAGAGCTTTCCCGGCGTCAAGGCACTCGATAATGTCAATTTACGGGTCCGTCCTCATTCTGTGCATGCGTTGATGGGCGAGAACGGAGCGGGAAAATCCACACTGCTCAAGTGCCTGTTCGGCATTTACGAGAAGGATCAGGGCAAGATCTTCTTCAAGGGGCAGGAGATCAACTTCACCTCCTCGAAAGAGGCGCTGGAAAATGGCGTCTCCATGGTGCATCAGGAGCTCAACCTGGTGCTGCAGCGTACCGTGATGGACAACATGTGGCTCGGCCGCTACCCCACCAAGGGGTGGTTTATCGACCACGGCAAGATGTATGACGACACCAAGCGCATCTTCGATGAGCTGGATATCGACATCGACCCCAAGGTGAAGGTCGCGACCCTGTCGGTCTCCCAGATGCAGATGATCGAGATCGCCAAGGCGTTCTCCTACGACGCCAAGATCGTCATCATGGATGAACCCACCTCCTCCCTGACCGAGAAAGAGGTGAACCACCTCTTCAAGATCATCAACAAGTTGAAGGAGAAGGGGTGCGGCATCGTCTACATCTCTCACAAGATGGAGGAGATCTTCCAGCTCTGTGACGAGATCACCATATTGCGGGATGGCCAGTGGGTGGCAACCCAGCCGCTCAAGGGCATGACCATGGATCAGATCATCGGGATGATGGTCGGCCGTGAACTGACCCAGCGTTTCCCGGAAAAGACCAACCAGCCGAAAGAGGTGATCCTCGAGATCGAACACCTGACGGCGAAAAACCAGCCCTCCATTCAGGATGTGACCTTCAACCTGCACAAGGGGGAGATCCTCGGCATCGCCGGACTGGTGGGGGCCAAGCGCACCGATATCGTCGAGACCCTGTTCGGTATTCGCGATCGCAGTCAGGGCAGCATCAAGCTGCACGGCAAAGAGGTGGCCAACCACAACGCCCACGAAGCGATCCGCAACGGCTTTGCGCTGGTGACGGAAGAGCGCCGCTCCACCGGTATCTACTCCCGGCTCGATATCGCCTTCAACTCCCTGATCGCCAACATGGACAGCTACAAGGGCTCCATGGGGCTGCTCAGCGACAACAAGATGAAGAGCGATACCCAGTGGGTGATCGACTCCATGCGGGTCAAGACGCCGACCCAGCAGACCCAGATAGGTTCCCTCTCCGGGGGCAACCAGCAGAAGGTGATCATCGGTCGCTGGCTGCTGACCCAGCCGGAGATCCTGATGCTCGACGAGCCCACCCGCGGCATAGACGTCGGGGCCAAGTTCGAGATCTACCAGCTCATCCTGGAGCTGGCGAAGAAGGACAAGGGGATCATCATCATCTCGTCAGAGATGCCGGAATTGCTGGGGATCACCGACCGCATCATGGTGATGAGCAATGGCCGGGTCGCCGGGATCGTCAATACCAAAGAAACTGACCAGAGCGAGATACTGCGCCTGGCATCTCTGTACCTCTAGAGACAGGAAGACATTTATGGAGTCGGCTAAAAATTTCAATCTGATGCAGGCGCTCAAGGAAAACGCCATCTATCTGGTGCTGCTGGTGCTGCTCATGGTCATCGTGATCCAGGAGCCTTCCTTCCTGAGCCTCACCAACTTCAGCAACATCCTGACCCAGTCCTCGGTGCGGGTCATCATAGCGCTGGGGGTGGCGGGCATCATCATCACTCAGGGGACGGATCTCTCGGCCGGTCGTCAGGTCGGTCTGGCGGCACTCATCGCGGCAACCATGTTGCAGGCGCTGACCAACGTCAACAAGGTGTTCCCGACGTTGGGGGAGGTGCCCATTCCTGCGGTGATCCTGCTGGTCTGTGTGGTGGGGGCGCTGATTGGTCTGGTCAACGGTCTGATCGTGGCCTACCTGAACGTTACCCCGTTCATTACCACCCTGGGCACCATGATCATCGTCTACGGTATCAACTCCCTCTACTTTGACTCGGTAGGGGCTTCGCCGGTGGCCGGGTTTGACCCCCGCTTCTCCAGCTTCGCCCAAGGGTTTATCCGGATAGGAGGATTCAAACTCTCCTATCTCACCTTCTATGCGGCCATCGCCAGCGTCTTTGTCTGGGTGCTGTGGAACAAGACCCGCTTTGGCAAAAACATCTTCGCCATCGGCGGCAACCCCGAGGCAGCCAAGGTCTCCGGCGTCAATGTGGCGGTCAATCTGGTAATGATCTATGCGCTGGCGGGGGTCTTCTACGCCTTCGGCGGCATGCTGGAAGCAGGCCGTATCGGTAGCGCCACCAACAACCTCGGCTTCATGTACGAGCTGGATGCCATCGCGGCGTGCGTGGTGGGCGGCGTGTCGTTTGCCGGCGGGGTGGGAACGGTCGCGGGTGTGATCACCGGCGTACTTATCTTCACCCTGATCAACTATGGTTTGACCTATATCGGGGTCAGCCCTTACTGGCAGTTCATCATCAAGGGCGGCATCATCATTCTGGCGGTGGCATTGGATTCCATGAAGTACGCCAAGAAGAAATAACGATTGGCAGGGAGGGTTGGCGCTGCCAGCCCTCTCTTCTGGAGGGAACCCATGCCATTCAAGGTCAAGATTTACCTCTTGCTGCTACTGGCCATTCTGGTCACCATCGGCACCGCCGGGCTCAGCGTCAACCACTTCATCAGTGGCTACATTCGCACTCAGGCCACCCACAACATCAACGAACAGATCACCCTGGTCAAAGAGAAGCTGGCCAGCGACATCAATCAGAAAATCCTGTTGGCCGCCAACCTCAACTTCGGGGTGACCAACGTCAAGAAGACCCTGCAAGAGACCGGTTTTCACAACATCGTCAAGGTGATCGGCGACATGGCCTTCGACGTGAGCGGGGTCATCAACGACAGCGCCAAAGTCGATGCGCTGCGCAAGCTGATCCCCGCCGCCAATAACCAGATCACCGTCAGCCCGCTGCAACAGGTGGATGGCAAGCCGGTCATCACCATTCTGGTACCGCGCGGTGCCGATTCCGCATATCTCTACTACCTCGACATGAGCGAGTTCAAAAGCCTGCTGGAGAAGATGAGTGGTGATGGCCGCTACTTCTCGCTGGCCGACAGTCAGGGCAACAGCCTCTATAACAGCAAGCCGCAGGGGGAGAGCGAAGCGCGCCCCAACCAGCTGGATATTCGCGGCAGCAGCTGGACGCTGACTGGCTACATCGACCTCGACTACATCCAGGCGATGACCCGTGCACTCAACGGCCAGATCATCATGGCGCTGCTCGGTGTCGCCGTGGTGGTGATGGTGCTTGCCATACTGGCACTCAACGTGGCTTATCGCCCTATCCTCTCGCTGCGGGATCTGGTGCTGGAGCTCTCTCGCGGCAGTGGCGATCTCACCCGCCGGCTGGCGGTGACCAGTACCGATGATCTGGGCCAGATCTCGGTCGGGATCAACCGCTTTATCGAGCGGCTGCAGGAGATGATGGGGGAGGTGCGACAGGCGAGCGGCCAGCTCAACAGCGGTATCGAGGGGCTGGCCAGTCAGACCGGCGTCGCCCAGTCCCTGCTGGCGGACCATGTACGCGAGACCGAGCAGGTGGTGACCGCCATCAACGAGATGAGCCGCACCGCGGTCTCCGTCTCCGAGAGTGCGGCCAGCACTGCCCAGCTCACCGGCCAGAGCCAGCAGCTGGCAAGCCAGTCCCGTCAGGTGGTGGATCAGGCGATGGTCAGCGTGATGGCGCTGGTGGACGAAGTGGAAGCCACTGCTCGCTCCATCGAGGCGATGCAGCAGGATGTGCAGCAGATTGGCTCTGTGCTGGGGGTGATCGGCAGCATTGCCGAACAGACCAACCTGCTGGCCCTCAACGCCGCCATCGAGGCGGCCCGCGCTGGTGAACAGGGGCGTGGCTTTGCGGTGGTGGCAGACGAGGTGCGTTCCCTCGCGGCCCGCACCCAGCAGAGCACAGCCGAGATCCAGACCATGCTGGCCAGTCTGCAGCGAGGCACCCGCACTGTGGTGGATGCCATGGGCAATACCAAGCAGAGCTGTCAGGGGGCGGCCGAGAACACCACCAGGGTCAACGAGTCGCTGGACCTGATGGCGGGAGAAGTGGTGGAGATCAACGATCTCATCAGCCATATCGCCACGGCGGCGGAGCAGCAGAGCGCGGTGGCCGAAGAGATCAATCGCAACATGAGCGCCATCGCCGAGGTGATCCGCCAGCTGACCCACAATGGCGAAGCGACGGTCGCCAGCTCTGCGGCGATGCAGCAGACCTACGACCGGCTGCGGGAGATCGTGGGCCACTTCCGGTTGGAGTGAGGCCGGTGTTCAGTCACTAACAAAACAGGGCCATCCGGCCCTGTTGTTGTTTTCCTGTCTGCCTGAATCAACCGGCCTTGCGGCGCAGATAGACCCCGGCTTCCATGTGATGGGTCCAGGGGAACTGGTCGAACAGGGCGAAACGGGCGATCTCGTGGGTTTCGCCCAGAACGGCCATGTTGGCCTGCAGGGTCTCGGGGTTGCAGGAGATGTAGAGGATGTTGTCGTACTCCTGCACCAGCTTGACGGTGGCATCATCGAGACCGGCGCGGGGCGGGTCGACGAAGATGGTGTTGCACTGGTAGCTCTTGAGGTCGACCCCCTTGAGGCGGTTGAACTCCCGCTCGCCACGCATCGCCATGGTGAACTCCTCGGCTGACATGCGCAGGATGATCAGGTTGTCGACGCCATTGGCGGCGATATTGAACTGGGCGGAGTCGACGCTCGGCTTGGCGATCTCGGTGGCCAGCACCTTGCGGAAGTTCTGCGCCAGCGCGATGGAGAAGTTGCCGTTGCCGCAATAGAGCTCCAGCAGGTCCCCTTCGCTCTCTTTGGTCACATCCAGCGCCCAGGCCAGCATCTGCTCGTTGATGGCGGCGTTGGGCTGGGTGAAGCTGTTCTCCACCTGCTTGTAGGTGAGCTGGCGACCCGCCACGTTGAGCTGCTCGATGACGAAGTCATCCCCCAGACAGATCTTCTGCTTGTGGGCGCGGCCAATCAGCTGCAGCTCGAACCCTTTGGCGCGCAGAGCGGCCTGCAGCGCTTCGGCGGCTTGTTGCCATTCGGCCTCCAGCTTGCGGTGATAGAGCAGGCTGACGATGATCTGGCCGGACTGGGTGGAGAGGTAGTCGATCTGGAACAGCTTGCGACGCAGCACCTGATGGGGACGCAGCCCCTCCAGCAGTACCGGCATCAGCTGGTTGATGAGGCGGCTGGCAGTGGGGAAGTGGTCGACCCGGATAATTTCTTTGGTCGCCGGGGCATACATGCAGTGGAAGAGGTCGTCCCCCTCGTGCCAGATGCGAAATTCGGCGCGCATCCGGTAGTACTCCGCCGGTGAGCTGTGCATTTCCAGCGCCGGGAGGGTGAAGCCGGCAAACAGCTCGGTGAGGCGAGCGCGCTTTTCGTCGAGTTGGGCCTGATAGTCGGCCGCGGTTCTAGGCGCCGGAGCGTTCGCGGAAGGCTGTTGGGATTGGGTCATAAATACCTCACATGCACACCGGCCGGGCCGGGTCGAAATCGGGGGAAGGCAACAGGCCACCCAAAGGGGCCCGATTTTAAAAGCCAGCCGCAGATTGTCCAGCATTTTATGGTCAAGAAGTGTTCAGTCAGGCCGATAGCTGATCTACAGGCATGGTGGGAGGACACATTATGCAGATCGAAGGCGTGGGCGCAGCCCAACCCAAGGGAGTGGGTGTTTCTCCCAAATCGCCCCAACAGGCGGAGCAGAAACAGGTCAAGAGCGAGGAGGCGGTCTCCTTGCACAAGCCGCCCAAGTGGGCGCAGGTGCTGATCCAGCAGGCGCTGCAGTTCTCGCTGGAGATTAACGGTCAGGGCTATCAGGCTCCCAAAATGAAGGAGCCCGAAGAGATCACTCCGGAGACCCTGTTCGACTTCCAGTCGGTGGCGGACAACGTGCTGCAGTTCGTGACGGGGCGGCTTGGTGCCGCGCGGGCCGATGGTAAATCCGATGACGACCTGACCGGGATGATGGAACAGGCCCGCAAGGGGATCGACAAGGGCTTTGGCGAGGCAAAAAAACAGCTCGGCAAGTGGGCGACCGACAACGAGGATATCAAGACCGGTATCGATCAGAGCTACAAGCTGATCCAGAAAGGGCTCGAGGAGTTCGAGAAGGAGTTCTTCGGCAAGGTCTCCCCGACCGACATGGGACAGGCCGAGATGGCCAGTCGCCAGCAGGGGTATCTGGAGATCCAGACCAAGGATGGCGACAAGGTGGTGCTGCGATTCAACGACAGCTGGCAGACCAAGTCCCAGAAGGATGATAGCGGTAGTCAGTTCAGCCTCAAATCGAGCCAGAGCTTCAGCTTCTCGCTGGAGGGGGATCTCAGCAGCGACGAGATGGAGTCCATCGGCAAGCTGGTCAAGGGGATCGACGAGCTGGCGGGGAACTTCTTCTCCGGCAACTTCGAGGAGCTGCTGGACAAGGCGGGCGAGCTGAAACTGGATGACAGCCAGCTGGCCTCCTACTCCCTCAAGCTCAAGCAGAGCGTCAAGCTGAGCCAGACCTATCAGGGGGCGCACTCCCTGCAGGATCTGATCAAGCCGTTTGCAGACTACCTGCCCAAGCTGGATCAGGTGCAGAAACAGGCGGATAGCCTGCTGCCACCATCCCAACAACAGGCGCTGACCCCGGCCGTGTTGGCGGCGAGAGGGGAAGGGGAACCGGCACAGGTCGATCGCTTCACCAGCTTCAACCAGCGGATGCTGGAGGCGCTGCGGATGATCAACCAGTTCCAGCCCTCCACCGAGCCCGCCAGTAAGAACGTCTGAGCCACAGCGCGTTACGCAAGTAATGAGCTGCCGTTTGCCAGCCCTTCCCGGGGCTGGCAAACTGGCCTTTTCTCCAATCCGGTTGCCCCATGAACCCCAAGAAGCCAAGAGACAAGCGCGAGCTCTGCTACCCCTTTATCTTCGAAACCTCGCTCAAATGTGATTTTGAAATCGCCACGGACGAGCTCTGTTGTCAGGTTGGGGCCGTGCTGTCACGCCTTGCGCCGGATGCGGATACCGAGCCCATGCTGGCGGATCTCGCGGCGTTGCAGCGACTTATCTACAACCTAAACGGCTCGGTACGCGGCAAGCTGGGGATCTTCGATGCAGATCTTGAGTGGCTCAAGGCCCGTTACGACCACTACAACGAGGCGAGTCGCGGCAGCGTCACCGGTTTTGTGCTGCCACAGGGGCCACAGCCCATTCCCACCCTCCATCTGTGCCGCTGCGGCAGCAAGAAGGTGGTGCGGCTGCTGGTCAGGCTGGAAGAGAGCGGGGTGGCCTTCGATCCCATTCTCTATCGCTTCGCCAACCTGCTGGCCAACTTCTTCTTCGTGCTCACCGTCTACCTCAAGCAGCGCTGGCAGGTGCCGGAAGTGCCCTACGTCAGCATCAACTACTGATGGCGGCTGGTTAGGGGCCAGACGTCATGGTGGATTGAACGGAATAAAAAAAACCGGAGCCTTGGGCTCCGGTTTTGTTTTTCAGCGCGTCAGTTGCCCGCTCAGCTGGAGATCAGCACTCTCGCCGAGTTGGCCGGGATGGTGAGCTGTACCTCGCCCTGCACCACTTCAAACTTCTCGCCGTTGAAGGCGTCGGTGAAGCGGCTGGCGGGGCTCGCGGTCTGCCACAGGGGCAGGCTGATGGTGCGCGGCTCGCTCGGATGGCGGTTGCAGGCCACTACCACCTGATCGCTTTGCAGAGTGCGGGCGAACACATAGCTGTGGGGCCCGGCATAGAGGGTCTGGATATCGCCGCGGCGCAGGGAGGGGCGCTGGCGGCGGATTTGGATCAGTCGGCGATAGTGGTCGTGCAGCACGTGATCCCAGTCTGTGGTATCCCACGGGAAGCAGCGGCGGCAGTCCGGATCGTTGCCGCCGGAGAGCCCCACTTCATCGCCGTAGTAGATGGACGGCACACCGATATAGGTGAGCAGCAGAGTGGCGGCCAGCTGCATCCGCTGTTTGTCCTCTCCCAGCAGGTGGAGGAAACGGGCGGTATCGTGGCTGTCCAGCAGGTTGAACTGGGCCAGCTGGTTCTTGAACGGGATGTGGGCCCGCGCCAGCTTGAGCCAGCGATCCAGCTCTTCGGCGCTGATCTTGATGGGGTGGTAGGCGATATCCTGCCCCGCAAGGAAGGCGCGGATCGGGTGGGCGAAGCCATAGTAGTTCATGGCGCCGTCCTCCTGATCCCCTTGCAGCCACTGGCTCGCCTCGAAGAAGTGTTCGCCGAGCACGTAGGCGTCCGGGTTCTCCTGCTTCACTGCCCCGCGAATGGCTCGCACGTGACTGCGATTGCCCTCGGCGGTGCCGCGCTCACCCAGCATGTGGATGACGTCGAAGCGCCAGCCGTCGATCTGGTAGGGGGCGCGCATCCAGTAGCGAAGGATGGCATCGTCAGCCCGATAGACGGCGTCTTGCACCTTCTCACAGGAGAAGTCGAGCTTGGGCAGGCTGCGAATGCCCTTCCAGCTGACGTAATCCCCTTCTTTGTCAAAGGTGTAGAAGCTGCGCCACGGGGAGTCCGGGTTGCTCTGGGCGCCCAGTGGCGGGCAGAACCAGGGGTGCTCGGTAGAGGTGTGGTTGACCACCGCATCGAGGATGATCTTCATGCCGCGCTGGTGCAGGTTGCGGGTCAGCTCGGCGAACTGCTCGTTGCTGCCGAGGTGGGCATCCACCTTGAAGTAGTCCTGGGTGTCGTACTTGTGGTTGCTCGGCGAATCGAAGATGGGGTTGAGGTAGAGCGCCGTTACCCCGAGAGATTGCAGATAGTGCAGCTTGGCATCGATGCCCGCCAGATCGCCGCCGTAAAATTCGCAGGCGCCGTGGCCCTCTTCATGACGACTGACCGGCTCACCCCACGCTTTGCTGATCACCGCCTTGCCACGGTACTCGTACTCGTGATGCTTGACGCTCAGCGACGGATCGCCGTTGCAGAAGCGGTCGGGGAAAATCTGATAGAACACCTGATCCTGCACCCAGGCCGGTGGCTGGTGCAGGCTGTTGAAGCGAAAATGTTGCTCCCGTGGCGGCATGGACGCGCTGACGCCCGCCCCGTGCAGCCACCACTGCTCCTCGTCGGTGAGGCACTTGAAGCTGTAGAGGTGGATATCCTGTCCCTTGATGAGCGGCAGTGTCGCCTGCCACACCTGCAGCCGATCGCGGGTGGAGACTGCCGTCATCGGGATCAGGTACTCCTCGTTATCCGGCTCGTGGCGCAGCCACACCTCGCGGATCGGCGCATCCAGCTCGCTAAAGAGGGTCAATTGCAGTGCGTCGGCGCTCTCTTTGAACCAGGGCGCCACCTGGGGATGAAACAGAAACGGATGTGTCATGATGCTTATTGAGTCAGAAGATCGGCGAGGGCATTACCCTGTTCATGCAGTGTTTCGAGCTGACCTGCCAGCGACTTGGGATCCAGTCCCAACTGGTCGGCGAGCGGTTTGGGGAAGCGGGCGATGATGGCCTGGGCAGGCACGCCCGCGTTCCAGGCGAAGGAGATAAACACGGCGAGGCGGATCAGCACCGCCTCCTTGCTGACCGGATCGTGGGAGAGCGGGTCAAGCTGTTGGGAGATGGCATCGACGAAGGCCTCGGAGAGGTTCCAGCGCCGCGCCAGCTCGGCACCGAGCTGGGCGTAGTCGTAACCCAGCATCTCCCGCTGTGCCTCGACCCGGCTGCTCCCCTTCTGGATCGCCAGATTGATGAGCTCCGCCTCTTCCGGCAAGGTACTCTGGATCAGTAGTTCGCCGATGTTGTGGATAAGAGCACAGGTGAAGGCGGTCTCGGGGTCGAGCACCTTGGCCTCCTGCGCCAGGGTCCGGGCTATGGTGGCGACCTGGAAGGTCTCGGTCCAGAACTTGTTCTTGTCGAAGCTGGGCGGGGCCTTGAAGGTGCCGATGATGCCGGAGGCGACCACCACGGAGCGCAGTCGGTTGAAGCCGAGGCGGATCACCGCCTGTTCGATGGAGGTCACTTCGTTGCCACGGCGCAGGGCGGCCGAGTTGGCCATCTTTAGCACCTTGACGCTGATCACCTGGTCCATGGCGATCTTGGCCGCAATCTGGTCGATGCGGGCATTCTCGTCGTTGAAGCTCTGCATCAACTCGTGCAGCAGCTTGGGAATAGTGGGGAGTTGTTTGATCTTGTCAAACAGGCGATCCATCGACATGGCTGAGGCAGCCTCCATTGCGAACTCTGCCTCATATTGTGCCACAGCCGGACAACATGTTCCTGTTTGTGATGCGGCTTTGTGAGCGCTAGAACACCCAGTCGCGCAAGGTGTATTCCAAACGGTGCCGTTTGCCCTGCAGGATCAGGCTCTGGCTGGTGCCGCTCAAAGTCGCCCCCTCGGTCAGGGTGGTCAGCACGGCCTGTTCTATGGCGTCCAGCGGCGGCATGCAGGCCATTTCGGTACTGCCCAGACTGGTGACCCACAGTTTGTCATCTTCCAGATGGCCCTGACCGAAGTAGCGGTTGCAACCGGCGATGCCATTGACGGTGAAGTGCTCGCCGATCTCGAAATCGGGGGGATTGTCGCGGGGGGCCTCGATCGGTTCGCCATCCAGTTTGCTCAGTACCCAGTGGTGGTGTTGCAGATCTTGCTGAACAAAGGCGGTCGAGCTGCAGCCAGCGAGCAGTAACAGGGGGATCAGCAACAAAAAGGGCAATCTGGGCATGAGGGGGCTCCGGTTGGGGGAGCGTCAAGAATACCCTTTTTGGGCAGTCGGGAGCAGGGCGGGAGAGGGGACGACCGACCGCTTCTGTCGTCCCTTGTCCCGCGTGACTGTCGCTTAATGGCAACACCCGGGTGATGTTGCAATCGATTTACGCTATCTCAGGGCTCAGTTGACGAACAGCCGCTCGGCATAACGGGCAAGACCGGCAGCCACCGAGCCGAAGTCATCGCCACCCTCAAGCGGGATGGAGGGGAGCTTCTGGCGGATAAAGCTGGCGATCAGCGGCGAGCGGGCGCTACCACCGGTGACGAAGATGCGATCAGGCTGCACTCCGGCAGCGGCAATCGCTTCGTCCATCAGCTCGCCAATTTTTTCCAGCAGCAGGGCCGAGGCGTTGGCCAGCTGTTCGCGGGTCAGCTCCGCTTCCAGCCCTTTTTCCAGCTCGGCCAGCGACTGGCGATTGAGTTCCTGCTCCGAGAGGGCGATCTTGCCCTGCTCGGCACGCCACACCAGCTGGTGGCTCAGCTTGTGGGCCCGCAGGCTGGCCAGACGCCCCAACTTGCTGCCGGGCTGGCTGTCGAGCTGCAGATCCTGCAGCTGGCGGGCGGTGTCGAGGCTGTAGAAGCGGCTCTGGGCGCTGACGTCGTTGATGGCGGCCGCATCCCAGAACAGCGGGTGGGGCAGCGGCTTGCCGGTCTTGAGGGTCTCGTGCATGCCGAGCAGCGGCATCATCCCCTCCACCGTCAGGCGGATATCGAAGTCGTTGCCGCCGATCCGCTGGCCGCTGTGGCCGAGCAGATCGCCGCTGCGATCCAGCTGATCGCGGTAGCTGGGACCCATCCGCAGCATGGAGCAGTCGGTGGTACCGCCGCCGATATCCACTACCAGCACCACGGCGTCTTCGGTGAGGCGCGCCTCGAATTCAAACCCGGCGGCCACCGGTTCATAGAGGAACTCCACCTGCTCGAAACCGGCCAGACGGGCTGCCTCGGTCAGGATGGCGATAGCTTGCTGGTTGCTCTCTTCCCCCGCCAGCCCCTGGAAGTT
Source organism: Aeromonas sp. 600886 (assembly GCF_049174935.1). Lineage (NCBI taxonomy): Bacteria > Pseudomonadati > Pseudomonadota > Gammaproteobacteria > Aeromonadales > Aeromonadaceae > Aeromonas > Aeromonas sp. 600886. The sequence goes on along the minus strand of NZ_JAAKUB010000021.1, from coordinate 78,139 downwards.
GACCGGACGGCCGATCACCGCCTGGCGGATCGGGGCACCGAGCTGCTGCTCCGCCTGCTGGCGGACGTGGAGCATCATGGCGCAGACGATGTCTTCAAACAGGGCGATCTGGGGGGCCTTGAGGCCATAGGCGCCGAGAAAGGATTTCGGCGATTTGATGTAGTAGCCGTCGTCCGGCTCTTCCAGATAGCGCTCCAGTGCAGCGCCGCCAAAGCTCAGCTCGTCGATCAGTCCCTCTTCGCGCATCTGGCGGCGAACCATCTGGGCACGGGTGACCACGGGGCCACGCAGCTTGAGGTACTCCGCCTGCTGGGCGGGGGCCAGCCCTTCGGCCAACAGACCGGCGATAGCATCCCGGTGGGGGGCATGCAGGGTGGAGGGGAGATAGCGGGATGCACCAAGATTCAGCAGCCTGGGGCTACCTTGTTCCATCACGGCCACGGCACAGTTGGAGGTGCCGTAATCAAATCCGATAAACATGGGCGCCAGACTCCTGAATAAAAAAGGGGGGCTAGCCTACCCGAAGGCGCCGGGTCTCACAACCCGGCGCGTGACGAAGAGAGGGCGAGCCCTTATTCCACTTCGTTGTCGCAGCGGCCCTGGCTCTCGATAGCGCGGATATTGCCGAGGGTGGTATCGGCGATGGCGTGCAGCGCCTCGCGGGTCAGGAACGCCTGATGGCCGGTGAACAGCACGTTGTGGCAGGCGGACAGACGGCGGAAAACGTCATCGGTGATCACCTCGTTGGACTTGTCGGAGAAGAAGAGATCCTCTTCCTCTTCGTAGACGTCCAGCCCCAGAGCACCGATACGGGAAGTCTTGAGCGCCTCGATGGCGGCATTGGAGTCGAGCAGGCCGCCACGGCTGGTGTTGATGATCATTACCCCGTCCTTCATCTTGGCAAATGCCTCCTTGTTCAACAGGTGGTAGTTCTCTTTGAACAGCGGGCAGTGCAGGCTGATGATATCGGATTGGCGGAACAGGGTATCGAGATCCACGTACTCGGCTCCCAGCTCGATGGCCGCCGGATTCTGGTAAGGGTCGTTCACCAGCAGGCGAACCCCGAAGCCCTTGAGGATACGCAGGGCGGCCAGACCGATCTTGCCGGTACCGATGACGCCAACGGTCTTGCCATGCATGTTGAAGCCGACCAGCCCTTCCAGCGAGAAGTTGGCGTCGCGGGTGCGCTGATAAGCCTTATGGATGCGGCGGTTGAGGCACATCATCATGCCGACAGCATGCTCGGCGGTCGCCTCGGGGGAGTAGGCGGGTACTCGCACTACTTTCAGCCCCAGCTCTTTGGCAGCCGCCAGATCCACGTTGTTGTAACCGGCACAGCGCAGGGCGATCACCTGGGTGCCGTTGGCAGCCAGTTCGGTCAATACCTCGCGGTCGGCATCGTCATTGACGAACAGACACACCACCGGGAAGCCGTGAGCCAGTCGGGCCGTTTTGGCTTCCAGCCGCACATCGAAAAACTCCAGGTCGAAGCCGTACTGGCTGTTGGCCTGGTTGAAATGCTCTTTGTCATAGCTCTTGGTACTGAATACGGCGACTTTCATGGTATGTGCTCCGCAGCGTGTGTGTCGTCAAATTACAACAAAATGGGTCAGCTATCACCGGACAAACCGGCTGGTTATTGTCCCCACGGCATGATGGGAACGGCGCTGACTGCACTTTTGTACGAACCATCCACCAGTTTGGTGCTATAGGTCAGGTAAACCAGTGCATTGCGTTTCTTGTCGTAAAAACGCACCACTTTCTGCTCCTTGAACACCAGCGAGGTGCTGACATCGAACACCTCTTCCCCTGCCTTCAGCTTTTCGGGCAGGGTGATGGGGCCGATCTGGTGGCACGACAAGGAGGCATGGGAGGGATCTTCCGCCAGGCCCAGCCCGCCTTTGACGCCACCAGTCTTGGGGCGCGCCAGATAGCAGGCGACGCCGTCGATGCGCGGGTCGTCGAACGCCTCCACCAGGATCTTGTGGTTGGGGCCAAACAGCTTGAAGGCGGTGCTCACTTCACCGACCGGGTCGGCCTTGTCGGCCAGTGCCGGGCCGGCAAACAGGGCCCCCACCAGCAGGGGCAGGGCGCGGCGAAGGGCGTTATGTCGCGTGTGGTTATGTGTCATGGTCTCTCCTGTTGGCCCGGCATTCCTCAATAGGGAATGCCCAGACGACGATAGAGGCTGGCAAGCACCCAGGCGGGGCCTATCAGCAGAAATTGCAGGTCGGCGAGGAAGGAGGGGCGTTTGCCCTCGATCTTGTGGCCGACAAACTGGGCTATCCAGAGCAGCACGAACGCTGCCACCGAGGGCCACAGCAGCGGCCCCTGCCACTGGTGGCAGAAGGCCAGCCCGAGCGCGGTCAGCACCGCCATCCCCGCGAACAGCGAAAACGACAGTTGCAGATAGAACAGCTGCACCGGAATGGCTGCCACTGCCGCCCAGTTGAGGGGCTCTGGCAAGGGCCCGTGTGGCAGACACCAGAGCAGCGCCAGCGAGCAGAAATAGATGCCCGGTACCGCCAGCTTGTGGATGGCGACGTTGACCGGATGGCGATGGCTCTGGCCGTACTCCTCAAACCACTCCTGGATTCCCTTCATGGCACCTCCCTGGCGCACTGTGTTCTCGCAGTCTGACCTTCGTGGTCAGGCGTTCGTGATGCTTATCCTTGCGGTGGATACTCCCAATATTGGGCCGGAATGGATTTTAGCAACGGGGTCATATCCGGATTGGGCAGGGCGATGGTGACCCGCTGATCGAGGTTGGCGCTGGCGAGCGCTTCGCGGATCTTGGGGTTGTCATGGAAGAACTTCATAAAGCTGCCATCGGCATAGGCACGCTCCAACCCGGTCTGAATCGCCTTGGCCAGCTTGGGGTATTCGGGGCTGACGAAGAAGAACTGGGCGAAGGGGTAGCGGATCAGCAGATGCTGCTCGATGGCGAGGTTGGGATACTGCGCCACCAGCTCGCTGCGCTCGGCGAAGATCTCCACCAGGGCGCGCGGGAAGAAGTCGATCTTGTCGCCGTCGTTGATAAGGCGAAACAGACTGCTGTATCGGCCGGAGAAGGTCGGGATGCCCGCATTTTCCAGAATTTTGTTATCGGCCCAACCGACCCCTTGTGCCGCCTTCAGCTGTTTGAGGTCGGCCAGGGTATTGATCTGGTTGAACTTCTCTTGGGCATCCGCGTGGATGAACGACAGCCGCAATCCTTCCAGTCCGCGAAACAGCGGAATGGGGACGGCAATCAGGGAGGATTCGAGTGCGCTGGAGGTACCCATCCAGAAGACGTTGATGGTCTTGCCCTTGCTCAGCTGCTGCTGAAGGGTGAACTGGTTGAGGTCGAGTTCGACAGGCTGGATGCGAAAGGGTTGTCCGGAGCGGGTCAGGGCCAGTTCCAGCAGTTTGAGCTGGTACTCCTGATCAAGACTGTTGACGGGACGGCTGGGAACCTTGACCGTCAGAACCTGTGCTTGTGCCAGCAGTGGCAGGCACAAACACAGTTTGATGAGCCATTTCACTCTCTATTCTCCTGTAGATTCCGGAAGGTGTCCGGAGTCTAACAGAACTTGTCACCATCTTGCTGCGAGGCGTTGTGCAAGGTTGAGCGCGGGCCCAGCCTTGTTGGCGTCTGTTGCACCTGAATGGTGACGGTTCTTCGAAGAATCAGGCGACGCGGCGGAACACGTGGGTATCGTTAAATTCCTTGGTGCTCTGGCATTCGACGCAGAAACGGGACTCTGGACGAGCTTGCAGCCGCTTGAGAGAGATCTCGTCACCACAAGATTCACAGTAACCGAAATCTCCATCGTTCATTCGCTTCAATGCGCCCCTCAGCTTGCGCAGGTGCAGCTTGTCGTGCTCGATGCGGTTCAGCTCCAGACGGCGGGCTTCCTCGATACTGGCACGGTCAATTTCATCGGCCATCTCGTTGGTGTCGGTGGCGATGGCCTGGCTGGCCTGGGAGTTCAGGCGCTCTTCGAGCTCGGCGATCTGCCGCTCGATCTGCCCCTTGTAAAAGGCCAGTTGGTCTTCAGTCATGAAATCACACATACGATTTACTACCAGTCAGTTTACTAACCCAATTATCCCTGTTTATGGGGGCTGTCTGCCTGCAGACCAAGCCCTTCTCGTCTGATTTGCACCGTTTTCATGCAAGAGAGTGCAAATCAGGGCGGGCCTTGTACCAAAAAAAAGCAGCCAAGCAAAGCAAATAGGACAGGGATTGTGCGCCTTTGCAAAAAAATGGCCCCTTTAGCGGCTGATCTGACGGGATCTGACATCTGGTTTTGGCCGGTTGGCACCGGCTTTGCACTGGGGAGAGGCGAGACCATGAGTGTTTAGTATTTGGTGCCGACTTGGTCATTATATGCGCCGTTATTTATAGTTTTTTAAACACCACTGCTTGACATTACCCCTGATAGCGGGCTTTTATGGTGGTGTTGATTACAATTTGATAACAAGGGTGTTCCATATATTAGACACCCTTGCCAATGGCAACCGTAGAGTCGGGGTTTAACATGGACAGTATCAAGGGCTGGATGGAGAGCAATCGCATCACGGAAGTGGAGTGTCTCTTCCCTGATTTCACCGGCAACGCCCGGGGCAAGATCATCCCAGCCAACAAGTTTTTGCGAGAAGGGGGCATGCGTCTGCCCGAGGTGATCTTCACCCAGACAGTGACCGGTGAATATCCGGATGACGACAGCATGATCGATCCGCTGGAGCGGGACATGCAGCTCTATCCTGACCCCAACACCATCCGTTTCGTCCCTTGGGCGCTGGAACCTACCGCTCAGGTTATCCATGACTGTTACGACGTCAACGGCAAGCTGATCGACATTGCACCTCGCTCCGTACTGCGTCGGGTTCTGTCATTTTACGAGGCTCAGGGCTGGAAGCCGGTGGTGGCGCCCGAGCTGGAGTTCTATCTGGTCACCCGCAACGAAGACCCCGACTATCCGCTGATGCCGCCGGTAGGGCGCAACGGCCGTCCGGAGACAGCTCGCCAGTCCTTCAGTATCGATGCGGTCAACGAGTTCGATCCCATCTTCGAAGACATGTATGACTACTGCGAAGCGCAGGAGCTGGAGGTGGATACCCTGATCCACGAGTCCGGTGCTGCCCAGATGGAGATCAACTTCCTGCACGGGGATGCCATCGATCTGGCGGATCAGGTGTTCCTTTTCAAGCGCACCATGCGTGAGGCGGCCCATCGCCACGGCATCTACGCCACCTTTATGGCCAAGCCGATGAGCAACGAGCCGGGCTCCGCCATGCACATCCACCAGAGTCTGGAGGATATGAACGGTCGAAATCTGTTCGGTACCCCGGATGGCGGCAACTCCGAACTCTTCATGCATTTCATCGCAGGTCTGCAGAAGTACACCCCGGCGGTGACAGCCCTGCTGGCTCCCAATGTCAACTCCTACCGCCGCCTCACCTTCGGTGAGAGCGCGCCACGCAACGTCCAGTGGGGTGTCGAGAACCGCACCTGTGGTCTGCGGGTACCCTTCTCCGACCCGAGTGCCCGCCGGGTGGAGAACCGCTTCGCCGGTGCCGATGCCAACCCCTATCTGGCGCTGGCCGCCACCCTGGCGTGCGGCTATCTTGGCATGATGGAGAAGCTGGAGCCCATGCAGGAGATGAAATCCAGCGCCTACGACCTGCCCTACAGTCTGCCCCGCTCGCTGGAGGAGGCGCTCAGCCATCTCGAACAGTGCGAGCCGATCAAGGAGATGTTGGGGGAGCGCTTCACACGCGCCTTTGTCGCGGTCAAACGCAAAGAGTACGAGACCTACTTCGGGGTGATCAGCCGCTGGGAGCGAGAGTTCCTGCTGCTGAACGTCTGACCCGGATGCGTGCCGGCCACGCATCGTCCGAATCGGGGAGGCAGGCTGCCTCCCCTGCCTGTAACCGGTAATACGGGATGGAGGAGTGCCTCCGCCTGAGGATGGTTGTGAGCGGAAGTTGGCTCGCCACCGCTCTGGTTGCATGGTTGATAACAGTTTTTGGCTCGAATTGAAGGATGTGAGGAGCAGGCCGTGCCGCAGTCCACGCGAAAGTGGCAGTGATTGCGGGAGTGGCAGCCCTCCTGATGATTGACGAACAGAACCAGCTAAATCGAAGGAACCGAGGAGCTAACAATGCAACAGACTACCCGTGAGTGGCAGCAGCAGGATGCCAGCCACCACCTGCACCCCTTTACCGACTTTCAGGCCCTGAACAAGAAGGGCAGCCGTATCATCACCAAAGCCAGCGGCGTTTATCTGGAAGACTCCGAAGGCAAGCGCATTCTGGACGGCATGGCGGGGCTCTGGTGCGTCAATATGGGCTATGGTCGGCAGGAGCTGGTGGATGCCGCCACCCGTCAGATGCAGCAGTTGCCCTACTACAACCTCTTCTTCCAGACCGCGCACCCGCCGGTGATCGAGCTGGCCACCTTGCTGGCCGAAGTGACGCCATCCCATCTCAACCATGTCTTCTTTACCGGCTCCGGCTCCGAGTGCAACGACACCGTGCTGCGGATGGTGCGCCACTACTGGGCCAGCAAGGGGCAACCGGAAAAACAGGTGATCATCAGCCGCCACAACGCCTATCACGGCTCCACCGTGGCGGGGGCGAGTCTGGGTGGCATGAAAGGGATGCATGCCCAGGGTGGTCTGCCCATTCCCGGCATAGTGCACATCGACCAGCCTTATCACTTCGGTGAGGGGCAGGGGATGAGTGCCCACGAGTTCGGGCTGGAGAGGGCCCGTCAGCTGGAGCAGAAGATTCTGGAGCTGGGGGTGGAGAAGGTGGCCGCCTTTATCGGCGAGCCGATCCAGGGGGCGGGCGGTGTCATCATTCCGCCTGACAGCTACTGGCCGGAGATCCAGCGCATCTGCGATCACTACGGCATTTTGCTGATAGCCGACGAGGTGATCTGCGGCTTTGGCCGTACCGGCCACTGGTTTGCCAGCGAAGGGTTTGGCATCAAGCCGGATCTGATGTGTCTGGCCAAGGGGATTACCTCCGGTTATCTGCCGCTCGGCGCTGTGATGGTGAGTGACCGGGTTGCCAATGGGCTGGTGGAAGAGGGGGGCGAGTTCAACCACGGCTTCACCTACTCGGGCCATCCGGTCTCTTGCGCGGTGGCGGTGGCCAATATCCAGCTTATGCAAAAGGAGAGCATAGTTAAGCGAGTGCATGATACCATCGGCCCCTATTTGCAGCGCCGCTGGGCAGAGCTGGCTGACCACCCGCTGGTGGGTGAAACCCGTGGCCGCGGGCTGGTCGCCGCCCTGGAAATCGTCCAGGACAAGCAGACCAACCGGCGTTTCCCGGCCCATGCCAATGCCGGGATGACTTGCCGGGAATTCTGTTTTAACAATGGCTTGGTGATGAGGGCGGTAGGCGATACCATGATCATATCGCCCCCCTTGGTGATCACCGAGGAACAGGTTGATGAATTGGTCAAGCTAGCCAGGCTCAGTCTGGATCTGACGGCTGCAAAGCTGAAGGGATAGCTGCCGCCAGGCAGGTTGGCATGCGCATACAATTTGCTTAGGAGACAAGGATGATGTCTTTCAAAACGGGAGTGATCGCTGCCTCTGTGGCTCTGGTCATGGCAAGTGCCGGAGCAATGGCTGAAGAGAAGGTGTTGCACGTCTACAACTGGAGCGACTATATCGCCCCGGATACCCTGGAAAACTTCCAGAAGGAGACGGGCATTAAGGTGGTTTATGACGTGTTTGACAGCAACGAGGTACTGGAAGCCAAGTTGCTGGCTGGTAAATCCGGCTACGACATCGTGGTGCCGTCCAACCCCTTCCTGGCCAAACAGATCAGGGCTGGCGTGTTCCAGAAGCTGGACAAGTCCAAGCTCTCCAACTGGCAAAATATGGATACCGACCTGCTCAAGGCGCTCGACCCGAGCGATCCGGGCAACCAGTACTCCATCCCCTATCTGTGGGGCACCATCGGTTATGCCTACAATGCCGAGAAGGTGAAGGCCGTACTGGGGGCCGATGCGCCGCTCAACTCCTGGGATCTGGTGTTCAAGCCGGAGAACATGGCCAAGCTGAAGGAGTGCGGCGTCTCCTTCCTCGACTCGCCGACCGAAATGTTACCGGCCGCCCTGCAATATCTGGGCTTCAAACCGGATAGCCAGAAGCCGGACGAGCTGAAGAAGGCCGAGGAGCTGTTCCTCTCCATCCGTCCCTATACCGCCTATTTCCACTCCTCCAAGTACATCTCGGATCTGGCCAACGGCAACTTGTGTGTTGCTGTCGGTTACTCCATGGATTTGCAGCAGTCCAAGGCGCGGGCGGCGGAAGCCAAAAATGGCGTGGCACTGACCTACACCATTCCGAAAGAGGGGGCTGGCAGCTTCTTTGACATGATCGCCATCCCGGCGGATGCCAAGAACGTCGAGGCGGCCCACACCTTCATCAACTATCTGATGAAGCCCGACGTGATCGCCAACATCACCAATCAGGTGCAGGCGCCTAACGGCAACAAGGCGGCGACCCCGCTGGTTGACGAGGCGATCCGTACCGATCCGGGGGTTTATCCGGACTCTGCAACCTTGCAGAAGATCTACACCTTCCCGGATCTGCCGGCCAAGGTGCAGCGTCTGATGACCCGCAGCTGGACCAAGATCAAGTCCGGTAAGTAAGTAACGAATACCCCTCCCGGTCCGCAGTTCGGCCGGGAGGGTAGTGATGCCATCCATCTGGATGGGCCGCGCGAATGGATGCGCAGACGGTCAACCACTGAACAGGAGAACTGACACCGTGAATACAACCAGATTGCTAACCATAGCGCTGACCATGGGATTGGCGAATGCAGTCCAGGCAGCCCCTGTGCTCCATTTCTACAACTGGTCTGACTATATCGGCGAGACCACCCTCAGCGATTTCCAGCAGGAGACCGGGATCAAGACCGTCTATGACGTATTTGACTCCAACGAAACCCTGGAAGGCAAGTTGCTGACCGGACGGACCGGTTACGATCTGGTGGTGCCCTCAAATAATTTCCTCTCCAAGCAGATCAAGGCGGGGGCTTTCCAGAAGCTGGACAAGAGCTTGCTGCCCAATCTGGCCAACCTGGATCCCGTGCTGCTCAAGCAGCTCGAGAAGGTGGATCCGGGCCATCAGTACGCGGTGCCCTATCTGTGGGGAACCAACGGCATCGGCTACAACGTCGACAAAATCAAGGCGGTGCTGGGGGTCGACAAGATCGACTCCTGGGCGGCCATCTTCGAGCCGGAAAACATGGAGAAGCTCTCCCGTTGCGGCGTCGCCTTCCTCGACTCGGCAGACGAGATGATCCCGGCTGCCCTCAACTACCTTGGACTGAACCCCAACAGCCAGGACGCGGCCGATATCAAGCGCGCCGAGGCGCAGTTGCTCAAGGTGCGCCCCTATGTGGCCTACTTCCACTCCTCCAAATACATAGGTGATCTCGCCAACGGCGATATCTGTGTGGCAGCGGGCTTTTCCGGCGACATCTTGCAGGCGGCAGCCCGTGCCGACGAGGCCGGCAAGGGGGTGAAGATTGCCTACAGCATTCCTAAAGAGGGGGGCAATCTCTGGTTCGACATGATGGCGATCCCGTCTGATGCCACCAATGTCAAAGAGGCACATGCTCTCATCAACTATGTTCTGCAGCCCGAGGTGATCGCCAAGGTCAGCAATTATGTGGGCTATGCGAACCCCAATGCCAAGGCTGGCGAGTTCATGGATGAGACGGTGCGCAATGATGAGGGGGTTTATCCGCCTCAGGCTGTGCTGGAGCGGCTCTATGTGCAGGAGGCACATTCCCGCGCGGTACAGCGTCAAATCACCCGGAGTTGGAGCAAGATCAAGTCCGGTACCTGACCTTGGTGCCCGCTCTGGGGCGCCAAATCGCTTTTATGGATTGGCCGTGAGGCCAGTATCACGTTAGGGAGTTTGGTAATGGCGATAGCCTCCAGTGCCTACAAGAAAGCCCTTGAGGGCAGCCAGCAACGCAAAGAAGTGCTGGTAAAAATAGACAGGGTTAGCAAGCAGTTCGATGAAACCCTGGCGGTCGATAATGTTTCCCTGAATATTCACAAGGGGGAGATCTTCGCCCTGCTGGGAGGATCCGGTTCCGGTAAATCGACCTTGCTGCGGATGCTGGCCGGGTTCGAGCGCCCGACCGAAGGGCGTCTGTTCCTCGACGGGGTGGATATCACCGACATGCCCCCCTATGAACGCCCCATCAACATGATGTTCCAGTCCTACGCCCTGTTTCCCCATATGACGGTGGCACAGAATATTGCTTTCGGTCTCAAGCAGGATGGCCTGCCCAAGGCCGAGATCGACGCCCGTGTCGAAGAGATGCTCAAGCTGGTACAGATGACCCAGTATGCCCGTCGCAAGCCGCACCAGCTCTCCGGTGGCCAGCGCCAGCGGGTAGCGCTGGCCCGTTCGCTGGCGAAACGTCCCAAGTTGCTGCTGCTTGATGAGCCGATGGGGGCGCTCGACAAGAAGCTGCGCTCCAAGATGCAGCTGGAGCTGGTGGAGATCATCGAGCGGGTCGGGGTTACCTGTGTCATGGTGACCCACGATCAAGAAGAGGCCATGACCATGGCAGAGCGGATCGCCATCATGCATCACGGTTGTATTGAGCAGATCGGTAGCCCGATGGATATCTACGAAACCCCGGCCAGTCGGCTGGTGTGCGAGTTCATCGGCAACGTCAACCTGTTCGACGGCCTGCTGGTGGAGGATGAGCAGGACCACGCCATCATCGCCTGTGCCGATCTGGAGCAGCCCATCTATGTGGGCCACGGGATCAGCTCCCGTGCCGAGAACAAGAAGGTGACCTACGCCCTGCGGCCGGAGAAGCTGCTGATGAGCCTGCAAAAGCCGGCCGAAATCGAGCATCCGGACTTCAACTGGACCAAGGGCGAGGTCTATGACATCGCTTATCTGGGCGGACACTCGGTGTACCACATCCAGCTGCCCTCGGGCAAAATCGTTCAGGCTTTCATCGCCAATGCCGAACGCCACGGCAAGCGGCCAACCTGGGATGACCAGGTGTTCCTCTACTGGGAAGATGACAGCGGCGTGGTGCTGCAATCATGAAGATCTTGCAACGACTGAAGCGGGGCGGAGGGCGCCGGCTGGTGATCGGCATCCCCTTCTTCTGGCTGTTCCTCTTCTTCCTGCTGCCCTTTGTCATAGTGGTAAAGATCAGTTTTGCGGAAGCGGATGTGGCGATCCCGCCCTACACCGACGTGGTGAGCTGGGCCGACAATCAGCTCACCATACTGCTCAATATGGGGAACTACCTGCTGCTGCAGGAGGATGAGCTCTATATCGCAGCCTATCTGGGCTCCCTCAAGATGGCCTTCGTCAGCACCCTGCTCTGCCTGTTGATTGGCTATCCGATGGCCTACTCCATCGCTCGGGCCAACAAGGAGACCCAGACCGTTCTGCTGTTGCTGATCATGATGCCGACCTGGACCGCCATTCTGATTCGGGTCTATGCGTGGATGGGGATCCTCAGTAACAACGGCCTGCTCAACAGCGTCTTGCTGGGGATCGGGCTGATTGACGAACCGCTGCAGATCCTCAATACCAACCTGGCGGTCTATATCGGCATCGTTTACTCCTATCTGCCCTTCATGGTGCTGCCGCTTTACGCCAATCTGGTCAAACACGATCAGAGCCTGCTGGAGGCGGCCTCCGACCTGGGGGCCCGCAACCTGACCCGTTTCTGGCAGATCACTGTGCCGCTCTCCAAAAACGGCATTATCGCCGGCTGCATGCTGGTGTTTATTCCGGTGGTGGGGGAGTTCGTTATTCCGGAAATGCTGGGCGGCCCGGAGACCCTGATGATCGGTAAGGTGCTATGGCAGGAGTTCTTCAACAACCGCGACTGGCCGGTCGCCTCTGCACTGGCGGTGGTGATGCTGGCGGTGTTGATCATTCCGATCATCCTCTTCAACCGTAACCAGGCCAAAGAGCTGGAGGGCAAGGCATGATGAGACGTTTCGGTTTTGCCAAGCTGATGCTCTGGCTTGGGCTGCTGTTTATCTACCTGCCCATGATCATCATGGTGATCTACTCCTTCAACGCCTCCAAGCTGGTGACGGTGTGGGGCGGTTGGTCGCTCAAGTGGTACTTCGGCCTGCTCGACAACAAGCAGCTGATTGGATCCGTGTTCCGCTCGCTGGAGATCGCTTTTTACACCGCGATCGCCGCGGTGGCGCTGGGGACGGTGGCGGCATTCGTGCTGACCCGAATTCCCCACTTCCGTGGTCGAACCCTGTTCGGTGGCATGGTGACGGCACCGCTGGTGATGCCCGAGGTGATCACCGGTCTGTCGCTGCTGCTGCTGTTCGTGGCGATGGCCCAGCTGGTGGGATGGCCCGCCGAGCGGGGCATGTTGACCATCTGGATCGCGCACACTACCTTCTGTACCGCCTACGTAGCCATCGTTGTGTCGGCGCGGTTGCGGGAGCTGGATCTCTCCATAGAGGAGGCGGCCATGGATCTTGGCGCCAAGCCGTGGAAGGTGTTCTTCCTGATCACTATCCCGATGATCGCCCCCTCGCTGGCGGCTGGCGGCATGATGTCGTTTGCCCTGTCGCTGGATGATCTGGTGCTGGCGAGCTTCGTCTCCGGCCCGGGCTCCACCACCCTGCCGATGGAGGTCTTCTCGGCGGTGCGGCTCGGGGTTAAACCCGAGATCAACGCGGTGGCCAGCCTGATCCTGCTGTCGGTATCGCTCTTTACCTTCGGCAGCTGGTATCTGATGGCCAAGGCGGAGAAGCGCCGTCGCGCCGAGATCGCTATGAGCAACCAGATGCAGGCAGTCGCCTGACTCGTCAGATGATAAGATCCGCCTACTCTCGTCAATCCGGAGGATGAGTATGCGGATCTCCTTTTTCAGTGGTCGTGGCACCGAGCTGGTGCCCGGCCTCACCAGCGCCATTCACAAGCAACCGATCTCTGCACCAGTTCGCTGTACCTTTGCCGGTCTGGAAGGGGATGAGCAGTGTGACACGCGCCACCACGGTGGCCCGGATCGGGCGCTCCACTACTATCCGGCCGATCACTATCTCTGGTGGCAGACCTGGCAAACCGCGCTGGGCTTGCCTGCGCCACGTACAGCCTGGCAACCTGCCGCCTTTGGCGAGAACCTCTCCGGTCTCGGGCTGACCGAGGCGCAAGCCTGCATCGGCGATGTCTATCGGCTCGGTGAGGCGCTGATCCAGATCAGCCAGCCGAGATCCCCCTGTTTCAAGCTCAACCAGCGCTTTGGCTATGGCCAGATGTCGCAGGTGATGCAACTGAATGGCCGTTGTGGCTGGCTGCTGCGGGTGCTGGAGGAGGGGATTGTGTCGCCGGAGTCGGCCATGGAGCTGGTAGACAGACCCTATCCCGAACTGACGGTGAAGCGCACGGCGGATATCCTGTTCAATCAGGTGCGCAACGAGGCGGATCTGCTGATGTTGCTGGAGAATCTGGCCCTCTCCCCCAACTGGCGCCAGCATGCAGCCGACTGGCTGGAGCATGGCACTGTGGCTGACTGGCAGCGCCGTCTGCTGGGACCGGCATCCCTGCGCCTGGCCTGATTGCCGGTTTCCGGAATGTCACCAGCTGGCTGCAGCCCGGTAAACAGATGAAAAGAGTGCTGAATAGTTGAGCAAACAGCACTTTTTTTCCTGGCAAATGCAAAAAAGGCTTGTGTCGGGTCTGGGCTTTCGGTAAATTCCCGTCCCGCAGACATCGGTGTGTAGCGCAGCTTGGTAGCGCACTTCGTTCGGGACGAAGGGGTCGGAGGTTCGAATCCTCTCACACCGACCAAATTTGAAAAGGCCGCTCAATAGAGCGGCCTTTTTGCATTTATCCTTCCTGTTTTCCCGATTTTCTTTAGCTGCTGACCTGTTACCTGGCCAAGTGACCTGACCTGCTGTATGCAGGGGCGAAGCAAGACCACAGACATTAAAAGGGCCACCGCTTGGTGGCCCATTGGTGGAGTCTATTCTGACTCCGGCACTCTAGATTGTGGCAATCTCGCTATGGGTCTTGTCTATGGTGCCCTCCTTGCGCGCCAGGCGCTTACTCAGATATGCCAGTGCTGATGCCGCAAAGCCTTGAAACTGTGTTGAGGCAGCAAGGCCGCGTGCTTGGGGTACTCACTAATGAAATGTTCGATTCCCTCCATCAGTTGTGCACGTAATGAAATCACGGGCTCATGCCAGGCTTGCAGGCATAGATGGCCGGGGATCAACTGCTCCTGATAATCTTCCAGCAGCTGTTCTGGCCAGGGTTCAATACCGGAATTGCGTTGCAGCAAATAGTGGGCGGCGGGTTCACGGGCATAAATGAACTGAATTTGGGCCAGATCGCGTTGGCATAGCGTTTGACTGTTGATGTGACAGGTCAAATATTTTCCCGTTTTCAGATCCAGAAAGTGACCGCGTTGCCGACAGGGAACGATGCGATACCAAGGCAGGGGTGAGGAGAGAGAATACCCCTCAAGCTCCTGTTCCAACCAGTGGCGACACTCGGGTGTCTGCACCTCGTCGAGCATGGACTCGAGCTGTGTCAACAAGGCTCTGGATGGTTTGATGGCCAGTTTCGCACTCATCGCCTGCAATCCTCCCTCTGCACACAATCCCGACTATCAGTATGGACCTTGTTCGGCCAGAGGGGGTAAGGAATCTAATGATTAAAAGTGGATTAGCCGCGTGGTTTTTATGCACTAACTTGGTTCAACCCACCAGATAGGTACCGGTGCCGAAGGCGATGTGGGTGCCCTCTTCGTTGTGCAGCTCCATCCGGGCGACGGCCACCTTGCTGCCAGCCCGGATGATGTGGGCGGTGGCGATAAACTCGTTGCCGCGCCCTGGGCGCAGGTAATCCACCCGCAGATCTATGGTGCCGAGGCGGGCGAAGCGCTCCTTGAGATAGCTGGGGGAGAACTCCTCCAGCTCGTCGATGCAGGATGCGGCGACTATCATGCCGCCCGCCACATCCAGCAGCGTGGCGGTGACGCCGCCGTGCAGGATGTTGTGGAAGGGGTTGCCGATCAGCTTGTCGTCCATCTTGATGCGCAACTCCACCTTGTCGAAGTCGTAGTGGGTCACCTGCATGCCGATCAGCTTGTTGAACGGCATCTTCTCGGCAAACAGGTTGGCAATGCCACTGAGCGCCATCTTCTTGAGCATCTGTTTCATTCTCTGATCCCAATCCTTGTCATCAAAGCCGAGTAAAAACTCCAGCCAGTCTGCAACAGTTCCTTAACAGTCGCAATGGCAGGTTTATTGTGGGCTGCGGCTGCTTTAGAATGGCGACCCCAAAGGAGAGCCCATGACCGCGATTGCCGAAACCCTGCCAGATCCTCAGCCAGAGAGTCCGCTTGCCCTGCTGCAGGCGGTCTTCGGCTATCAGCAGTTTCGGCCGGGTCAGCTCGAAATCATCGAGCAGATCGTCGCGGGGCGCGATGCGCTGGTGCTCAAACCTACCGGTGGCGGCAAGTCGCTCTGCTACCAGATCCCGGCACTGCTGCGGCCAGGGCTCGGGGTGGTGGTCTCTCCCCTTATTTCGCTGATGAAGGATCAGGTCGACAGCCTGCGCGCCAACGGCGTAGCGGCGGTCTATATCAACTCGGCCCTGAGTCGGGAGGAGATGATCCAGAACTTCGCCGCCATGCGTCGCGGTGAGATCAAGCTGGTCTATGTCTCCCCCGAACGACTGTTGCAGCACGAGTTTATGGATCGGCTGGCCGAGCTGCCGCTCGGGCTGTTCGCCATCGACGAGGCGCACTGTGTCTCCCAGTGGGGCCACGATTTCCGGCCTGAGTATGCGGCGCTGGGGCGACTCAAGCAGTGGTTCCCGCAGGTGCCGGTGGTAGCGCTTACGGCCACCGCCGACGAGGCGACCCGCAGCGACATGCTGCACCGCCTAGAGCTGAACGATCCCTTCATCCACACCGCCAGCTTCGATCGTCCCAATATCCGCTACAGCCTGGTGGAGAAGTTCAAGGCGGCTGAGCAGCTGCTGCGCTACGTGCAGAGCCAGAAGGGCAACTGCGGCATCGTCTACTGCTCCAGCCGCAACCGGGTGGAGGAGGTGGCCGAGCGGCTATCCCGCCACGGCTGCAAGGCGGCGCCCTATCATGCGGGGCTGCCGCTTGAGCAGCGCCAGCAGACGCAGGATGCTTTCCTCAAGGATGACATCGAGATAGTGGTGGCGACGGTGGCGTTCGGTATGGGCATCGACAAGCCCAATGTGCGCTTTGTGGTGCACTACGACATTCCGAAGAACATCGAATCCTACTATCAGGAGACCGGTCGCGCCGGACGCGATGGTACCCCCGCAGAGGCGCTGCTGCTCTACGATCCTGCCGACATCGGTCGGGTGCGCCGCCTGCTCGACAACATCGAGAATCCCCAGCAGTTGCAGGTGGAGCAGTACAAGCTCAACGTGATGGCGGCCTTTGCTGAGGCGCAGACCTGCCGCCGTCAGGTGCTGCTCAACTACTTCGGCGAGTACAACGACAAGCCGTGCGGCAACTGCGATATCTGTCTCGATCCGCCCAAGAGCTATGACGGTACTGAAGATGCCCAGAAGGCGCTCTCCTGCGTCTGGCGGGTGGGGCAGAATTTCGGGGTGGGTTATGTAGTGGAAGTGCTGCGCGGGTCGCTGAACCAGCGCATCAAGGATCACGGCCACGACAAGCTCTCGACCTACGGCATCGGCAAGGATCAGAGCCACGAATACTGGATGAGCGTGATCCGCCAGCTGATCCACAAGGGACTGCTGACCCAGAACATCACCCGCAATCTGGTGCTGCAGCTGACCGAAGCGGCCCGCCCCGTGCTGCGTGGCGAGGTGAAGCTGGAGTTGGCGGTGCCCCGCTTGCAGCCTATCTCCAGCCGCAAGGAGAAGCGCAATGGCCTGCTCGACAACGCCAACTACGACAAACGGTTGTTCAAGGAGCTGCGCGGCCTGCGCAAGCAGATTGCCGAGGACGAAGAGGTGCCGCCCTACGTGGTGTTCAACGATGCGACCCTGGTGGAGATGGCTCAGCTGATGCCGATGACCGAAGACGAGATGCTGGCTATCAACGGTGTCGGGCACCGCAAGCTGGAGCGCTTTGGCGAAGCCTTTATGGATCTGATCATCGACTACTGCCGGCGGTAGGGTCGATTAGGCAGCCTAATCGACCACGGTAAGCGCGGCTCGGAAGAACCAAGGGTTAGACGCGAGGTTATTTCAGGCTGGCGTAGAAGGCGGCCAGATTGTCGATATCCGCATCGGTCAGCGGCGCCATGAAGGGGTCCATCAAGGGCTCTTTGCGAGAGCCATCCTTGAACGCTTTCAACTGTTTCACCAGATAGGCGGCATTCTGACCCGCCAGATGGGGATAGTTGGGGATCATTGCCTTGCCTTCCACGCCGTGACAGGCAGCACAGACCGCTGCCTTGGCTTTGCCGGCTTCTATATCGGCAGCCTTGGCCTGATGACCCCACGCCAGTGCCAGCAAGGGCAGGGCATATACCCATTTTTGCATCTTCTTCTCCTTGAATTGAAAAATGATGGTTGCCAGTTAGCGCAAGCATGACTGACGGCAGTATAAAGAGTGACACGAGCATACGCAGGGACGAATGGCACAACCATGAAGCTGATCAACACTTTTGCGACCGAGTTGCCCTGGGCCTGTGAACCCGTGGTCCCCCAGCCGCTGCAGCAACCCCGGTTGCTTCATCTCAACCGGGCTTTGCTGGATGAGTTGGGGCTGGGAGGCGTCAGCGAGGCTGACTGGATCGCCTGTTGTGGCGAGGGAAAAGTGCTGCCCGGTATGCAACCGGTAGCGCAGGTCTATGCTGGTCATCAGTTCGGGGGTTATAGCCCCCGGCTTGGGGATGGTCGCGCGCTGCTGCTGGGTGAGCAGCAGGCGCCAGATGGCCAGCGCTGGGATCTACACCTGAAGGGGGCGGGCAAGACACCGTTCTCCCGTTTTGGCGACGGTCGCGCCGTGCTGCGCTCCAGCATTCGCGAGTATCTCGCCTCCGAGGCGCTCCATGCCCTCGGCATCCCGACCACGCGGGCGCTGGTATTGGTGGGGAGTCAGGAGCCCGTTTATCGCGAGCAGGTTGAGACAGGGGCGACTGTGCTGCGCACCGCCCCCAGCCATCTGCGCTTCGGTCATATCGAGTATTTCGCCTGGAGCGGGCAGGGGGAGAAGATCCCGCCACTCATCGACTATCTGCTGCGCCACCACTTCCCCGAACAGGAGAGTGGTGCCGAACTGTTTGCTGAGGTTGTGCGCCGCACCGCGCGGTTGATTGCCAAATGGCAGGCGGCGGGGTTCTGTCACGGGGTGATGAACACCGACAACATGTCGCTGCTCGGCCTGACGCTGGATTACGGCCCCTACGGCTTTAGCGATGCCTATGTGCCCGATTTTGTCTGCAACCACTCGGACCCGGCGGGCCGCTACGCGCTGGATCAGCAGCCTGCGGTCGGTTACTGGAATCTGCAAAAACTGGCGCAGGCGCTGGCTGGCCATGTAGACGGTGATGCGCTGGCTGCAGCGTTGGCCCAGTACGAGCAGCAGCTGATGTTGCACTACTCCGAGTTGATGCGGGCCAAGCTCGGACTGGCAGAGTGGGAGGAGGATGACCCGGCGCTGTTCCGCGAGCTGTTCCGGTTGCTGGCGGCCCACAAGGTGGATTACCACCTGTTCCTGCGCCGTCTCGGTGAGGTGACGCAAGAGGGGGCGTGGCCTGCATCTCTGCTGGCCCTGTTGCCTGAACCTGGTGTTTGGCAGGCGTGGCTGGAGCGCTATCGGGCGCGGCTAATGCGCGAAGGCAGCGAGGATGCCGTGCGCAAGGCGCAGATGGATGCCATCAATCCCAAGTATGTGCTGCGCAATGCGCTGGCCCAGCAGGTGATAGACGCCGCCGACGCAGGGGATATGCAGCCGTTCGAGCGGCTGTTCGCCGCCTTGCAGCGCCCCTTTGATGAACAACCCGAATATGAGGATCTCGCCACCCCGACTCCGGCATGGTATTGCGGTGGTGAGCTCTCCTGCAGTAGCTGAGAGACAGGGAATGAGTTGGCAAATCAAACAGGTAGATAACGAAGCTGGTGTGGTGACGCTCGATTGTCCGGCGCTCGACTGGGACTCGTTTCCGCTGTTGGCGCAGGCCTTGTTGCGAGAGTGGGAGCTGCAGCCGCTCGATCAGGATGCGGGGGCCGACCGCCATAGCTGGTTGCTGGAGTTTGAAGGGAGCCAGTTTCGGCTGGAGTATGAACACTACAGCGGCTGCTGGCTGGAGGCGGTGCGCCCGGCGGATCGGGAGGCACTGCTCTGGCTCGCCAGACAGCACAAGGCGTGACTATCGCCCACAAGGCCAGCTCTGCCGCTGGCCAACCTGGACAAGCGTAATCGCATAAAGATTGAACTATCGGTTTGGGGGCGTATAATCTCGCCCCTCGATTATCGCCAATGGTGGCGATATGGGTTCCCTAACCCCATTAACCAAAAAGGTCACAAGATGAATCTGACCCCTGCGCAGTACCAAACGGCGCTCGTTCGCCTGTCGTTGTTCCACATCCTGATCATTGCCAGCAGCAACTATCTGGTGCAGCTGCCGATCACTGTGTTTGGCTTCCACACTACCTGGGGTGCGTTCAGCTTCCCGTTTATCTTCCTCGCCACTGACCTGACGGTGCGGATCTTCGGTGCCGGTCTGGCGCGCAAGATTATCCAGACCGTGATGCTTCCTGCGCTGGCGGTCTCCTATGTGCTCTCCGTGCTCTTCTTCGAAGGGAGCTTCCAGGGTGTTGGTCATCTGGCCGAATTCAACCTGTTCGTGGCGCGTATCGCACTGGCCAGCTTTATGGCCTATCTGGTAGGGCAGTTCATGGATGTGGTGGTGTTCAACCGCCTGCGTCTGCTCAAGCAGTGGTGGATTGCACCTGCGGCCTCCACCCTGTTCGGTAATCTGGTTGATACCATCGCTTTCTTCAGTGTGGCCTTCTGGCGCACCACAGATCCTTTCATGGCAGAGCACTGGGTCGAGATCGCAACCGTCGATTACGTATTCAAGTTGCTGATAAGCCTTGGTTTGTTTGTGCCGCTCTACGGTGTTTTGTTGCGCTACCTCAGCCGCAAGCTGGTGGGCGAGGCCGGATTATCCAGCCTACAAACGGCCACTCGGCAAGCCTGACCAGATTGACCACCCTTCGCGGTGGTCAATTTTTTGCACTTTCTGCAAATAACGCTTGCTCAGTTAAATGAGAATGATTATTGTTAACTTGTTTTCCGGGAAAGACTTCATTCGTTCCAACGTGATGGACTTCTTGTGAAGGCACGACATTGCTCACATTGCTTCCAGTTAAGGGCCAGTTTATCTGGCCCTCTTTTTTTGTCATTTTTCAGCAAGTTGCAGGCATAAAAAACGGGAGCCAAGGCTCCCGTCGTCACTCTGCCTGCGGCTTACTCGATATCGAGTGCCTCGGGGGAGAGGATCACCCCTGTGGTATCGGCGTAGAGGTGGTCGTCAGGCAGGAAGGTCACGCCACCGAAGTTGACCGGCAGATCGGTCTCCCCTACATCCTTGCTGTCGGCACCGACCGGAATGGCTGCCAGTGCCTGAATGCCGATATCCAGATCTTCCAGAATATCGACTTCGCGGACGCAGCCGTAGCAGACAATCCCTTCCCAATCGTTCTCTGCTGCTGTTGTGGCGATGTCGCTGTCGATCAGAGCTCGGCGCATGGAGCCACCGCCATCGATCAGCAAGACGCGTCCCAGTCCGTTCTCTTTGACGAGTTCACGTATAAGACCATTCGATTCGAAGCATTTGACGGTGGTGATGACGCCGCCGAAAGAGGCGCGGCCGCCGAAGGAGCAGAGCATGGGTTCAAGCACATCCACCATGTCCTGATAGATGTCGCACAGTTCAGAAGTATTGTATTCCATAGTGTCAAATCCACGGCTGGAAACAGGTGCAACCAGTATAAGGAGTGGGTGTGGCATTTCAATGAATATTCCTTGCACAGATCACCTGTCGCCGCTTTTCTGCATAAGCTCAATGCAGTTCACTGCCTGTTTGCGAGAGGTCCATCGTGCTTATCCGTCATAAGTTGATCCTGAATACCGTGCTGGTTGCCGTTGCCATGCTGGTACTGAGCGGCCTGTTTATCTACTCCAGCCAGGTGCACCGTCACCTGACCGAAGCCCAGCGCAATATCGACCAGCTGGAGATCGCCATGCTCAACCTGCGGCGGGCCGAGAAGGATTTTCTGATCCGTAAGGATGTGACCTTCGTCGAGCGCTTCAATCAGGGGCTGTCAGATTTTCACCAGCACAATCGGGAGCTGGTGACCGATGACAATCTGGCGGCTGTCGAGGGGGAGCTGACCAGACTGGATCAGCAGATCAGCGGTTATGGCAAAGCCTTCAACGATCTGGTTGCCCAGCAGCAGAAGATTGGTCTGGGGCCGGAGGAGGGGCTCTATGGCAAGCTGCGGGCGGCGGTGCATGAGGTGGAGAATGGGCTCAAGCAGCTGGATCAGCAGGGGTTGCTCATCACCATGTTGCAGCTGAGGCGGGCGGAGAAAGACTTCATGCTTCGCTCCGATATCCAGTATCTGGAGCGTTTCGAGACCTTGCACAAGAGTTTTCAGGATAGCCTTGCCACTTTGCCGGAGGCGGATCGCGGCAAGCTGGAACAGGCCAGCAAGCAGTACCGGCAGGACTTTGTGGCGCTGGTGCAGGGGATGCAGGTACTGGGGCTGAAAGAGGATGAGGGGCTGCGCAACCAGATGCGGGATCTGGTGCATCAGACCGAACAGGGGTTTGCCGCCGTCGATCAGCACATTGTCGCTGAGCTGGAGCGGCAGAGCGCTCGCCTCAACAGCCTGATGCTGGTCTGTGGCGGGGTGATTGTGGTGCTGATCGGCATCATGAGCGTGTTGCTGGGGCGCAGCATCGACCGTCCCATTACTCAGGTGAATGACACCGTCAACCGCATTCGTCAGGATAATGACCTGCGCCTGAAGATAGATCTGCGCGGGGCAGATGAAATGGCCCAGCTGGCAGGCAATCTCGACGTGATGCTGGGCGGGTTTCGCGATCTGATCGGCGATGTGAAGCAGAGCGTGCACACCCTGACTGAAGCGGCGGATCACCTCTCGGCCAACGTCAAGCGCACCAGTGAAGGGGCGGCGCGCCAGCTGCAGGAGACTGATATGGTGGCGACCGCTTCCACCGAGATGGGCTCCACCATCGAAGAGATCGCCCGCAACACCGAGCAGGCGGCCAACAATGCGCAGGCGACCAACAACAAGGCGATGGAGGGGCGGACTGCGGTCGAGAATACTGTCGAGCAGATCCGCTCGCTGGCGGGCAATCTGGAGAGCTCATCCCGCGAGGTGAGCCAGCTGCAAAAAGAGAGCGAGACCATCGGCTCCGTGCTCGATGTGATCCGCGGCATTGCCGAGCAGACCAACCTGCTGGCCCTCAATGCGGCCATTGAAGCAGCCAGGGCAGGGGATCAGGGACGTGGCTTTGCGGTAGTGGCCGATGAGGTGCGCAATCTGGCCATCCGTACCCAGAAATCGACCCAGGAGATTGCCGGCATCATCAGCTCGCTGCAGAAACAGACCGGCAGCATCGTCGAGGTAATGGCGACCTGCCGCGAGCAGGGCAACCGCAGCTCGGATCAGGCCAGTACCGCAGGGGAGTTGCTGGGGCAGATCACTCAGGATGTTACCAACATCATGGATATGAGCACCCAGATTGCGGCAGCCATCGAACAGCAGAGTCTGGTGGCCAACGAGGTGAACCGCAACGTCAACAACATCCGCGACATCGCCCAGGAGTCGAGCATCATGGCGGAGGAAAATGCGAGATCCAGCGAGGGTCTCAACGAGCAGGCCCAGCTGCTCAACAAGGCGGTGGCAAAATATCGGGTTTAGTGAGCGGACTGGCATCCTTATGAGGTTTTTGCACCAGAGTGGCAATGATTTGATCGTAATGGCTGTTATTGGAGAAATTCGCTCATATAATCGCCGCCACTATGATGATTCGGAAGGATTCGATGGCAAAGTTGCTGGTGGCCGTATTCGGGCTGCTCTGTTCCTGTCTGGTGTTGGCAGGGGCGGCGCCCCAGGATACCCCACTCAAGCCCGGTATGGAGCCGCTACTCAGCTGGTTCAACGGGGCCTTTACGAGCCGGGAGCAGGCCAGTTACGACAGCCGCTTTACCAGTGCCGAGCTGCGCCTGATGGAGATCTGGCCCGGCTATCAGGGCTATCGCTGGGTCTATGCCGAGCAGTACCTGAGTCTGCGCTCCGTCCGTCCTTTCCGCCAGCGCATCTATCGCTTCTCACCCGCCCCTGACGGGCGGATCCTGATGGCCGAACTGACCATGCCCCGTGCCACCGATTTTGCCGGTGCCTGGCATGATCCCGCCCTGCTCGACAGTCTGACCCCGCAGCAGCTCTCCTTGCGCCACGGATGCGAGATCTGGTTGACCCGTACCCCCTCCGGCGAATATGCCGGTCACACCCGGGTGGGCCACTGCTCCACCGATTTTGGTGGTGCCACGACGCTGGTGCAGCATATCTGGATTGGCCCCGACAGCGTCAGACTGCTGGATCGAGCCTATGACAACGCAGGGAGCCCGCGCTGGGGCAGCCCGGGTGAGGGGTATGTCTATTTGCGTCGTTCCAAAGGGTTTGGCCAGTAGGGGAGAGTACGTCTGGCTGCGGGAACATGAAGGATGAAAAACAGGGATCGTAAAAAAGGCGCCCGATGGGCGCCTTTTTCAGAATTCTTCAGAAGTAAAATTACTTCTTGGTGGTCATCGCACCGAAACGCTTGTTGAACTTGTCTACGCGGCCGCCGCTAGAAACTTCTTTCTGCTTGCCGGTGTAGAACGGGTGGCACTCGGAGCACACGTCCAGGTTCAGATCTTTACCGATGGTAGAGAAAGTGTTGATGACGTTACCGCAAGAGCACTTGGCGGTGATGGCTACGTAGTCAGGATGGATACCAGCTTTCATGGACAACCTCAATTAATAGGCCGTGTCGCCATCCGATCTCTTGTCGGACACCACACGATTGTTGAACACAGTTTCAAAGGCTGCGAATAATATAGGAAATGCCTGATATCAGGCAAGTGGCTTCGCAGAAAAAATAGGCAACCCCTGGTGAATTCTTCCCAAACGCTGGATCTGGTTCGTGTCGCTGTCCCGGTACCGTTACGCCGTCACTTCGACTATCTCTCTCCCCTGCCGTTACCTGCCCCCGGTTGCCGGGTCGAGATCCCTTTCGGTCCCCAGACCCTGGTCGGGCTGGTGGTGGATCATCCGGTTGACAGCCAGGTGGCTCGCAACAAGCTCAAGCCCATCAAGCGGGTACTCGATGCGACGCCGGTGCTGGGGCCGGATATTCTGGCGCTGATGAACTGGAGCGCCAGCTACTACCAGCATCCGCTGGGGGAAGTATTGCCTCACGCCCTACCAGTGCTGGTACGCAAGGGGGAGCCTGCCGCCTATCGCGAGCTGGAGTTCTGGTTTGCCACCGAGGCAGGGATGGCCATCGACCTCAACGAGCTCAAGCGGGCGGCCAAGCAGCAGCAAGCGCTCGCCTTGCTGCGCAAGGGGCCGCAGACCCCTTCCGCCCTCAAGCAGGAGGAGATCCAGAGCGCCGCTCTCACCGCGCTGGAGAAGAAGGGGCTGCTGGAGAAGCGCTCACTGGAGCCGAGCCACGATGGCGATTGGGCTGCCCGCTTTGAGCCGGGGGAGGGGCTGCGCCTCAATAGCGAACAGGCGTTGGCGGTCTCCGCCGTCACCAGCCAGAGCGACAAGTTCGGTGCCTTCCTGCTCGATGGCATCACCGGTTCCGGCAAGACCGAGGTGTATTTAAGCATCCTCGAGCCCCTGCTCAAGGCGGGCAAACAGGCGCTGGTGATGGTGCCGGAGATCGGTCTTACCCCGCAGACCATCAACCGCTTCCGGCGCCGCTTCAACGTGCCTGTGGTGGCGATGAACTCCGCCATGAACGACAGGGAGCGGCTCGACGCCTGGCTCGCCTGCCGCGACGGCGGCGCCGCCATCCTGATCGGCACCCGCTCCGCGGTGTTCACCCCGTTTCACAACCTCGGCATCATCATCATCGACGAGGAGCACGACGGCTCCTTCAAGCAGCAGGATGGTTTTCGCTACCACGCGCGGGATCTGGCGGTGATGCGGGCCCATCGTGCCGGTATCCCCATCCTGCTTGGCTCGGCCACCCCGTCCCTGGAGACATTGCACAACGCCCGCACCGGCAAGTATCACCACCTCACCCTGACTCGCCGCGCCGGCAATGCCCAGACCGCCCGTCAGGTGATCCTCGATATCAAAAACGTGCGGTTGCAGGCCGGGCTTTCCCCCCAGCTGGAGCAGCTGATGGCAGGGCATCTGGCGGCGGGCAATCAGGTGATGCTGTTTCTCAACCGCCGTGGCTATGCCCCGGCTCTGATCTGTCACCAATGTGGCTGGAGCGCCGCTTGTGAGCGTTGCGATGCCTGGTACACCTGGCATCAGGCCGGACGACGGCTGCACTGCCACCACTGTGACAGCGTGCGCCCCTTGCCCCACCACTGCCCCGAGTGTGGCAGCAACGAACTGATCGGATCGGGAGTGGGCACCGAGCAGCTGGAACAGCTGCTTACCACAGTGTTCCCGCAATATCCGGTGGTGCGCATCGATCGGGACAACACCCGTCGCAAGGGAGAGCTGGAGACCCATCTTGGCGACATCAAGGCGGGCAAGTACAAGATCCTGATCGGCACCCAGATGCTGGCCAAGGGCCACCACTTCCCGGATGTGACGCTGGTGGGTCTGCTGGATGTGGATGGCGCCCTGTTCAGCGCTGATTTTCGCGCAGCTGAGAAACTGGCCCAGCTCTACACCCAGGTGGCGGGCCGTGCCGGTCGCGCCAGCAAACCCGGGTTGGTGGTGCTGCAGAGCCATCATCCGGAGCACGCCTTGCTGCAGGATTTGACCCAGAACGGTTACGGCCACTTCGCCGATACGGCGCTGAAAGAGCGCCGCTTGCTGGGGCTGCCGCCCTTCAGCTATCAGGGGCTGTTCCGCGCCGAGGCCAACGGCCGCGACGAGGTGCAGCTGTTCCTCGCCCGCCTCGCCGATACTCTGCGCAGCGCCCGCTATCCCCACGTTCAGGTGCTGGGGCCCATTAGCGGCTTTATGGAGCGCAAGGCGGGCAAGTTTCGCATGCAGTTGCTGGTGCAGGGGCCGAATCGAGCACCGCTGGCCCAACTGCTGGATTGGGCGGTGAAGGAGCTGGAAGGCTGGCCCGAGACCAAAAAGGTGCGCTGGAGTCTGGATATCGACCCCACCGAGCTGAGTTGATGGTGCCGGAGCCGGTCGTTGGCAGAGATCGTCAGCGACCGATGGGTGATTTCATTTCAAGGCTCAGACCCGCAGATCGATCTGCTGCACCCAGCCTCCTTTACCCTGTTCGGTGAGATAGAGGCCGGATTGGCGCAGCACCCCCTGATTGCCGCTCTCCCCCAGATGGTTGAAGGGGGTGTCGAGGGGGCGTAGCAGGATGGCGCCGATCCCCAGTTCGACCAGAGCTATAGGTGCGTGCTCCGGATGCCAGAACTGCAGGGCTGAAAACTGGCTATCCCCCTCATCCAGCACCCCGTTGCCATCCTCATCCAGGGTGGCCAACTCGCCGAAGCCATTGCCGGATCGAGCACCAAACAGCTCGCCCCCATCGTCTATGGTGCCGTTGCCATTGCGATCCAGCGCCACAAAGCCGCTGCCTTCCCGCAGACCCGGCAGGCTATCCTCCTTGCCATCCTGATCGATATCGAAATTGACCCGTGCCTCGGTCAGATCGGCAATCTTGCCATCCAGACTGAGCACCAGCGGATCTTTGAGGGCATTGAGGGTGGTGCGCCGCTGGCTCACCTCCAGCTGGCGCCAGTCGAGCACAAAGCCGAGATCGAGCTGAATAGTCTGACCATCCCGAGTCGCTACGCTGGCCGATGCCACCACGTTGAGCTGCTCCTGTTGCAGCAGGGTGTCAGTCACCTCCACCAGTTGATCCGGCTCGGCGGCTTGAGCAGCGGCGTCTCCTTGGGTCCCTCCATCGCCCCCCTCTTCGGTGGGCTTGATCGGCTTGGGCAGCTCGATTTCGTGGCCCAGCATCGCCTCAATCATCAGCTTGATCAGTCGCTGGCGGTTATCCAGCCCATCGTCGGGAATACCATCCTGCTCTTTGCCGACGTCCGCTGCGGGCGGGGCGGGAGGTGTTGTCGCTTGCTGGCTGGCGGCGGATTGCCTCGCGGTTTGCAGCGTCAGGGCGCTGGTGAGGGTCAGGGTGCTGCTGCGTTCGCCGGCCACTGCCGCGTTGTTGCCTTCCGGTGGATTGACGACGGGTGGCACTGGCCCGAGGTTGCGCACCTTGCGGCTCTGGGCCTGCTGTTGCCGGTATTGCACCTCCCCCTGGAGGTCGTAGTGATCGATGCGCATACATTCGCCCTCGGCGCTATACATCTGGTCAGTTATCGACCAGAGAATAAGCAGGGCTTAACACCAAATCGGACTAATCAGGGAGGTGGTTAGTACTAGGTTGCAAGGTGGTGACGTGGCAGGATGGCAAGAGACTGGATGGTGGCGCAGTGGTTGAACATTTTCAGGTAGCGCTGCGCATGCTGGCTGACAAGCGGCATCGGTGAGGATAGGGAGAATTACATGAGAAATTGTCTGGTGATGGGTGTGGCGGGATATGGTGGATTCCTGTCTGGCGCCCCTTGCATCAATGATGTTGAGGGCTTCACTCATGCGTAACTGTCTGGTGATGGGAGCGGCAGGCTATATCGGTTCCTATCTGGTACCCCACCTGCAAACCTTGGGCTACAAGGTGATTGCCGGGGCGCGCCGTCCCTGCCGATTGCCTGAGGGGGTCGAGTTTCGCCTCGCCGACAGCCTCAAGCCCATCACACTGCTGCCTGCGCTGGCGGGCATAGATACCGTCTTCTATCTGGTGCATGCCATGGGGGCGGGGGCCGATTTTCACCGATTGGAGCAGCAGGGGGTAAAGAACTTCGCTGCCGCCGCCCGTGCTGCCGGGGTGCGCCGTATCATCTATCTCGGGGCAATCCAGCCCGAGCAGTGCAACAGCCGCCATCTCAACTCCCGCCGCCACTGTGGCGAGCTGTTTCGCGAATCCGGTGTGCCGACGGTGGAGCTGCGCGCCGGCATCATCATCGGGCCCGGTTCGGCGGCGTTCGAGGTGATGCGGGATCTGGTGTTCAACCTGCCGATGATGGTGACGCCCAAATGGGTGCGCTCGCGCACGCCGCCGATTGCGCTGTCAAACCTGCTGCACTATCTGGGCGGGCTGGTAGAGGCCGACGAGGTGGATGGCCGCATCTTCAACGCGGTCGGCCCCGAGCTGCTCAGCTATCAACAGCAGTTGCAGAAGTTCGCCGCCCATATCGGCAAGCGCTGCCCCATCATTCCCATCCCGTTTCTGAGTCCGCGCCTCTCTGCCTGGTGGCTGCAGTTTGTCACCTCTGTGCCGCAGCCGGTGGCCAAGGCGCTGGTGGGCGGTCTCAAGCACGACATCCCGGCCGATGATGGCCCGCTGCGAGCCCTGCTGCCACAGACCCTGCTCAGCTTCGATGAGGCGCTGGCGGAGAGTCTGGCGCTGGAGCAGAAGCTGGGGGCCGAACAGCAGGGGCAGGAGACGCCCCTCGGCCTGCGCTGGCGCCATCCCGAATATGGCTTCTACGACCGTACCGCCAGCGGCGAGGCCATCTGTCTCGCCTCCCCCGAGGTGGTGTGGCAGGTGTTGCAGCAGCTGGGGGGTGAGCAGCGCTACTTCTACATGAACGAGCTGTGGGTGGTGCGCGAATGGATGGATCACCTGATCGGCGGCCCGGCCCGCACCCGTGGCCGCACCAATCCGGATCGTTTCGTGAAGGGGGATATGCTCGACTCCTGGCAGATCCTCGGGGTGGATGAGGGGCGCAGGCTCGATCTCTTGTTCAACATGAAGGCCCCGGGCGTCGGGCGGCTGGAGTTCAACATCCTGCCGGAGGAGTCCGGGTTGACCCGCATCCGGGTCACCGCTCACTGGCACCCGCAGGGCGCCTGGGGGCTGGCCTACTGGCTCGCCATGCTGCCGTTCCACCTCTTTATATTTCAGGGGATGACCGAGGCCATCGCCCGTCAGGCCGAGGCGAGGGCAGGTATCCCGGTGATGGATTAACCCTCTTCACATCATTCCCGCTGATAGAGTGCCCCGTTCGGGGCACTTTTTATGCGGCGGCCATGCCCGGTTATGGCAGATAGTGGTAGGCGTCTCATGGCAAAGGCTGGCATCATGCCGCGGTCTTGTTTACCGCGGATAGATAATCAGTCAGAAAAAGAAGGGATTATGAAGAAAAAACCGTCAATTTTGGGGGGCGCCTGCATCATTGCCAGCGTCTGCGTGGGAGCCGGCATGCTCGGTCTGCCGAGTTCGGGGGCGGGGGCCTGGACCCTCTGGTCGGTGCTGGCGCTGACCGTCACCATGGTGATGATGACCCTCTCCGGCTGGATGCTACTGGAATCCTTCCAGCACCACGACATGCGGGTCTCCTTCAATACCGTGACTCGCGAGCTGCTGGGGGAGAAGCTCAATCTCCTCAACAACCTCTCGGTCTACTTTGTTGGCGGCATTCTGCTCTACGCCTATATCACCTCCTCCGGTGCCATCTTGCAGGGGATACTGGGGATCGACAGCAAGCTTGCATCTGTGCTGTTCGTGGCGCTCTTCTCTGCGGTGGTGTGGCACTCGACTCGCGCCGTTGACCGCATCTCTGTGGTGCTGATCGCCTTCATGATCCTAAGTTTCGCCCTCGGCGTGGCCGGGCTGCTCGGCAGTATCAAGCTGCCGACCCTGCTCGATCTGACGGGCAGCGAGAGCCGCTACGCCCCCTATGCCATGGCGATGTTGCCGGTGGCACTCACCTCGTTCGGCTATCACCACTCGGTGGCCTCCCTGCGTGCCTACTACCAGAACGAGCAGCAGGCCAGATGGGCCATTCTGGGGGGAACCCTGATCGCGCTGGCGCTCTACGTGCTCTGGTTGCTGGGGATCTTCGGCAACCTGCCCCGTCAGGATTTTGCCCCCGTGATTGCCAAGGGAGGGGACGTGAGCGTGCTGCTCTCCGCCCTCTCCGGGGTTATCGAATCGGAGAAGGTGGCTAGCGCCATCAACGGCTTCTCCATGGCGGCGATCCTCTCCTCCTTTATCGGAGTGGGGCTCGGGGTGTTCGACTATCTGGCTGATCTGTTCAAGTTCGACAACAGCCGCGCCGGTCGCTGCAAGACCTGGGCGGTCACCTTCCTGCCGCCGCTGGTGCTCTCCCTGCTCTTCCCGTTCGGCTTCCTGCTGGCCATCGGCTATGCCGGTGCCGCCGCCACCATCTGGACCTGCATCATCCCGGCACTGCTGGTGCTGCGCACCCGGGCGCGGGCCGAGCGGGGCGAAGTGACTCCCCATTTCGTCACCCCCGGCGGCAAGCTGATGGCCTGGCTGCTGATCCTGTTCGGATTGGCGACCGCGCTGTTCCACTTCCTGTCGATGGCAAATCTGTTGCCGGTCTATCTGGGCAACTGAGTCAGGTCTACAGCACTGACAGAAAGGGCGGCAAGGCCAACTTGCCGCCCTTTTTGCGCCATTTTTACCCCACGCAGCAGGATCTATAACTAAAGTGGTATCTGTGACTGGGGGATGGTGCTAAACAAACTGGTCTGATCTGGCTAATGGCAGCATGATCTGCTGGGAATGACCCCTGCTTTCTTTTATGATCCCCGCCCTTCTGCGTGCCCCCTGTCGGCACCTCATTTGCACCAACCACATCGGGGTCCCCCATGTCCGATCTGCGTCAAGAAGCACTCGATTACCACGCCCAGCCCGTACCGGGCAAAATTGCCATCGCCCTGACCAAGCCTGCCGAAACCGCCCG
Source organism: Aeromonas sp. 600886 (assembly GCF_049174935.1). Taxonomy (NCBI): domain Bacteria; kingdom Pseudomonadati; phylum Pseudomonadota; class Gammaproteobacteria; order Aeromonadales; family Aeromonadaceae; genus Aeromonas; species Aeromonas sp. 600886. Next base: position 47,112 of record NZ_JAAKUB010000021.1, on the reverse strand, counting down.
TGATCTGGCGCTGGCCTACAGCCCGGGTGTTGCCGAGCCAGTGCGCGAGATCGCTGCCAACCCGGCCGATGCCTACCGCTATACCGGCAAGGGCAATCTGGTGGCCGTCATCTCCAACGGCACCGCCATTCTGGGTCTGGGTAATCTGGGGCCGCTGGCCTCCAAGCCGGTGATGGAGGGCAAGGCCCTGCTGTTCAAGCGCTTCGCCGGTATCGACGCCATTGACATCGAGGTGAAGCACGAGACCAGCCAGCAGTTTATCGACACGGTGGCGGCTATCGCCGATACCTTCGGTGGCATCAATCTGGAAGATATCAAGGCGCCGGAGTGTTTCGAGATTGAAGAGGCGCTGATCGCGCGCTGCGACATTCCGGTGTTCCACGATGATCAGCATGGTACCGCCATCGTCACCGCCGCCGGGCTGCTCAACGCGCTGGAAGTGCAGGGCAAGCAGATCAGTGACAGCCGCATCGTCTGCATGGGGGCGGGGGCTGCCGCCACCGCCTGCATGGACCTGCTGATCAAGTGCGGCGCCAGGGCGCACAACATCTTCATGCTGGATCGTCAGGGTGTTATCCACACCGGCCGCAGCGATCTCAACAAGTACAAGCAGCGCTTCGCCAACGAGACCCCGCTGCGCACCCTGATGGATGTTATCGAAGGGGCAGATGTGTTTGTCGGTGTTTCAGGCCCCGACGTGTTGCCCGCCGAGGCGGTCGCCCTGATGGCGCCCAACCCGGTGATCTTTGCCTGCTCCAACCCGGACCCGGAGATCAAGCCTGCGCTGGCCCACGGGGTGCGCCGCGACCTCATCATGGGTACCGGCCGCTCCGACTACCCGAACCAGATCAACAACGTGCTCTGTTTCCCCTTCATCTTCCGCGGTGCCCTCGATGCCCGCGCCAGCCGCATCAACGATGCCATGAAGATTGCCGCGGTCGAGGCGATCCGCGCGCTGGCCAAGGAGCCGGTGCCGGCCGAGGTGCTGACCGCCGCCGGGGTGAGCGAGCTCGCCTTCGGCAAGGATTACGTCATTCCCAAGCCGATGGATGCCCGTCTGCTGCCGCGCGTAGCCCGCGCCGTGGCGCTGGCGGCGGTGGCCTCTGGCGTCGCCCGCATCGAGCTGCCTGCGGACTACATGCTGTAATCCGGCGTTGCAAACGGCCCCATAGCGGGGCCGTTTTTATCTCTGCTTCTGGCGACAGTCGGAGGCGTAACCCGGGTGACAGGTTGGGGGAGATGGGGGCAAATCGGGTTCAAAGGTGGTCAAACAGCGCTCTCCTCTGACACAATATTGCCACTATGACGCTAACGAGAATCAAGATGCAGCAGCCTGTCAGCGGCCGTTTGGCCCACGCCCTCTCCTTCTTGCGCCATGATGGTCGCCACTTTGCCCAGTTTGTCTGGGGCCGTTTCCAGCAGGACAGATTGACGGTCACCGCCGGTTATCTGGCCTATGTCACCCTGCTTTCACTGGTGCCGATGATCGCCGTGGTCTTTGGCATGATGTCCGCCTTTCCGGTGTTCCAGAGCCTCAAACAGGCGATGGAGCAGTTCGTCTACCACAACTTCGTGCCGACGGCGGGAGAGGTGCTCAAGGAGTACATCGACGGCTTCGTCGCCAATGCCACAAACACCACTGCGGTGGGGATCGGGGCGCTGGTGGTGGTGGCGCTGATGCTGATCTCCGCCATCGACAAGAACCTCAACTACATCTGGCGTTCGACCCAGGGCCGCCCGTTGGCGCAGGCGTTTGCCATGTACTGGATGATCCTCACCCTGGGGCCCGTGCTTATCGGGGCCAGCATCGCCATCTCCTCCTACATCTTCTCGCTGCGGCTGTTTGGCGCCGAGAGCCTGTTCGGCATCGGCTATCTGCTGCTGCGCGGCTTGCCGTTCCTCTTCTCGGTGCTCACCTTCCTGCTGGTCTATACCGTGGTGCCCAACTGCAAGGTGCGGCTGGCCCATGCCTTTATCGGCGCGCTGGTGGCGGCGACCCTGTTCGAGCTTGCCAAGCGCGGCTTTGCCATCTACATCACCAGCTTCCCCTCCTATCAGGCCATCTACGGCGCGCTGGCTACCATCCCGATCCTGTTTGTCTGGGTCTATTTGAGTTGGCTGGTGGTGCTGCTTGGTGCGGAGACTACCGCCTGCCTCGGCGAGTACGAGAAGCCGGCGAGCGAGGAGCTTGGCTAAGCCATCGCCTTGGCCATCGGTTTATTGGTAGCATCGACGACCGCCCCTGCAATCGAGCCGGGGCGGTCGTTCTGTTTTGAGAGGAGAGGGATGTGATTGCACTGATTCAGCGGGTCTCCGAGGCCAGCGTGACCGTCGAGGGGGAGGTGACCGGCGCCATCGGTCAGGGGTTGTTGGTGCTGCTCGGGGTGGAGCAGGGGGATGATGAGGCCAAGGCCGACAAGCTGCTGCACAAGGTGAGCGGCTATCGGGTCTTCAGTGACGAGAACGGCAAGATGAACCTCAATGTCAGCCAGATCGGTGGCAGCCTGCTGGTGGTCTCCCAGTTTACCCTGGCGGCCGATACCAAGAGCGGGATGCGCCCCAGCTTCTCCTGCGGTGCCCACCCGAGCGAGGCCGAACGCCTCTATGACTACTTCGTGGCGAAGGCTGCTGCCAGCGGCATCCCGACCGCAACCGGGCGTTTTGCCGCCGACATGAAGGTGGCGCTGGTCAACGACGGCCCGGTTACCTTCTGGCTACAGGTCTGAGGATGCCTGATCCCGCGGTATGACGTGGACGATCACGTTGATGAGCCCTGCGACTGGATAGGGGGTGGCCGGGCCAATCCACTGTTCTATCAGTGTCAGGGCGTGGGTTAGCTCAAGTGCGGTGCGCGGCAACAGGTTGATGACCAGAGTGCCGCAGAGGCGGGGAGCCAGCGCCCGGTAGAGCCGCTCCTGAAACAGCAGCAGCGGGTTGCCATCCTGACTGAAGAGATCGAGCAGGATGAGATCGTACTGCTGCTCGCTCTGCTCCAGAAAGGCGAGGGCATCAGCCTGATGGAGTGTCGGAACGGCTTGCCCATCGTGCTCCTGATGCTGGAAAAACTGCTGATAAACGGTCAGCACCTCTTCGTCGAGGTCGACGCACTCGTGGCGAGCATCTGGCCAGCGTTGGCAGAGATGGCGGGTGAGATCGCCGCCACCCAGACCCAGTTCTAGGATCCGGGTGGCCTGCTCCGGCAGCAGGCAGGCGATGACACGTTGATGGGGCAGACAGAGGGCTGCGGGGTCGGCGAGCGACATGGCGGATTGCACCACGCCGTCTATCTCCAGCCAGCGGTGCTGGTCATTTTCCTGTACCGTGAGGCGGCGCTGGGGTTTGACGCTGAGGTGCAACAAGTGATCGGCTTGGTACGCTTGCAGATTGAAGTCCATGAATTTGCACGGCAAGATGGTTTCCGACCAGTGTAACTCAAGGATGAAACTATGTACCGGGTAGTCACCCCTCAGACAGTCGCCGAGCTGGATGCCTACTACCAGTTGCGCTGGGAACTTCTTCGTAAACCCTTCAATCTGCCCGTCGGTTCCGAGCGGGACGAATACGACACGGTTGCCATTCACCGGCTGATGCTGGCACCCGATGGTACCCCCATCGCGGTGGGGCGCCTCTTTATCGGCGGCGACGAGGCGCAGATCCGCTTTATGGCGCTGCGTCCCGAATATCGCGGTCAAGGGCTGGGCGCCAAAATGGTGGAGGATCTCGAGCAGCTGGCCCGTAGCGAGAAGGTGAAACGGCTGGTGATGAATGCCCGTCAGGAGGCGGTGGAGTTCTATCGCAAGTGCGGCTTTCTCGAAGTGGGGGGCGGCCCCGTCTCCTTTGGCCGGATTCCCCATCGCCAGATGATCAAATCCCTGAGCCCGTTGCAGACTATCCAGTACCGGCCGGAGTGGTGTCAGGACCTCACCACCCGCTGGTCGCGCGGGGTGCCCATCAGCGAGAAGATGGGGATGCACATCAGCCACTACGATGGCCAGACCTTCCATCTCAAGGCCAATCTGGCGGCCAATTTCAACGTGCATGGCAGCATGTTCGCCGGCAGTGTCTACAGCCAGTGCGTGCTGGCAGGCTGGGGGTTGATCTGGTTGCAGCTTAAAGAGGAGGGGCTGGTGGGCGAGCCGGTGCTGGCCGAGAGCACCATCAAATATCATGGCCCGGTCGATGAGGAGCCCGAGGCGCGAGTGGCCCGCGAGGGGATGCCCGCCGTGCTGCAGCCGCTCAAACGGGGGGAGCCTGCCACCTTCAGCCTCAAGATCCAGCTGTTCAGCGGCAGCAAGCTGGCGGCGGAGTTCTGCGGTCACTACGTGGTGCAGCCGCCCCGCCGCCCGGGCCAGTAACCGCGTCGTTTCCCCATCAAACAACAAGGCCTCATCATGAGGCCTTGTCTGTTTTTACCCTTGCTGGCTGTCGCTTGTCTGCCCGGCTTGGGTCTGCACTTGGGCCTGGTTTTGGGCTTTCGTTGCGGGAGCTGGTCGCCAGAGCGGGGCGCTGTTGCCTTGCGGCGGATAGCGTACTCCCACTTCCCAGTCGCAGGCGTCCTGCTTCTGCGGGAAGCTCCAGGCCAGTGTGGGTTCCGTCAGCGGCCCGCGCCACTGGCCGAGCAGCTCGGCGCAGCGGTTGCCATTGAGGATCCCCAGATCCAGCTGCCACTGCTCGTTGACCAGATCGATCCCCCCTTGCAGCGCCAGCAGATGAGTGATGGTGGAGGCGCCAGCTTGCTCGACTTGTAGTTGCCCCTTGTCGATTTTGCCCTGCAGCTTGATGCGGTAGAAGGGGGTGTCACCCTCCTGCATCGCCTGCCACAGCTGATCCGGCGTCAGGGTGGGCGGGGTCGCCCCCTTGAACCACTCATCCAGCAGCGGATCTATCTTCACCTTGTCCCAGAACGGCTCGTCGGCATCGAGGGCAAAGCTCCCCTGCAGGGTCTGGCGCCACTCGCCCGCCGCCTTTCCATGTTCGGCTTGCAGGTCGGCGCTCATGTCCGCCTTGCCGGCGAAGGAGACCGGAGAGTGGAATATCTTGCCCCACTGCTGCAGATCCAGCTTGGTCGCCTGCAGTTGCAGGCGGCTGCTCTGACCAGGTTCGCGGCCCCACTGGCCACTCAGACTGAGGGTGCCCTCATCCGGCAGCGAGCTGGTGAGTTTGCCCAGTTGCCAGGAGCTGGGGGTCAGCTCCCCATCCAGCTCGCCGTTACGGGCGCTGAGGCCATCCCACACCAGCTCGAACCACTTGCTCTCGATACGAGTACGGCCGAGCAGCGGGCCGGGTTGGTTATCGCGCAGGGCGAGATCACTCAGATAGAGCTGCCAGCCGGTCAGCGACAGAGGGATGGAATCGTCGAAGGAGAGCACCTTGAGCTTGTCGAACGCCAGCTTGCGGATATCGACCTGCTGCGGGCGCCAGCTCTGCCAATCCTGCCACCAACCTTGCGGCAGGCTGATATCCATGCCGCTCAGCGCCAGGTCTTTCAGGGTCAGCTTCTGCTGCTGGCTATCGAGGGAGAGCTCGACATTGAACTCCCCTTCATAGGCCTTGCCCTGCAGTTCGCCGTCGATCTGCTGGGGCGAGAAGGCGAGCTTGCCCTTGATCTCCTCCAGCTGGAACAGGCCACGGCCCATGTCCCCCAGGGTGCCGCTCAGATAGCCGGTGGGCTGGTTGCCCGCCTGCCAGTTGAAGGCGGTGAGCTGGCCGCTGAAGTTGTTGAAGGAGAGCTCCTGATTGATGTCGTTGAGGCTGACGCCGTCCAGCTGGCCGCGATCCAGCGACACGCTTTGCAACGGGAAGCGCTGCGGGAAGCCTTGCTGTGTCAGATCCCCCAGCTCCACCCGCATGCCGCGCGCCTTGAGGTCATGCAGTTGCAGGGTGCGGGCGGGCCAGTCCAGCACCATGCCGGTCTCCAGCAGACCGTCGAACAGGTTGGTCACCAGTTTGTCGGTGCGCAGCACTTCTCCTTCCAGCCGTCCTTGCAGGTTGAGACGGGCGAAGGTGAACTGTGGAGTCTCCAGCTGGCCGATATTGAGGCTCAGGTTGGCCTGTGGCTGCCGTTTCGGGTCGATCAGCTCCCAGTCACTCAGGGTGGCATTGAGGCCGCGCAGGGTCAGCTCGGGGCTCTCCAGACTGAGCCGGTCTATGGTGCTGTCACTGATGGTGAGGGAGTGCACCGGCAGACTGGGCAGCTGGTTGGGTAGCGGCAGCTTGATGGCGGGACGGATCATATCGAGATGGGCGATCCGCACATCGCGGCTCAGCCAGTCGATGCTCTCGATCTCCAGATAGATCTTGTCGAGTGAGACCGCATCGCCGTAGCGCACCTGTTCCGCCAGCAGGGTGTAGGGGTGCAGCGGGTTGAACACCAGTCGCCCTATGGTGACCGGTACGCCGGTCTGCTGGCTGATCCAGCTGGCGATGGGGCCTTTGGCGCGCTCGGCGTCGAACAGGCCGAGGGCAACCCAGACAAACAGCAGCAGGAAGGCGAAGGTGTAGAGCAGGCCGCGTAGCCAGGAATTCATGGTTGCTTTCCTCCTGTTTTGGGGTGTGTTGTCAGGCGTTTGAGTAGTGGTCTCGCAGACCGAGCCAGCGCCGTATCAAGGGTTCGACATGACTCGGATGCCTATCCATAAGGACATGTGCCCATCTTCTGCATCTACCTCGATCAGGCATTGGAATAGTGATCCCGTAAGCCGAGCCAACGGCGAATCAAGGGTTCGACATGACTCGGGTGCCTATCCATGAGGAAGCGCGCCATCTTTTGCACCTGTGGAATAAGCGGCTGATCCCGCACCAGATCGGCGATCTTGAGATCGGCCAGACCGGTCTGGCGGGTGCCGAGCAGTTCCCCCGGGCCGCGCAGTTCCAGATCGCGCTGGGCGATGAGGAAGCCGTCGTTGGTCTCCCGCAGCACCCCGAGTCGGCTCTGGGCCGTCTTGGACAAGGGGGCATGATAGAGCAGCACGCAGTGAGAGGCCACCGCACCCCGGCCAACCCGGCCGCGCAGCTGGTGCAGCTGGGCCAGCCCGAGACGTTCCGGGTTCTCGATGATCATCAGGCTGGCGTTGGGCACATCCACCCCCACCTCGATGACGGTGGTGGCGACCAGCAGTTGCAGTATGCCCGCCTTGAACTCCTCCATCACCCGCTGTTTCTCCACCGGGCGCATCCGGCCATGCACCAGCCCGATATGCAGCCCCGGCAGCAGGTTTTGCAGCTCGGCAGCGGTATCCTCGGCAGCCTGGCACTCCAGCACCTCCGACTCCTCGATCAGGGTGCAGACCCAGTAGGCCTGCTTGCCCTCGGTGCAGGCGAGTTTGACCCGCTCGATCACGTCGCCGCGACGGCTGTCGGGCAGCGCTACCGTGGTGATGGGGGTTCGGCCCGGCGGCAGTTCGTCGATGACCGAGGTGTCGAGGTCGGCATAGGCGGTCATCGCCAGGGTGCGGGGGATGGGGGTAGCGGTCATGATGAGCTGATGGGGATGCACCCCTTCCCGCTCCCCTTTCTCGCGCAGGGCGAGGCGCTGATGCACCCCGAATCTGTGCTGTTCATCGATGATGACCAGCGCCAGACGCTGGAACACTACCTGCTCCTGAAAGATGGCGTGGGTGCCCACCACCATCTTGACGCTGCCATCGGCGATGGCGGCCAGCGACTCTTCCCGCGCCTTGCCTTTCTGTTTGCCCGCCAGCCAGCCGACTCCGATGCCGAGCGGCTCCAGCCACTTGGCGAAGTTGATGGCGTGCTGTTCCGCCAGCAGCTCGGTCGGCGCCATCAAGCCCACCTGACAGCCGTTGCCGATGGCCTGCAGGGCGGCCAGCGCTGCGACCAGGGTCTTGCCGGAGCCTACGTCACCCTGCACCAGCCGCATCATGGGGTGACTCTGTTGCAGATCCTTACTTATCTCCGCTACTACCCTGCTCTGGGCACCGGTCGGCTTGAACGGCAGGGCGCCGAGCAGTTGTTCAACCAGCTCGGGCGCTGGTTTGAGAGCGCGAGCCAGCTGGGTTTGTGCCTGAGCACGCACCTTGAGTACCGAGAGGTTGTGAGCCAGCAGCTCCTCCAGTACCAGTCGCTGCTGGGCCGGATGTTGGCCGCTTTCCAGCAGCGGCAGCGCCACCGAGGGGGGCGGGCGGTGCAGCAATTTCAGAGCTGAGGCCAGCTCAATCTGGTGGGGATAGAGGCCGGCGGGCAGCAGCTCCTCCACGCCATAGAGGTCGAGCTGGGCCAGCGCCTGATCGGTGAGGTTGCGCAGGGTGAGCTGGCGCAGTCCTTCGGTAGTCGGGTAGACGGGGGTGAGCGCCTCTTCGGTCTGACCGGCCTGCTCCTCGCCGAGCAGCTTGTACTCGGGATGGGCCATCTCCAGCCCGTATTTGCCGGGACGCACCTCGCCAAAACAGCGGATCAGGCGGCCCGCCGCCAGACTGTTTTTCTGGGCGGCGGTGAAGTTGAAGAAGCGCAAGGTGAGGGTGCCGGTGCCATCGCTGATGCGACAGACCATCATGCGGCGGCGCCCCATCACCAGCTGAGTGTCCTGGATTTCGCCCTCGACGGCGCCGTGCAGGCCGGGCGGCAGATCGCCGATGGGCCACACCTGGGTGCGGTCCTCGTAGCGCAGGGGGAGGTGGAACAGCAGATCCTGTACCGTGGCCAGCCCCAGCCGCTCGAGCTTCTCCAGCATCTTGCTGCCGACACCCTTGAGGCTATCGAGAGGAATTTTATCCAATTTCATCAATTAGATGCCCGAAAACACTGTAAATATGTCCAGATGATAGGGGTTGTTGAGGGGCCGATGCAAGCCGAGTTGCTGCTGGCAGGGCCGTCAAGGCGGGGGAAACGGCGGATAGAACAAAGGCCTGCCGAAAACGGGAGGCCTTTGTTGGCGCTGGAGAAAAATCAGATGAGGTGTGTGTAAATGTGACTCTTTAAAAGAACTACGCCTTTTCAATTTGGTACAGCAACTCTACTAAATTCACAGCACTGACATCATCCCAGCGAAGGTAGCTTGGCAGAGAACTTGTGCCTGAATCTGCGCCAAGAACTTGCTGGCATATCTGCTTATGATCCGCAGATGCTGAAACCCAAACTTTTCCACCTTGCTGACAAAAGTATGTTGAGCCTTTAAGCCCATCTTTTTGAATCCGTTTTTTCCATGTATCAACATCTTGGGTTGAGATGATTAATGACATATATCCCTCTTGTACAACAACAATGGGTTATTGGAAATCAGATGATCCGCTTGAGCAGCAGATGCGCCTTGACCCGGTGGATCCGTCCCAGCAGCTTGCGCACCTGTTCCGGGTAGTCCTGGATCTGTTCCACCTGATCGAAGTGACTGATCCGCTTGGTGTTGGTCAGGATGTTCTCCCGCTCCGCGTTGAACTGGGGACGCAGCAGGTGGCGACGATCGTGCACCAGCAGGCCGTTCTCCAGATCCAGCGCCCAGGCGCGGGGGTTGAGGTTGTTGCCGGTGAGCAGGGCCCACTCGTCATCCACGAAGATCCCCTTGAGATGGTAGGAGTTGCGCTCGCAACACCAGAGCATCAGGTTGAGGCGACCGTCGTCGATGTGACGCTGGTTGCGCTCGGCAAACTTGCGCAGGTTGGTCTCGTAGAGATAGGGCAGGCCACCGATGGTGGAGAACTTCTCTTCCGGCGGAATGAAGAAGTCGTTGGCGGTCTTGTCGCCCACTACGATGGTGACTTTGCAACCGCGCTGCAGCAGATCCTCGATATCCTTGCTCAACTCCTTGGGCGGGTTGAAGTAAGGGGTACAGATAAAGATCTCCCGCTCGGTGGCGCGCACCAGATTGCGGATCATCAGGTTGAGCTGATTGTTGCGCTTGCCCAGACCCACCATGGGGGTGACGGCCACCTCCTGGGTGTTGACCGGCATGGTGCTGAAGCGGTACTGGCTCTGGCGCAGGTTCTGCTTGAAGCGGCGGATCGGCCCCTTCAGCTGTTTGGCGCTGGGGATATCGCTGTGATCCAGTCGCTGCACCGCGTCGCTCTTCACGAACAGGTCATCCACATAGTTGACCATGCTGCGGGCCAGCTCCGGGCTGGTGATCTGGTGATAGCGATCGAAGCGGTAGCGATCCTGCTGGTGCAGGTAGATGTCGTTGAGGCTGGCGCCGGAGTAGAGCACCACATCATCGAAGATGAAGCCCTTGAGGTGGAGCACGCCGAGCAGCTCGCGCCCCTTGACTGGCACGCCGTAGATTTCGATCTGGTGCTCGTGTTCGGCAGCCATGGCCTGGTACATCAGGTGGTTGCCGCCCTGCTTGCCTTTGCCGATCAGGCCGCGCTGGGCACGGTGGAAGTCGACGAACAGCTTGATGTCGAGGGCCGGATTGCGCTGCTTGGCGGCGTAGAGGGCGGAGAGGATCTCCCGGCCTGCTTCGTCATCCTGCAGATAGAGCGCGACCAGATAGATGCGCCGGGTGGCACTGGCGATAAGCGCAAGAATGCGGCGTTTGAAATCCTGGGCGCTGTAGAGCACTTCAAACTGATCCGCTGCGACGGCGATCTGGGGCAGGCGCGCCAGCAGTTGTCGATAATGGGCCGATGAATGCATAGATAAACCTGAAATCACGGGGTTAAGCGTTCCACTCGGAGCGATGAATAGGCGATTCTAGCAATCTCGCCCTCTCAGCCAAAGAAAGAATCATCAGAAAGATGAAAAAGGCCTCACGAGTGAGGCCTTTTTGTCAGCTTTTTGCCCTTGTCAGAGGAAGCTGTAGATGATCATCGCCATCACGCCGCCGGTGGTGCCGATGATGGTCTCCATCACGGTCCAGGTCTGCAGGGTCTGCTTCTCGGTCAGGCCGAGGTAGCGGTTCGCCAGCCAGAAACCGGAGTCGTTGACGTGGGAGAGCACGATGGCACCGCCGCCGATGGCGATGGTGACGGCAGCCAGCTGGGCACCGCTCAGGCCGAGGGGTTCCAGCATCGGCAGCACCAGACCGCAGGCGGTCAGCATGGCGACGGTGGCGGAACCCTGAATCACCCGTACCGCAGCGGCCAGAATGAAGGCCAGCGCGACGATGGGCAGACCGGAGTCGGCCAGCATGTTGCCAAGCGCGGCACCCACGCCGGAATCAACCAGTACCTGTTTGAACACGCCACCGGCACCGGTCACCAGAATGATGACACCTGCCGGCTGGATGGCGCTGTTGCAGACGCTCATCACCTCGTCACGGGACATGCCGCGGCGAATACCCAGCAGATAGAAGGCGGCCAGACAGGCGACCATGATGGCGGTGAAGGGGTGACCGATGAACTCCAGCCAGTTGTGCAGAGTGGAGCCCGCCTCGACGAAGCGACCGACGATGGTCTTGAGGCCGATCAGCAGCAGCGGCAGACCGATGAGGCCCATGGCCAGCCCGAAGGAGGGCAGGGATTTGCTGTCATCGTGGACGCTGTTCTGGGCATCGGCAGGCAGCGGTACATCGACGATCTTGCTGATGAAGTCACCGAACAGCGGGCCAGCCAGGATCAGCGCCGGTACGGCGGCGATCAGGCCGAACAGGATCATGTAACCGAAGTCGGCACCCAGCTGGGATGCCACCAGGATCGGGCCCGGCGCCGGAATAAGGAACGCCTGGCAGGTGGCGATACCCGCCAGCAGGGCGATACCGATCTTCACTACGCTGCCGCCGCCACGACGGACGATGGCGAAGGCGACGCCGATCAGCAGCACCACGGCCACGTCAAAGAAGAGCGGCAGGGCGCAGACAAAGCCGGTCAGGGCCATGGCCCAGTTGGCGCGCTTGACGCCAAACTTGCCGAGCAGGGTGTGAGCCACCCGGTCGAGAGCACCGGTCACTTCCATCACCTTGCCGAACATGGCGCCCAGCGCCACCACTACCGCGACGAAACCGAGGGTGCCACCCATCCCTTTCTGGATGGTGTTGGCGATGTCGGCCGGGTTCATGCCAGCGGCGAGACCCGCCACCATGGAGACCAGGATCAGGGCTACCACGGCGTGGAGCCGGGCCTTCATCACCAGGAAGAGCAGCAGCACAATCGAGCCGGCGGCTGTCATGATCAGGGAGAGGTCAGACATTGTTATGCGTTCCTTTTTCCAAGTTCAGTCGTGACACCTTGCCGATCCGTCGGCAAACCATATCTTTATGATTTATTTAGATTTATGGCAAGGGCTCAACATCATATGCCCAGGTGACTATGGGTTTGCTCAGTCTGTGGCAGACTTCACATTTTCAATCGTTACCGGTAACATGTTACCGGTAACGTGTTAGATTAGAACCCATCAACAGCTGGTTTTTTGAAAAGTGGGACAGAGGTCAAATTATGGCGGGTAAGTGCATTATCGTGATGGGTGTGTGTGGTAGCGGCAAATCCAGCGTGGGTCTGAAAGTGGCCGAAGCGCTGGGCGCCAAGTTCATCGATGGTGATGACCTGCACCCCAAGGCCAACATCCAGAAGATGGCTGGCGGCAACCCCCTCAACGATGAGGATCGTGCCCCCTGGCTGGAGCGGATCCGCGATGCCGCCTACAGTCTCGAGCAGAAGAACGAGACCGGCATCATTGTCTGTTCCGCCCTCAAAAAGAAGTACCGCGACCAGATCCGCGAAGGTAACGAGTCGGTCAGCTTCATCTTCCTCGATGGCAGCCAGCCGCTGATCCTCGAGCGGATGCGTGCCCGCAAGGGCCACTTCATGCGTGAAAGCATGGTACAAAGTCAGTTCGATACCCTGGAGCGCCCGGACGGCGAAGCCGGTGTATTCCACATTGATATAGACGGCACCTTCGAACAGGTGGTTGACCGCGCCGTCACAGCATTGGAGCAAGCCCAATGATTCATCAGGTAATTTCCGACGTCACCGCCCGCATTCGCGAGCGCAGTGTCGCCCGTCGTCAGGCCTTTATGGCCCGCATCCAGCGTCAGGCAGAGCAGGGCAAGACCCGCGCCGCGCTGGCCTGTGGCAACCTGGCCCACGCCGTGGCCGCCTGCAGCAGTGACGAGAAGGGGCGCATTCTCGATATGACCCGCGCCAACGTCGGCATCGTCACCGCCTACAACGACATGCTGAGCGCCCATCAGCCCTATCAGGGCTATCCGGATATCATCAAGGGCGCGCTGGCCGAACTGGGCCACAGTGCTCAGGTCGCTGGCGGCGTGCCCGCCATGTGCGACGGGGTGACTCAGGGTCAGCCGGGAATGGACATGTCCCTCTTCTCCCGCGACCTGATCGCTCAGGCAACCGCACTGTCGCTCTCTCACAACACTTTCGATGCGACCCTGCTGCTCGGTATCTGCGACAAGATCGCCCCGGGCCAGATCATGGGGGCCCTCTCCCACGCTCACCTGCCGACTGCATTTGTGCCTGCCGGCCCGATGGCGAGCGGCATCAGCAACGACGAGAAGGTGAAGGTGCGTCAGAAGTACGCTGCCGGTGAAGTGGGTCGCGATGCCCTGCTGGAGATGGAGTGCGGCGCCTACCACGCGGCAGGCACCTGCACCTTCTACGGCACCGCCAACACCAACCAGCTGGTGTTCGAGGCCATGGGCCTGATGCTGCCGGGCTCTGCCTTTGTGCACCCGCATAGCGAGCTGCGCCGCGCCCTGACCGCCGAAGCGGCCCGTCGTATCAGCGCCATGATCCCGGGTTCCCCGGCCTATCGCCCGTTGAGCGAGGTGCTGGATGAGCGCTCGCTGGTCAACGGTCTGGTGGCCCTGCTCGCCTCCGGCGGCAGCACCAACCACAGCATCCACATGGTGGCGCTGGCCCGCGCGGCCGGTCTGGTACTGACCTGGGATGACATCAGCGATCTCTCCGACGTGGTGCCGCTGCTGGTTCGCATGTACCCGAACGGCCCGGCCGACGTCAACGCCTTCGAACAGGCAGGCGGCGTGCCCGGCCTGATGCGCCGTCTGGCGCAAGAGGGGCTGATCCACATGGATGCCACTCCGGTCTTTGGCGAGATGCAGGATTACCTCAGCCGTCCGGCACTGGTCGATGGCCAGCTGGTATGGCAGCCGGTGGGCGAAAGCGGCGATGCGAGCGTGCTTTCACCTTCCGGCAGCGTGTTCCAGGCTACCGGCGGCACCAAGCTGCTGGCGGGCAATCTGGGCCGCGCCGTGGTCAAGGTCTCCGCCGTGGCTCCCGAGTATCGAGTGATTGAAGCCCCGGCGCGGGTCTTCTCCTCCCAGCATGCGGTGGAAGCGGCCTACAAGGCGGGCGATCTTAATCAGGATGCCGTGATCGTGGTGCGCCACAATGGTCCGGCCGCCAACGGCATGCCGGAGCTGCACAAGCTGATGCCGGTGCTCGGCAACCTGCAGAAGGCGGGCTACAAGGTGGCGCTGGTCACCGATGGCCGTCTCTCCGGCGCCTCCGGCAAGATCCCGGCCGCCATCCACGTCACCCCGGAAGCGCTGCACGGCGGGGCCATCGGCCTGCTTGCTGACGGCGACCTGCTGCGGGTTGATGCGGTAAACGGCAGCCTCGACTGCCTGACCGATTTGAGTGGCCGTACCCAGGCCGAGATTGACCTCACTCTGGAACAAGAGGGGTGGGGCCGTGAACTGTTCAGCGTGATGCGTCGCGCGGTATCGAGCGCCGAGTGTGGCGCTACCATCTTTGACTAAGGAAGAGCTATGCAGAACTGGAAAGTGACCCCGGCCGAGGTGTTTGCCGCCTCCCCGCTGGTACCCGTGATGGTTATCAACGAGCTGGATCAGGCCCTGCCGATGGCCAAGGCGCTGCTCGACGGCGGCATCTCCGTTTTCGAAATCACCCTGCGCACCCCGGTGGCCCTCGATGCCATCGCCCTCATCGCCAAGGCGATGCCGGATGCCATGGTCGGTGCCGGTACCGTGCTCAACTGCGAGCAGTTTGACGCAGCCGTCGCTGCCGGTGCCCGCTTCGTCATCTCCCCGGGGATGACCCCGGCCCTGCTGGCCCACGCGGCCAAGAGCACTGCACCGCTGATCCCGGGCGTCGCTACCCCGTCTGAAGTGATGCAGGCGCTGGAAGCGGGTTATGACCATCTGAAGTTCTTCCCGGCCGAAGCGAACGGCGGCACCAAGGCGCTCTCCGCCATTGCCGCGCCGCTGCCCCAGGTGAAGTTCTGCCCGACCGGCGGTATCGGCCCGAAAAACGTGGCCGACTATCTGGCGCTCAAGTGCGTCGCCACCGTCGGCGGCTCCTGGATGCTGCCGGCCGATGCGGTCAAGAGCGGCAACTGGGAGGAGGTGACCCGCCTCTCCCGCGAAGCGGTTGAGCTGGTTAAACGCTAAGCATCAGTTGTGCCGAAAACCAAACAGGCCACCCTCGGGTGGCCTGTTTGTTATCAGCGTGACTTAAGTGGGTGAGGGAAGGGATTACCCCAGACTCTCCCCGACATAGAGGGAGAAGCCGATATCCTTGCGGGGGTCGGGTTGAGATTGGCCGTTGAGACGTGCCAGCAGCATGGTGGCCGCCTCCCGACCGATCGCTTCCCGCGGGGTGGCGATACTGGCCAGCTTGGGGGTCATGGCGTGGCCAATGTCGAGGGCGTTGCAACCGGCGATGGCGATCTGCTGGGGCACCGGGATCCACTTGGCCTGACACTGCAGCAGAGCACCCACCGCCAGGTCATCGTTGGTGCAGAACAGGCCATCGAGGTCGGGATAGCGCACCAGCGCCTGATCCAGCAGCTCGCCCCCCAGAGTGAAGCTGGAGGATTGTTCGGTCAGCAGATGCTGGCCGGTGAGGCCGAAGTCGGTCATCGCCTGATAGTAACCCTCCATCCGCAGCTGGGTACGCACGTCGAGCCGCGCCCCCAGATAGACCACCTTGCGTCGGCCCCGTCGCAGCATCTCTGTTACCATGGCCCGGGCCGCGGCTCTATGGTCCATCCCGACCACCATGTCGATGGGGGTTTGCGGCAGATCCATGGTCTCCACCACCGGAATGCCGGCGGTGGCGATCATCTTGCGGGTGCGTTCGGTGTGCTGGCTGTCGGAGAGGATCAGCCCATCCACGTGATAGGAGAGCAGGGACGCGACCTGCTCCTCCTCCCGCTCCGGGCTGTAGCCGTAGTGGGCCAGCAGGGTCTGGTAACCGGCCGGTCGGGTCACCGACTCGATGCCGTGGATCACCGCCGAGAAAACCTGGTTGGAGAGGGAGGGGATCAGGATGCCGATCGCCTTGCTGGTCGCGTTGGAGAGAATATCTGGCGCCCGGTTGGGGATATAACCCAGCTCTTCCACTACAGCTGCGATCCGCTCGCGGGTCCCCTCCGCTACGGTCTGCGGGTCGCGCAGATAGCGGCTGACAGTCATCTTGGTCACGCCGGTCTGGTCGGCGATATCTTGCAGGGTGGGGCGGCGCTTGCGGGTGGGGCTCATAGGGGTGTCCAGCGTGGATGTTACATGTAACATTACCGTTTTTGGCGGATAAAGTCAGCATATGAAGCCGTTTTTGCAGGAGTTTTCCGATGATCAGAGGCAAGCAGTTCGTGGATGTCCGGTTCGAGCAACAGGATGTGGAGGGGGAACAGTTCTCGGAGTGCCGCTTTATCGGCTGCAACTTCTCCTGGCTGGATCTGAGCGATAGCCGCTTCATTGACTGCAGCTTCTACGATCGGGAGAGTGAACGGGGCTGCCTGTTGCAGGGTTGCGAGCTGCGCGAGGCCAGCTTCCTGCGCTGCGATCTCACCATGGCCGATTGCAGCCGCAGCCTGTGTCTGGGGCTGGAGATGCGCGACTGTCAGGCGGTCGGCATCAACTTCGGCCACGCCAGCTTCGCCAACCAGATCACCGCCAAAAGCTACTTCTGCGAGGCCCATCTGACCGGCAACAACTTCAGCTACGCCAGCTTCGAGGGCTGTCTGCTGGAGAAGTGCGAGCTGACCGGAAACCGCTGGCAGGGAGCCAACCTGTTTGGTGCCTCGCTGGCGGGTTCCGATCTCAGCGGCTCCGAGTTTGGCCAGATCGACTGGACCAGCTTCAAGCTGCAGGGCTGCGATCTGCGCCAGTGCGATCTGCCGGGGTTGGATCTGCGCCGGGTCGATCTGCAAGGGGTGCAGATTAACGAGGATCAGCAGCAGACCTTGCTGGAGCAGATCGGTCTGGTTGTCTTCCCCTGAGCCGATCGAAAATTAGGTAATTTTTCATCAAATGGGACCGACAGTAGGGAGGGCGCTCCTGAAACAACAAAAGCCTGCGTGAGGCAGGCTTTTGCTAGTGAGCGTGTGACGCGTTTGTCGGCCGGGTTGACTCAACCCTTGGCCAGCCATTTGGTCGGGTTGATCGCCTCGCCCTGATAGCGAATTTCGAAGTAGAGGCCAGGTCTGTCCTGACCGCCACTGTCACCGACCAGTGCCACCGGTTCACCCTGTTCCACATTCTGGCCAACCTGGCGCAGCAGCGACTGATTGTGACCGTAGAGGCTCATATAGCCTTTACCGTGGTCGATCACCAGCAGCATACCGAAGCCGTCGAGCCAGTCGGCGTAGACCACTTGTCCCGGTGCAACCGCCTTGACCTGGGTTCCTTCGCTGGCGCCGATCAGGGTGCCTTTCCACTTGAGCTGGGCGGTACGGGGCGAGCCATAGGAGATGAGGATCGGTCCCTGCACCGGCCAGCGCAGGCTGCCATTGGTCTTGAGGCCGCTATAGTGGCCAGCACTGCTGATGCCCGAGCCGCGCTCCGGTTTGCTGCTGGCCACCTCTTCGGCAGGTTCTACCGGTTTGACGGTTTTGTTCTGCTGGGCAGCGAGTCGTTGTTGCTCGGCGCGGCGCTGTTCGGCCAGCTTGCGCTGACGCTCCTGCTCTGCTTTCAGCTTGGCCAGCCGTTCCCGCTCGGCCCGTTCACGGCGCTCCTGCTCTTCCCGCTTGCGACGCAGCTCTTCCAGCCGGGCTTTCAGCGCCTTCTCCGCCTTGACCAGCTTGGTGAGCTTCTGCTCGTCATCCTGTACCGACTGCTGCAACTGGTTGCGCACCTTGGCCCGGCTCTGCTGGCTGGCCAGCAGGGTCTGGTGATGCTCTTGCTGTTCGGCAAGCAGGGTTTGCAGTCTGGTCTCGGTCTCTTTGGTGGCCTGCTGGTTTTTCGCCAGCTTGTCGCGGGTGGCGCGCAGGGCGTCGATGGCCTCGATGCGCGCCTTGTTGAGGTAGTCGTAGTAGTCGAGTGAGCGGCTCAGTTTGGCCGGATCCTGCTGATTGAGCAGCAGTTTGAGGTAGTCGTGGTTGCCCGCTTGAAAGGCGCTCTCCGCCTGTTTGGCCAGCAACTGCTTTTGATGTTTGGCTTGAACTTCCAGCGCCAGCTTGTCTTTTTGCAGGGTCGCCAGCTTCTGCTGGTTCTGCTTCAACTGCTGCCTGGTCTGGTTGAGTTTGGCGGCGGCGGCCGAGATGGCCTGCTCGTCAGCCTTGAGCTGGGTATTGAGCTTGGCAAGCTCCTGCTTGCTGAGCTTGATGGTCTGCTGTTGTTCCTTGATCTGGGACTGCATGGTCCCCAGCTGCTGATTGGCGGCCAAAGCCGGTTTGCTGGCGCCAAACGACAGGCAAAAAAACAGCGCGCCGGCCAACAGGCCGACGCGACTGGTTTTCTGTGAAATAACTTCGCATCCCCGCATGGGGAAGGATTATTTCAGAATCATCAGGGGCTTGCCAGTCATTTCCGGCGGCACCGGCAGACCCATCAGGGTCAGCATGGTGGGGGCCAGATCGGACAGTTTGCCACCCTCAACTACCTCGGCTTTGCGACCGAAATAGATGAGCGGAACCGGCAGATTGGTGTGGGCGGTGTGGGCCTGACCAGTCTCTTCGTCCAGCATCTTCTCGGCGTTGCCGTGGTCGGCAGTGATCAGGCACTCGCCACCCACTTCGGCCAGGGCGTCGGTGACGCGACCGATGCAGTGGTCAACGGCTTCACACGCTTTGACGGCGGCATCGAACACACCGGTGTGACCAACCATGTCGCCATTCGGGTAGTTACAGATGATGACGTCGTACTTGCCGCTCTTGATGGCCGCAACCAGCTTGTCGGTCAGCTCTTCGGAGCTCATCTCCGGCTGCAGGTCATAGGTCGCCACTTTCGGGCTGGCCACGATCTCGCGATCTTCGCCGGTGAAGCAGGACTCTTCGCCACCGTTGAAGAAGAAGGTGACGTGAGCATACTTCTCTGTTTCGGAGATACGCAGCTGGGTCTTGCCCTGCTTGGCCAGCCACTCACCCAGGGTGTTGACCAGAGCGGTCGGCGGGTAGGCACAGGCAGTTTTGATGTCGGCCGCGTATTCGGTCAGCATCACGAAGTTCAGCTTCGGCTCGACTGCACGGGCGAAGCCGGTGAAGTCGGTGTCAACGAAGGCGCGGGTGATTTCACGGGCACGGTCGGCACGGAAGTTCATGAAAATCAGCGCATCGCCATCTTCCATCGGTGCCGCTTCGCCGATGCGGGTCGCCTTGACGAACTCGTCGTTCTCGTCGCGGGCATAGGCGGCAGCCAGTGCTTCGGTGGCGCTCTCAGCGGTGAACTCGCCCTTGCCCTGGGTCATCAGGTCATAGGCTTGCTGCACGCGATCCCAGCGGTTGTCGCGGTCCATGGCGAAGTAACGACCGATCATTGAGGCGAAACGACCCTTGCCCAGCTTGGCGAACAGGGCGTCGAACAGCTCGATGGAGGACTGGGCGGAGCGCGGCGGAACGTCACGGCCATCCAGGAAGGCGTGCAGGTAGATCTTCTCGGCGCCACGTTTGGCAGCCATTTCGATCATGCCCATGATGTGCTCTTCGTGGCTGTGTACGCCACCCGGGGACATCAGTCCCATGATGTGAACGGCTTTGCCGTTGGTCACGGCAGCGTCAACAGCCTTGGCCAGCTCGACGTTCTGGAAGAATTCGCCATCCTGGATGTCTTTGGAGATGCGGGTCAGCTCCTGATAGACGATGCGACCGGCACCGATGTTGACGTGGCCTACTTCAGAGTTGCCCATCTGGCCATCCGGCAGACCGACGTCCAGACCGGAACCGGAGATCAGGGTGCTGGTGTAGTCACGGGCCAGACGATCGAGGTTGGGAGTCTTGGCGGCAGCGACGGCGTTGTGCTCTTGCTTGGTGCTGTAGCCCCAACCGTCCATGATGACCAGAACCAAAGGTTTCTTAGCTGTTGACATAAGACTATGTCCTCTCGGATTGGAAAAAATGCGGGAAATGAAACTAGCGTAATATTACTACATCTGCCGAAATAGTCACCTGATAGCCAAGGGGCGCTCCCGCGGCCCCGCAAGCCATGCCCTTCCTGCCATGCTCGCTGCCCAATGATGATGGGAGCCTGCTCGCGCTTTGCCGCCAAGATGGCTGATCTTATCAATACCCCCATGTATACTCGGGCCCTTGTCTTGGTCCCTGGATAGTAGAAGATGCAAGAGTATTTGGATTTTGCGGCCCGTAACCCGCTGCTGACCGCAGCCTGGTTGGGTCTGGCTGGCACCCTGGTTTACACCACTGTGCGTGCCCGTTTGTCCCCGGTAAAAACCGTCAACAATCACACCGCGACCCTGCTGATCAACCGCGAGAATGCCACCGTGGTGGATATTCGCAGTCAGGAAGAGTACGCCAAGGGCCATCTGGCCGGTGCCCAGCACCTGCCGCTGACCCAGATCCAGAGCAATAATCTGGGCCCGGTTGAAAAGCATAAAGATGCCCCCATCATAGTAGTGTGCGAGTCGGGAATGACTGCGGGCGGCGCGGGCCGTCAGTTGAGCAAAGCTGGCTTCAAGCAGGTTTATGTGCTCGGCGGTGGCATGGCCCAATGGCGTGCAGAAAATCTGCCGGTAACCAAGAAACGCTGATTTAAGCAGGGCCTGAGCCCACTTATCCATATAACAAGGAATCAAACGAAATGGCTGACGAGATCAACAACCAGGAAGTACAACCGGAATTCCACATCCAGCGTGTTTACACCAAGGATGTATCTTTCGAAGCGCCGAACACCCCGCACATCTTCCAGAAAGAGTGGCAGCCGGACGTCAAGCTGGATATGGATACCAAGACCAACATCCTGGCTGAGAGCGTGTACGAGGTTGTCCTGACCCTGACCGTAACCTGCAAACTGGAAACCGAAACTGCCTTCCTGTGCGAAGTACAGCAAGCTGGTATCTTCACCATCGGTAACCTGCCGGAGCCGCAACTGGCTCACTGCCTGGCTGCCTTCTGCCCTAACATCCTGTTCCCGTATGCCCGCGAAGCCGTGGCCAACATGGTGAGCAAGGGTTCCTTCCCGCAGCTGAACCTGGCACCGGTCAACTTCGATGCCCTGTTTGCCCAGCACATGGCGCAAGCACAGGCCCAGCAGGCGACTGCGGAAGCCTGATAATGGCTGACCAGATCGCTATCTCGGTCTTGGGGGCGGGGTCTTATGGCTCCGCCCTTGCCATTTCTCTGGCGCGCAATGGTCATCCGACCCTGCTGTGGGGTCACGACCCTGCTCATGTCGCCGAGCTGGAACAAGACCGCTGCAACAAGGCATTTTTGCCTGATGTCCCTTTTCCTGCTGATTTGCAGCTAACTGCGGATCTGCAACGTGCGGTACAAGCGGCTCCCGTGCTGCTGCTGGTCGTGCCAAGCCATGTATTTGGCGATGTGCTGACCCGGATCAAACCCTTCCTGCGCCCCGATACCCGTATCGCCTGGGCCACCAAGGGTCTGGAGCCGGACAGTGGCCGTCTGCTGCAGGACGTGGCCCGTGAAGTGCTGGGTGACGAGATACCGCTGGCGGTGATCTCCGGCCCCACCTTCGCCAAGGAGCTGGCTGCCGGTCTGCCGACCGCCATCTCGGTCGCCTCGACTCACGACGAGTTTGCCGACAATCTCTCCCACCTGCTGCACTGTGGCCGCTCGTTCCGGGTCTATACCAATCCGGACTTCGTCGGTCTGCAGCTGGGTGGGGCGGTGAAGAACGTCATCGCTATTGGTGCCGGTCTCTCCGACGGGCTAGGGTTTGGCGCCAATGCCAGAACTGCGCTCATCACCCGGGGTCTGGTGGAGATGCAGCGTCTGGGTGCGGCGCTGGGTGCCGATGCCAAAACCTTTATGGGGATGGCGGGGCTCGGGGATCTGGTGCTCACCTGTACCGACAACCAGTCGCGCAACCGTCGCTTCGGGCTGGCCCTCGGGGCTGGCAAGGATGTGAACACCGCCATGACCGAGATCGGTCAGGTGGTGGAGGGGTATCGCAACACCAAAGAGGTGCATCTGCTGGCGGCCCGCTGCGGCGTCGAGATGCCCATCTGCGAGCAGATCTTCAAGGTGCTCTACGAGGGTAAGAACCCGAAAGAGGCGGCCATCGCCCTGCTGTCGCGAGACAAGAAGGACGAGTAATCTGCCGATTGCCCATGCAAAAGGCCCCGCCATCTGGCGGGGCCTTTTCTTTGCTGCAAGGGCTGCAAATCAGTAGTAAGAGTGGTCGCCGCGCTGGTGCTCGGTGGCGTCTTTCACACCGTTGAGCTCACCCGGGAACTTCTCCAGCAGCTGCTTCTCGATCCCCTCTTTCAGGGTGTAATCGACCATGGAGCAACCGTTGCAACCACCGCCAAACTGCAGGATGGCCAGTTTATCTTCAGTCAGCTCGACCAGGGTGACCTTGCCACCGTGACCGGCCAGCATAGGGTTCACTTCGGACATCAACACGTACTCGATGCGCTCGATTAGCGGCGCGTCGTCGGCCACTTTACGCATCTTGGCGTTCGGTGCTTTCAGGGTGAGCTGGGAGCCCATCTGATCGGTGACGAAGTCGATGGTGGCATCCACCAGGAAGGGGGCGCTCAGGGGATCGACCATGCAGTCGAAGCCGCTGAAGGGCAGGTGTTGATCTTCCGGGTCCACGGCATCGGGCGGGCAATACGATACGCCACACTCGGCATTCTGGGTTCCCGGATTGACCACAAACACCCGGATATTGGTGCCATCAGGCTGTTTTTCCAGCAGTTTACGGAAATGGGCCTGGGCGGCGTCGGAAATGCTGATCATCACTATCCTCATAAACCTGAGTGTACGACTAGGGTATTCATGATAACGCGGTTATTAATGCTTGGGTAGCATGCCGATGGCTACTTGCTGTGCCGCAGGGTACGACAGATTGCCCACACTTCTACCTTTGTGATGCCGCTCTCATGGAGCAAACGGCTGAGCTGCCCAGCGGTGGCGCCTGTGGTCACGACGTCATCGAGCAGGGCGACATGGCGATAGTGGTGGGGGCGGATCCGGAATGCCCCGCGCAGATTGCGCCGCCGCTGCCCGGCGCTCAAGGTTGTTTGTTGCGGGGTCGCCTTGATGCGTTGCAACAGGGTGTTGTCGCAGGGAATGTCGGTGAACTCGCCAAGGGCTTGCGCGATCTCCTCCGCCTGGTTGAACCCACGCCGCCACTGCCGCCACCAGTGCAGGGGAACCGGAATGATCGCCTCCGGCGGCTCGTTGTCATCCAGATGATCGGCCAGGAGGCGTGCCAGGAGTGGCGCCAGCAGGATTTGGCCGGAATATTTGAGCCGGGGGATCAGCATGGGGTAGGGAGCCTGGTAGTCGCCGATCACCTGCAACCGCTCCCAGGGGGGAGGTCTGCGCTGGCAGCGGCCGCAGACCGGTATGCGTTCTTCTATATATTCAGTCAGCGGTGCGGCGCAGAGGCGGCATCTCGGCTGTGACTGGTGCAGCGCCTGCCGACACCAGCTGCAGAGCAGGGGCTCGTTGTCGCAAGGCTGATGACAGAGGAGGCAACTCCCTTGCCAGTCGCCGTGGTTGCCGAGCAGCGGGCTTGCTTTAGCGAGCAGTCGCTTTAACATGCTGACCCCAAGAGCATGAACAGGGATCTTGAGTCTAGATGAGCATATCGGTAGAGCAGTTTGGCCAGGGGCCCGATCTGGTGCTGTTGCACGGTTGGGGGATGAACGGTGCGGTCTGGCATGGCATTGCCCAACAGTTGGCGCCCCACTATCGGGTTCATCTGGTAGATTTGCCCGGTTTTGGCAACAGCCTGCTGGCAGACGAGGTGGATTACAGCCTGCCCTGGCTTGCCGAGCAGGTGGCTGCCATCTTGCCGCAGAAGTGTCATCTGCTTGGCTGGTCGCTCGGCGGTCTGGTGGCAAGCCAGTTGGCGCTGACGCATCCCGATCGGCTGCACTCCCTGATCACGGTAGCCAGCTCTCCCTGTTTCATGGCCCGCGATGAGTGGCCGGGGATCGCCCCCAAGGTACTGACCGGTTTCAACCAGATGCTGGCAGGGGATTTTCGCCAGACCATAGAGCGTTTTCTGGCGATCCAGGCCATGGGCAGTGAACACGCCCGGGACGATATCCGTCAGTTGCGCCACTGGCTGGCCGAGCGGCCGGCGCCCGCGTTTGCCGCACTCGAGGCTGGACTGACGCTGTTGGCCGAGATTGATCTGCGCGAACCGCTTCAGGAGCTGGATCTGCCCTGGTTGCGGATCTATGGCCGACTGGATTCATTGGTACCCAAGGCGGCCATTCCCCTGCTGGATGATCTCTACCCTGCCAGCCGCAGCGTGACCCTTAATAAGGCCTCACACGCACCTTTTATCTCCCATCCTGACGAATTCATTGAAATCGTTCGAGATTTTGTTGGCTAAAAAACAGCCTGCAAGCTTCATTAATCCTCTGGTCTGGCGGATAATTAAGCTGTGACCAGAGGAGTAACATCATGCGTATTGATTCTGCTTTCAACAGCGGGGTACAGGGATTTCAGCGAGCCGAGCAGATTGCCGATAAGGCATCCAATCAGATCGCCCGCCTCAACACCCCCAGCGGGGATCAGGTGCAAGTGACCGATGAGCTTGTCAATCTCAAGGTGGCCGAGCAGCAGGCTGGCGCTTCCGCCAAGGTAGTGCAGACCGCCAGCGAGATGATGGGAACCCTGATCGACATCCGGGTGTGAGATGAACATCAATGTCAGTCTGCCTCCCCTTATCCCGACACAGCTGCAACCCCAGGTGGAAGCGGCGAGGACGGATAATCGCCGGGCAGAACTGATCCCGCAGGCCCGTGCGGGCCAAGCCTCCGTTGCCGAATCTGAAGTCGGCTCCCAGAAAGAGAAATCCAAAGCCGGTCAGGCCTCCAGCAATCAGACCTCCCAGAACAGCCGTGAAACCGGGCAATTAGCCCCGACGACACTGCCAGACAATCGCTTTGTTGAGGCAACTGGTGAAGAGGGTCAGCGCAAGCAGCAAGATCCTAAACAGCAGGAGCAGCAACAGCGGCAAGAGCAGCAGGTTCAGGATCTTGTCGAGCGTGACAAGGAGGTGCGCACTCACGAGCAGGCGCACCAGTCTGCGGGTGGAGAGTACGCCAGCTCGCCCACCTATCAGTTTACGCAAGGGCCGGATGGCAAGCGTTATGCGACGGGTGGCGAAGTCCAGATCGATACCAGTGTCGTACCCGGTGACCCTGCAGCTACCATCGCCAAGATGCAGCAGATCCGCGCTGCAGCGCTGGCGCCTGCCGAGCCTTCCGCGCAGGATCTGGCCGTCGCGCGCAGCGCCGCCGCGAGTGAGGCCAAGGCACGCAAAGAGCTGATGGCCGAGCAGAGCGCGAAATCGGGCGGTGTGCTGAGTGCCTATATGGACAAGCGCAACAGCGTCATCGCGGGCCACTATCAACAGGCTGTCAGCCCGGCCTCGACCCAGTCCCTCAGTCTGCATATCTGAATCACCCTCGCCAAACTTTCAGCTGCTTTGCCTGTTTTGCAACTAACCTGAAGATCAGGCCCATTCCAATTTCACAGGAGCTGTCATGCATTTCGATGAAGTCAAAGCGGAAGATTTCACCACCTTCTCCCGTGTACCGCCCCCCCACCTGCAGATGGAGCAGTTTCTGATGCAGCTCGGGGGAGGGGGAACTGAAGGAACCAGTTTCAAGAAGAAAGTGATGCTGGCGGCTGGTTGGAGCCACACCGGCGTCGTCTCTTACGGCAAATATCCGCAAGAGGCCTGCAAGGCATTCAACCGACTGCGGGAGGTGCTGGCCCAGCATGGAGAGCCCGAGAGTATTCTTGCTGCCCTGACGCAGTGATCCTGAGCTTCGCGTGTAAAAAAGCCCCTTGCGGGGCTTTTTGCATTCAGAGGCGTTTCGGACGGTTTCGTTACTTTTTCGCTTTAGAGAGCGCCGCTGCGAAGGCGTTGCCCATGGCTCCACCCATAGGGGCGCTTTGGCGCGGCTCATTTCTTGGTTTGGCGTTGCCAGCACTGCTGTTGCGCGCTTCAGCTGGCTTGCGGGCGGGCTGCCCTGCCTTTTCGTCGAGGCGCATGGTCAGGCTGATCCGTTTGCGCGGGGCATCCACCTCCAGCACCTTGACCCGCACAATGTCGCCCGCTTTGACCACCTCACGGGGATCCTTGACGAAACGGTCGGTCAGGGAGGAGATGTGCACCAGACCGTCCTGATGAACACCGATATCGACGAAGGCGCCGAAGTTGGTGACGTTGGTGACCACCCCTTCCAGCACCATCTCGGGCACCAGGTCGCTGATCTGCTCCACCCCTTCCTTGAAGGTTGCGGTTTTGAACTCGGGGCGCGGGTCGCGGCCCGGCTTGTCCAGTTCTCCGATGATGTCGGTGATGGTAGGTACGCCGAATTGCTCATCGGTGTAATCGGCCGGTTTCAGGCTGCGCAGCAGGCTGCTGTTGCCGAGCAGGCTCTCCACGGTCTGATCCAGCTTGGCGAGGATCCGCTCCACGACCGGATAGGACTCCGGGTGTACCGCCGAGCTGTCGAGGGGATTGCTGCCGCCGCGAATGCGCAGGAAGCCGGCGCACTGTTCGAAGGCTTTGGGGCCGAGTCGGCTCACTTTCAGCAACTGCTGACGGCTCTTGAAGGCGCCGTGCTCATCCCGATAGGCGACGATGTTCTGGGCCAACGTCTGGGAGAGGCCGGAAACCCGGTTGAGCAGGGCGACCGAGGCGGTGTTCACATCGACCCCGACCGCGTTCACGCAATCCTCAACCACGGCATCCAGTCGGCGGGCCAGCTGGCTCTGGCCGACGTCGTGCTGATACTGGCCCACCCCGATACTCTTGGGGTCGATCTTGACCAGCTCGGCCAGCGGGTCTTGCAGGCGGCGGGCGATGGAGACGGCGCCACGGATCGAGACGTCGAGATCCGGGAACTCCTGGGAGGCGAGCTCGGAGGCGGAGTAGACCGAGGCCCCCGCTTCGCTCACTACTATCTTCTGCGCCTTGGCTGCGGGGTAGCGCTCGAACAGATCGCTCACCAGCCGGTCGGTCTCCCGCGAAGCGGTGCCGTTGCCGATGCTGATGAGCTCGACCTTGTGCTTCTGGCACAACTCGCTCAGGGTCTTGAGGCTCTGATCAATCTGGCGTTTTGGTTCGAACGGATAGATGGTGGCGTGCTCGACCAGCTTGCCAGTGGCATCCACCACGGCAACCTTGACCCCGGTGCGGATGCCCGGATCCAGCCCCATGGTGCAGCGCATGCCGGCCGGGGCCGCCATCAGCAGATCCTTGAGGTTCATGGCGAACACCTTGATCGCCTCCTCCTCTGCCGACTCGCGGATGCGACCGATCAGCTCGGTCTCCATCTGAAGCGACAACTTGATCTTCCAGGTCCAGCTCACTACCCCCTGCAGCCATTTGTCGGCCGGGCGGTTCTGCAGATTGAGCTTGAGGTGGTGGGCAATGATCCCTTCGCAGTGGCTGGCACTCTCGTCGTCACCGGTGACCAGCGCCAGATTGAGGATCCCCTCATTGCGGCCGCGCAGCATGGCCAGCACCCGGTGGGAGGGGGCCTTGTGCAGTGGTTCGTCGTGTTCGAAATAGTCCTTGAACTTGGCCCCTTCCTGCTCCTTGCCTGCCACCACGCGGGCGCGCAGGGTGGCATTTTGCCACAGGTAGTCGCGCAACTTCTCCAGCAGGTCGGCCTGCTCGGCGAAGCGCTCCATCAGGATATAGCGGGCGCCGTCGAGGGCAGCCTTGCTGTCGGCAATGCCCTGTTCGGGATTGAGGAAGGTGGCTGCCGCTTGCTCGGGATCCTGCATCGGGTCGCTGAGCAGCAGGTTGGCAAGTGGCTCCAACCCGGCTTCGATCGCCATCTGCCCCTTGGTGCGGCGTTTGGGCTTGTAGGGGAGGTAGAGATCTTCCAGCCGGGTCTTGCTGTCGGCGCCATTCAATTCGCGCATCAGCTCGGGGGTCAGCTTGCCCTGCTCTTCGATGGAGCGAATGATCACCTGACGGCGATCTTCCAGTTCACGCAGATAGCCGAGGCGGCTCTCCAGAGTACGCAGCTGGCTATCGTCCAGACCGCCAGTCACCTCTTTACGGTAACGGGCGATAAAGGGCACGGTCGAGCCTTCATCCAGCAGGCGCACTGCGGCCTGCACCTGCTCCGGGCGAGCATTGAGCTCACCGGCAATCTGTCTCTCTATGGTTTGCATCATGATGTTGTTGAGGGCCTCTGTGGTCGAGTCCGCGCCATCAGGCGCCAAGTGTGAGCACTATATGGGGTCGTGTTGCGGGATGCCACCCTGCGCCGGGGTCTGCACCCGTCAGACTGATAAAGTCGCAGGGGGGGCGTTTCTTGCCATTGCACCTGTGACTCAGGATGTGCCTGTGGCAAGCAGTCCGGCTATTTGGGGTAGCTGATCTCGTTGATATACCAGCAGACGTCACCAACTGGCGTACGGACGATGGCCTCATCACCGACCTCTTTCTTGAGCAGGGCGCGGGCCATGGGGGAGTCGATGGAGATGTAATCCTTGCGCTCGAAGATCTCGTCATAGCCGACGATGCGAAAGCGCTTGGTCTCGCCCTCATCGTTTTCCACCTCGACCCAGGCACCGAAGAAGACCTTGCCCTCCTGCGCGGGGGCATAGTCGACGATCCCCAGCTCTTCGAGACATTTGCGCAGGTAGCGCACCCGCCGATCGATCTCCCGCAGCCGCTTCTTGTTGTACTGGTAGTCGGCATTTTCGCTGCGATCCCCCAGACTGGCGGCCCATGCCACCTTCCTGGTGACCTCGGGGCGCTCCTGGCGCCAGAGGAAATCGAGCTCTTCTTTCAGCTTGTTGTAGCCTTCGCGGGTGATCAGCTTTGTCTTCATGGTGATGCGGACCTGGTCAAAGAGGGGGATTCATCGCTAACTGCTCGGGAATATTAGCTTTTGTCCTCCTTCTGTCGAGAGAAATTGCGCCAGCTTGGCGGGAGCCATTCAGCGGTACTGGTCTGGAGGAGGGCTTGACGGTCGTCACGCTCTGATCATGGGTAATAACCGGTAACATATTTATGCTTTTCTCCCGCGATATCCCCCCCTAGTATGGTGGGCAGCGAAAGAATGAAGAGGCAAAGCAATGAGTCAGCAGCAATACAAGGTCCTGGTCGTGGACGATGACCTGAAATTACGTTCCCTGTTGGAACGCTATCTCACCGAGCAGGGATTCGTGGTGCGCGGCGTGGCTAATGGCGAACAGGCCGATCGCCTGCTGACTCGTGAAAACTTCAGCCTGATGGTGCTCGATCTGATGTTGCCGGGGGAGGATGGGCTCTCCATCTGCCGTCGTCTGCGGGAAGCGGGCAACCAGATCCCGGTGCTGATGCTCACCGCCAAGGGGGATGAAGTGGATCGCATCGTCGGACTCGAAATGGGTGCCGATGACTATCTGCCCAAGCCGTTCAATCCCCGTGAGTTGCTGGCGCGGATCCGTGCCGTGCTGCGCCGTCATACCGTCGAGTTGCCCGGAGCCCCCTCTGCCGCAGAGAAAGTCGTCAACTTCGGGGCCTTCCAGCTCAATCTGGCGACCCGCGAGTTGAGCCGGGATGGCGAGCCGATGGCGCTCACCAGCGGTGAATTTGCGGTGCTCAAGGTACTGGTCAGCCATCCGCGCGAGCCGCTTTCCCGCGACAAGTTGATGAATCTGGCACGTGGCCGCGAATATACCGCCACCGAGCGCAGTATCGACGTACAGGTCTCTCGCCTGCGCCGCCTGCTGGAGCAGGACCCGGCCCAACCTCGCTATCTGCAGACCGTCTGGGGTCTGGGGTATGTCTTTGTGCCAGATGGTGACGGTGCATGAAAAAAGTCGGCAGCATGTTTTCCCGCATGCTCTGGTTTCTGGCCGCCGTCCTGGTGGTCTATCAAGCGGTATCCTACGTCACCTTCTACAACTATCTACTGGCGCCGACCGTCAAGCAGATCAGTCACTTGCTGGCCAATCAGGTCAAGCTGATCTTTCCAGTCAATACCGAGCAACTGGCGTTGAGTGAAGATGCCGAGGCGCTGGTCTATGTGACGACCGGTACCGACATCTACACCCAGAGCGAGGCGGTGCAGCATGGCTTCAACGATGCCAAGCCGTACCCCTATCTGGAGGAGAACATCAGCCGCGAACTGGGCGGTCCGGCCAAGGTGCGGGTCGAGATCCAGGATCACTACATCATCTGGATCCAGCCACCGCAGGCCAGCAAAATCTGGGTACGGATCCCGCTGACCGAGATTGAAGATGACGATATTGAACCCCTCATCATCTATCTAAGTGTACTGTTGGTGATCACCCTGTTTGCGGCCTGGCGCTTTGCCCGCCAGCTGGTGCGCCCGCTCGAGGATCTCGAGGCTGGCGCGGTTGCAGTGGCCAGAGGCCATTTCCCGGAGGCACTGGGGGAGCAGGGGTCACGAGAGGTACGCCGTCTGACTCGCACCTTCAACCATATGTCGCACTCCATCAAGAGCCTAATCGAAGAGCGTAACCTGATGATGGCGGGGGTTTCCCACGACCTGCGTACTCCGCTGACTCGCATCCGTTTGGCTACCGAAATGATGTCCTCCGGTGACGAATATCTCAAGGAGAGCATCAATTCAGACATTGATGAGTCCAATGCCATCATCGATCAGTTCATCGACTACATCCGTCCGGATGAGGGGCAGGCTCCGGTACCTGTCGATCTGACCCAGTTGGTGCATGATACCCTGCTGATCTACTCGGAGCAGGGGCTGGAGGTCGATCTGGCGCTGCCGCAAGAGGCGGTGCGGGTGGCCTGCAATCCGGTCAGCATCCGGCGGGTGTTGAACAACCTCTCAAGCAACTCACTGCGTTATGGGGCGAGCCGCTTGCATGCCGAGCTCAAGGACGATGGGCACTGGGTGCGCCTGCGCCTTTCCGATGATGGTCCCGGCATTCCGGAGCAGGACTACTCCCGGGTGCTCAAGCCGTTTACTCAGGGTAATGTGGCGCGGACCGTTGGCGGCAGTGGCTTGGGGTTGGCCATCGTGGCCAAGATAGTCGCCCAGCACCACGGCACTATCCGGTTGGGAAGTTCGGATCTCGGCGGCCTGCTGGTCGAGATGCGGCTGCCGAAACATCAGCCACAGGAGTGGATGGATTGAGAGAAGGGCGTATCCGTGGATACGCCCTTCTGCATGGTCAGCTCTTTGTTTCGACTGATGCACGATAGCGTTTGCCGTACTTGAGCTGCTGGATCAACAGGGCGGCAACGATGAGCGCTAACCCGATGGGGGTGGCTGGATGGATGGCTTCGCCGATCAACAGGTTGAGCAGCACCAGTGAGGCAAACGGCGAGATAAAGATGAGGTTGCTGATGGGGGCCGTGTTGGTGGCATGGCGCAGCGCCATCAGCCAGAGCACGAAACCGAAGCCCATTTCGAACAGTCCCACATAGATGGCACCAGCCCATCCCTGCCAGGCGGTCATGGCAAAATCGGAGAGCAACCAGGTCGCCACGACGATAAAAGGCAGGCTGATCATAAAGCCGATCAACAGGCTGACAATGGGATCGCCCTGATTGCGGGTGTTGAGGATCCAGTAGCTGGCCCAGATGAGGGTCGAGACCAGCGCCAGCGTCACGCCGAGGGGGCTGTCGAACTGGAGGCCGAATACATCCCCTCTGGTGGCGATCACCAGCGCGCCAAAATACCCCAGCACGATAGCGACGCCATCACGCCGACGCAGCTTCTGGCCGAGGAAGGGGACGGCCAGCAGACTGAGGGTAATGGCCCAGGTGTAGTTGAGGGTCTGTGCCTGCTGGGCAGGCAGCAGATCATAGGCTTTGAACAGCAACAGGTAATAGAGAAAGGGATTCAGCACGCCCAGAGTCAGGTAGTAGAAAGGGCGGGCCTTGATGTAGCTCCTCAGCAGCGGCAATTTGCCCTGTTTGGCGACGACGGCTGTCAGCGTGAGAGTCGAGGTGAAGGCGGCCACAAGCAACAGTTGCACAGGTTCGAAATAGGCGAGGGAGATTTTGAAGGCTGTGGCGACCGTCGACCAGAGGGCAACGGCGCAAAGGCCATACTGATAGGCTTTCTTTTGATCTTTGAGCATGGGATGTTGTTCCACTGACAGAGGCAAGCACACAGTCTACCAGTCTGCTTGTAACATTGTCGTTACCTGGGTGTTGGCAGCAGAGTGCGTTGCCGCAGGCGAGATCCATCTGTCACATAAAACTGCGCATAATCTGTTCGCTCGCCCTTGCGCAAATTTGAAAAATCCGTATAATCCCCTCCGCTTACCCATGAGGTAAGCCAGACGATATGTCTGCTGCTGAGTTTCCTGTTTACAGGAGCCAGCCATACAGTCCTCCCGATATGGGGGGAAACGTGAAAAATCACACCTCTGGCGGGAGCAATCTCGGTCGGGCGGTGTTGATTTATGTTCTTTTATCTATTGGAGCTCTGTCAATGCAGAACCAAAGAATCCGTATCCGCCTGAAGGCTTTTGATCATCGCCTGATTGATCAATCCACTGCGGAAATCGTTGAAACTGCTAAGCGCACTGGCGCGCAGGTTCGCGGTCCTATTCCGCTGCCGACTCGCAAAGAGCGCTTCACCGTCCTGATCTCCCCGCACGTCAACAAAGATGCGCGTGATCAGTACGAGATCCGCACTCACAAGCGTCTGGTAGACATCGTTGAGCCGACTGACAAGACCGTAGACGCCCTGATGCGTCTGGATCTGGCAGCTGGTGTAGACGTCCAGATCAGCCTGGGTTAATTACGGAAAGAGGTTGATAACAATGACAATCGGTCTTGTAGGTCGCAAAGTGGGTATGACTCGCATCTTCACTGAAGATGGCGTTTCTATCCCGGTGACTGTTATCGAAGTTGAAGCTAACCGTGTAACTCAGGTCAAATCTGTAGAAACCGACGGCTACAACGCTATTCAGGTTACCACTGGCGCCAAAAAAGCCAGCCGTGTGACCAAGCCGGAAGCTGGCCACTTCGCCAAAGCTGGTGTAGAAGCCGGTCGCGGTCTGTGGGAATTCCGCCTGAACAACGGTGAAACTTTCACTGTTGGTAGCGAGCTGAAAGTAGATCTTCTCGCTGACGTTAAGCTGGTAGACGTTACCGGCACATCCAAAGGTAAGGGCTTTGCTGGTACTGTTAAGCGCCACAACTTCCGCACCCAGGATATGACCCACGGTAACTCCTTGTCTCACCGCGTTCCGGGTTCTATCGGTCAGAACCAGACTCCGGGTCGTGTATTCAAGGGCAAAAAGATGGCTGGTCACATGGGTGCTGAGCGTGTAACGACTCAGAACCTGGAACTGGTTCGTGTTGACGCTGAACGCAACCTGCTGCTCATCAAAGGTGCAGTACCGGGTGCAACCAACGGCAACGTGATCGTCAAACCTGCCGTCAAAGCGTAACGTCTGAGGAGATAGTAATGGAATTGGTAATGAAAGACGCCAAGAGCGCTCTTGAAGTTTCCGAGACTACCTTCGGGCGCGAATTCAACGAAGCTCTGGTTCACCAGGTTGTCGTTGCATATGCCGCTGGTGCCCGTCAGGGTACTCGTGCGCAGCTGACTCGCTCTGAAGTGTCTGGTGGCGGCAAAAAGCCGTGGCGTCAGAAGGGTACTGGTCGTGCCCGTGCTGGCTCCATCCGTTCGCCCATCTGGCGTTCCGGTGGTGTGACTTTTGCTGCTAAGCCGCAAGATCACAGCCAGAAAGTAAACAAGAAGATGTACCGCGGCGCTATCCGTAGCATTCTGTCCGAGCTGGTACGTCAAGAGCGCCTGATCGTTGTTGAGAAGTTCGGCATCGAAGCTCCGAAGACCAAAGAACTGATCGCCAAGCTGAAAGAAATGGAACTGACTGACGTTCTGATCGTGACTGCTGAAGTCGATGAGAACCTGTTCCTGGCTGCTCGCAACCTGTACAAAGTTGACGTGCGTGACGTTGCCGGTATCGACCCGGTCAGCCTGATCGCTTTCGACAAGGTTCTGATGACTGCTGACGCAGTTAAGCAAATCGAGGAGATGCTGGCATGATCCGTGAAGAGCGTCTGCTGAAAGTTCTGAAGGCTCCGCACATCTCTGAAAAGAGCACCATGGTTGCAGAAAAGCAGAACACTATCGTGTTCAAAGTTGCTGTTGATGCTACCAAGGCGGAAGTCAAAGCTGCAGTTGCGAAACTGTTCGAGGTCGAAGTTGAGACCGTCCGTACCCTGAACATGAAGGGTAAGACCAAGCGCGCAGGTGCACGCGTAGGCCGTCGTTCCGATTGGAAAAAGGCTTATGTGACCCTGAAAGCTGGTCAGGACATCGACTTCATGGGCGCAGCCGAGTAAGAGGAGTTCTCAAAAATGGCAATCGTTAAGTGCAAGCCTACTTCTCCGGGCCGCCGCCACGTCGTCAAGATCGTCAATCAAGAGCTGTACAAGGGCAAGCCCTTCGCCGCTCTGCTGGACAGCAAAAGCAAGTCCGGTGGTCGTAACAACAACGGCCGTATCACTACCCGTCATATCGGTGGTGGTCACAAGCAGCACTACCGTATCGTCGACTTCAAGCGCGACAAAGACGGTATCCCGGCTAAAGTAGAGCGCCTGGAATACGATCCGAACCGTACCGCTAACATCGCTCTGGTGTTGTATGCAGATGGTGAGCGTCGTTACATCCTGGCTCCGAAAGGCCTGAAAGCTGGTGACGCGATCGCTTCTGGTGCTGATGCAGCCATCAAGGTAGGTAACGCCCTGCCGATGCGCAACATCCCGGTTGGTTCTACCGTTCACGCTGTAGAGATGAAGCCTGGTAAAGGTGCCCAGCTGGCTCGTTCCGCTGGTACTTTCATCCAGATCCTGGCTCGTGAAGGTAACTATGTAACTCTGCGTCTGCGTTCCGGCGAAGTACGTAAAGTTCTGGCCGAGTGCCGCGCTACCATCGGTGAAGTCGGTAACTCCGAGCACATGTTGCGTCAACTGGGTAAAGCCGGTGCAAACCGCTGGCGTGGTATTCGTCCGACCGTTCGCGGTATGGCGATGAACCCGGTTGACCACCCGCACGGTGGTGGTGAGGGTCGTAACAAGGGCATGCAGCCTGTGTCCCCATGGGGCCAGAAGGCTAAAGGCTTCAAGACCCGTAAGAACAAGCGTACCGACAAGTACATCGTACGTCGTCGTAACAAGTAATTGTTAACATAGAGGAATCACCATGCCACGTTCTCTCAAGAAGGGTCCATTTATTGACCTGCACTTGCTGAAGAAGGTAGAGAAAGCGGTGGAAAGCGGGGATAAAAAGCCGGTTAAAACCTGGTCCCGTCGTTCAATGATCATCCCGAACATGATCGGTTTGACCATCGCTGTCCATAATGGTCGTCAGCACGTTCCGGTTTTCGTTACCGAAGAAATGATCGGTCACAAACTGGGTGAATTCGCACCGACTCGTACTTATCGCGGCCATGCTGCTGATAAGAAGGCTAAGAAGCGCTAAGGGATAAATGATGGAAGCTATCGCTAAACACCGTTATGCCCGTACTTCTGCCCAGAAAGCTCGTCTGGTAGCCGATCAAGTACGTGGTCTGTCCGTAGACAAGGCTCTGAATATCCTGACCTTCAGCCCGAAAAAGGCTGCAGTGCTGGTTAAGAAAGTGCTGGAATCTGCCATTGCAAACGCTGAGCACAACGAAGGCGCCGATATCGACGCGCTGCGTGTTGCTACTATCATGGTCGACGAAGGTCCCTCCATGAAGCGCATCCGTCCGCGTGCCAAAGGTCGTGCGGATCGTATCCTCAAGCGTACCGCTCACATCACTGTAGTGGTATCCGACGCTAAGGCTGGGAGATAAGCAATGGGTCAGAAAGTACATCCTAATGGCATTCGCCTGGGTATTACCAAGCCTTGGAATTCTACCTGGTTCGCGAACACCAAAGACTTCGCTGACAACCTGTACAGCGATTTTCAAGTACGCCAGTTCCTGACCAAGGAACTGAAAAACGCGTCCTTGTCCAAGATCACCATTGAGCGTCCGGCCAAGAGCATCCGTGTGACCATTCACACCGCTCGTCCGGGTGTTGTAATTGGTAAGAAAGGCGAAGACGTTGAGAAGCTGCGCAAAGCTGTAGCCACTATTGCTGGCGTGCCTGCTCAGATCAACATTTCCGAAGTCCGCAAGCCGGAGCTGGATGGCAAACTTGTTGCCGACAGCATCACTTCCCAGCTGGAGCGTCGTGTAATGTTCCGTCGTGCTATGAAGCGCGCCGTACAGAACGCAATGCGCCTGGGTGCCAAGGGCATCAAAGTGGAAGTTTCCGGTCGTCTGGGCGGCGCTGAAATCGCGCGTACCGAATGGTACCGTGAAGGTCGTGTGCCGTTGCACACCCTGCGTGCCGACATCGACTACGCAACTTCTGAAGCCCACACCACTTACGGTGTGATCGGCGTTAAAGTTTGGATCTTCAAGGGCGAAGTTCTGGGCGGTCTGGCTGCTGTTAACGCTGCCGCTGCTCAAGAGCAAGCTCCTGCAAAGCCCAAGCGTGACAACAAGCGCCGCGCTGCTAAGTAAGGAGATTCGGTAAATGTTGCAACCTAAGCGTACTAAATTCCGCAAGACCCACAAGGGTCGTAACCGCGGTCTGGCCACCTCTGGTAACGAAGTATCCTTCGGTACCTTTGGCCTGAAGGCGACATCCCGTGGTCAACTGACTGCTCGTCAAATCGAAGCAGCCCGTCGTGCCATGACCCGTCACGTTAAGCGTCAAGGTAAGATCTGGATCCGTGTGTTCCCGGACAAGCCCATCACCGAAAAGCCCCTCGAAGTTCGTATGGGTAAAGGTAAGGGTAACGTGGAATACTGGGTTTGCCCGATCCAGCCTGGCAAGGTTCTGTACGAGATGGACGGTGTACCTGAGGCTCTGGCGCGTGAAGCGTTTGCCCTGGCCGCAGCTAAGCTGTCTGTTCAGACCACTTTCGTAATTAAGACGGTGATGTGATGAAAGCCCAAGATCTGCGTCAAAAGAGCGTCGAAGAACTGAACCAGGAGCTGCTGGGCCTGCTGCGTGAGCAATTCAACATGCGCATGCAAGCGTCCACCGGCCAGCTGGCTCAGACTCACACTCTGAAACAAGTGCGTCGTGACGTCGCACGTATCAAGACTGTACTGACTGAGAAGGCAGGTGCGTAATGACTGACAAGATCCGTACTCTGCAAGGTCGTGTAATCAGCGACAAGATGGACAAGTCCATCACTGTTGCTATCGAGCGCAAGGTAAAGCACCCGATCTACGGTAAGATCATCAAGCGCACTACCAAGCTGCACGTGCATGACGAAAACAACGAGTGCAAAGCTGGCGACCTCGTGGAAATCCGCGAATGCCGCCCGCTGTCCAAGACCAAGTCCTGGACCCTGGTTGCCGTTGTAGAAAAGGCCTAATCGGTACTTTGTAGTCCAAGCGGCCCCTTTCAGGGGCCGTTTGTTTTTTAGGCTACCTTTTCTGAAAATCCTGTGTTATAGTTTCGCGCCTTTTGAAGGCAGCCAGATCCCATTAGGGATAAGAAGTAAACAAAGCGGAGCACTAAGATGATCCAGATGCAAAGTATGCTGGGTGTTGCCGACAACTCCGGCGCTCGCAGTGTAATGTGTATTAAGGTTCTGGGTGGCTCGCACCGCCGTTACGCCGGCATCGGCGACATCATCAAGGTTTCCATCAAGGAAGCCATTCCTCGCGGTAAAGTGAAGAAAGGTGATGTGTATAACGCGGTGGTCGTACGCACCCGTAAAGGCGTTCGTCGTCCGGACGGCTCTGTCATCCGTTTCGACAACAATGCGGCTGTGTTGCTTAACAACAACCAACAGCCAATCGGTACTCGTATTTTTGGCCCGGTGACCCGTGAACTGCGTAATGAGAAGTTCATGAAGATTGTGTCCCTGGCACCCGAAGTACTGTAAGGAGTCGAACGATGGCAGCTAAAATCCGTCGCGAAGACGAAGTGATTGTTCTTACCGGCAAAGACAAGGGCAAGCGTGGCAAAGTCACTCAAGTCCTGATTGCAAAAGGTAAGGTAATCGTGGAAGGCATCAACCAGGTGAAGAAACACCAGAAGCCGGTACCCGCACTGGGTCAGGCTGGCGGTATCGTCACCAAAGAAGCCCCCATCGATGTATCAAACGTAGCGCTGTTCAACTCTGCCACTGGCAAAGCTGACCGCGTTGGTTTCCGGATTGAAGACGGCAAAAAAGTCCGTTTCTTCAAATCCACCGGCGAACTTGTGAAGTAATTGGAGTTTAACGATGGCGAAACTGCATGATTACTACAAATCCGATGTAGTAAATGAACTGTCCAAGCAGTTCGGTTACAAGACTATCATGCAAGTCCCTCGGATCGAGAAAATCACCCTGAACATGGGTGTTGGTGAAGCGATCTCTGACAAGAAATTGCTGGAAAATGCTGCTGCCGATATGGCTGCCATTTCCGGTCAGAAGCCGCTGATCACCAAAGCTCGCAAATCTGTTGCGGGCTTCAAGATTCGTGAAGGCTACCCGATAGGTTGTAAAGTAACCCTGCGTGGCGAGCGTATGTGGGAGTTCCTGGAACGGCTGATCTGCATCTCCGTACCGCGTATCCGTGACTTCCGTGGCCTGAACGCTAAAGCGTTCGACGGTCGTGGTAACTACTCCATGGGCGTGCGTGAGCAGATCATCTTCCCGGAAATCGACTATGACAAAGTCGATCGCGTCCGTGGTCTGGATATCACCATCACCACTTCCGCGAATACCGATGAAGAAGGCCGTGCTCTGCTGGCTGCCTTTAACTTCCCATTCCGCAAGTAAGGTTAGGGTTATGGCTAAAACATCCATGAAAGCGCGCGAAGCAAAGCGTGCCAAGCTGGTAGCCAAGTACGCGACCAAGCGTGCCGAGCTGAAAGCTATCATCGTTGACATGAACGCTTCTGAAGAAGCGCGTTGGGATGCTGTACTGCAACTGCAACAGCTGCCCCGTGATTCCAGTCCGTCCCGCCAGCGTAACCGTTGCAATATTACTGGTCGTCCGCACGGTTTCCTGCGCAAGTTTGGCCTGTCTCGCATCAAGGTGCGTGAGCATGCCATGAAGGGCGAAATTCCGGGCCTGAAGAAGGCTTCTTGGTAACGAATCTCGGGAGTTAGACTTATGAGCATGCAAGATCCGATCGCGGATATGCTGACCCGCATCCGTAACGGTCAGGCGGCGAGCAAAGTTGCGGTTTCCATGCCTTCTTCCAAGCTGAAAGTGGCTATCGCCAAAGTGCTGAAAGAAGAAGGTTACATCGCTGGCTACTCCGTAGCTGGTGACGTGAAGCCGGAACTGGAAATTGAACTGAAATATTTCCAGGGCAAGCCAGTTGTAGAACTGATCCAACGCGTAAGCCGTCCAGGCCTGCGTATTTACAAGCGCACTACTGATCTGCCGAAAGTTATGGGCGGTCTCGGTGTTGCTATCGTGTCCACGTCTAAAGGTGTGATGACTGACCGTGCTGCTCGCAAAGCAAGCATGGGCGGTGAGATCATCTGCTACGTCGCTTAATAGGAGGTAGGAAATGTCTCGTGTTGCTAAGGCACCCGTCACTATTCCTGCTGGCGTAGAGGTGACTCTGAACGGCCAGGAACTGACCATCAAAGGTGGTAAAGGTTCTCTGGTTCGCTCTATTCACGCCGGTGTAGAAGTGACCAAAGAAGACAATGTACTGAAGTTCGCCCCGCGCGGCAGCATCGCTGGTGCTGACGCTCAGGCCGGTACTGCCCGTGCATTGGTCAACAACATGGTAATCGGTGTTACCCAAGGCTTCGAGCGCAAGCTGCAGCTGGTTGGTGTAGGTTATAAAGCCTCCATCAAGGGCAATGCTGTTGCGCTGGCTCTGGGCTTCTCTCACCCGGTAGAGCATGCGCTGCCGGCTGGTGTGACCGCTGAGTGCCCGACTGCCACAGAAATCGTTCTGCGTGGTGTCGACAAGCAGCTGGTTGGCCAAGTCGCCGCCGATATCCGTGCTTACCGCGCTCCGGAGCCCTACAAGGGCAAGGGTGTACGCTATGCCAACGAGCAAGTGCGTACTAAAGAAGCTAAGAAGAAGTAAGGTAACACTATGGACAAGAAAGCAGCTCGTCTCCGTCGTGCTACTCGTGCTCGGAAAAAGATGCAGGAACTGGGAGCTACCCGTCTGGTTGTTCACCGTACCCCGCGTCATATCTATGCGCAGGTTATTGCAGCCAACGGTTCCGAAGTTCTGGCCTCTGCTTCCACAGTAGAGAAAGCCATCAGTGAAGCTCTGAAATACACCGGTAACGCAGATGCGGCTACCGCTGTAGGTAAAGCTATCGCTGAGCGTGCTATTGCCAAAGGCGTTCAGAACGTATCTTTCGATCGTTCCGGTTTCAAGTATCACGGTCGCATCGCTGCCCTGGCAGCTGCCGCACGTGACGCTGGTCTTCAGTTCTAAGCTAGGAGTCGAAGATGGCTAAAGTCGAATCTCAAGCCGGCGAACTGCAAGAAAAGCTCATTGCAGTAAACCGTGTTTCGAAAACTGTTAAAGGTGGTCGTATCATGTCCTTCACCGCGTTGACCGTGGTGGGTGATGGTAACGGCCGTGTAGGTTACGGTTACGGTAAAGCCCGTGAAGTTCCGGCTGCTATTCAAAAAGCAATGGAACAGGCCAAGCGTAACCTGAACAAGGTTGAACTGAACAACGGCACCCTGCACCACCCGGTGAAAGGTGTTCACTCCGGTTCCACCGTGTTCATGAAGCCGGCCTCCCAAGGTACTGGTATCATCGCAGGCGGCGCTATGCGTGCCGTTCTGGAAGTTGCTGGTATCCACAACGTGCTGGCTAAGACCTACGGTTCCACCAACCCAATCAACGTTGTTCGCGCAACTGTAGACGCTCTGGTTCACGGTCAGTCACCGGAACAGATCGCTGCCAAGCGTGGTCTGCGCGTTGAAGAAATTCTGGGGTAATGCGACATGGCTAACACTGTAAAAGTAACTCAAACTCGCAGCTCTATCGGCCGTCTGCCAAAGCACAAGGCGACTCTGCGTGGTCTGGGTCTGCGTCGCATTGGTCACACCGTTGAGCTGGAAGATACTCCTTGCGTACGCGGTATGATCAACCAGGTTTATTACATGGTTAAGGTGGAGGGCTAAGCATGCGTCTGAATACTCTGTCTCCGGCCGCTGGTTCCAAGCGCGTTAAGCACCGTCCGGGCCGTGGTATCGGTTCTGGTCTGGGCAAGACCGGTGGTCGTGGTGTTAAAGGTCAAACCTCTCGTTCCGGTGGCGGTAAAGTCCGCAACGGTTTCGAAGGCGGCCAGATGCCTTTGAAAATCCGTCTGCCGAAGTTCGGTTTCTTCTCTCGCAAATCTTTGGTATCTGCCGAAGTGCGCCTGAACGAAATCGCCCTGGTAGAAGGTGATGTAGTCGACGTGAGCACTCTGAAGCAAGCCGGCGTTCTGACCAAGAACATCGTGTTCGCTAAAGTTGTTCTGTCTGGCAACATTGACCGTGCTGTGACCGTTCGTGGTCTGTCCGTCACCAAAGGTGCACGTGCAGCCATCGAGGCCGCTGGCGGTAAAATCGAGGAATAATCAGTACAATGGCTAAGAAACCAGGATTGGATGTTAAAGCACAGGGTGGTCTGAGTGAACTGAAGAGCCGTCTGCTCTTCGTTCTCGGGGCGATTATCGTTTTCCGTGCAGGCTCTTATGTGCCGATTCCTGGTATTGACGCCGCCGTACTGGCCGAGTTGTTCCAGCAACAGAAGGGCACCATCATTGAGATGTTCAACATGTTCAGTGGTGGTGCACTATCGCGTGCTTCTATTCTTGCGTTGGGGATCATGCCGTACATTTCGGCGTCGATCATTATCCAGCTGCTGACAGTGGTTCATCCTGCTCTTGCTGAACTCAAGAAAGAGGGTGAATCCGGCCGTCGCAAGATTAGCCAATATACCCGTTGGGGCACGCTGGTTTTGGGAACTTTCCAGGCCATTGGTATTGCAACCGGTCTGCCGAATATGATGCAAGGACTCGTGACTCATCCGGGTTTGGGCTTCTATTTCACAGCGGTTGTGAGTCTGGTCACCGGTACCATGTTCTTGATGTGGTTGGGTGAGCAGATTACCGAGCGTGGGATTGGTAATGGTATCTCGTTGATTATTTTCACAGGTATCGTTGCTGGTCTGCCGCATGCCATTGGCGCTACGGCCGAACAGGCACGTCAAGGGGAATTGCACATCCTGCTGTTGTTGTTGCTGGGCTTGATTGTTTTCGCAGTGACTTACTTTGTGGTGTTCGTGGAGCGTGGTCAGCGTCGTATCGTCGTTAACTATGCCAAGCGTCAACAAGGCCGCCAGGTATTTGCCGCGCAAAGCACGCACCTGCCGTTGAAAGTGAATATGGCTGGTGTGATTCCTGCGATTTTCGCATCCAGTATCATCCTCTTCCCGGGTACCATTACCTCCTGGTTTGGTCAGGGTGAGGGTAAAGTCGCTGATATCCTGCAACAGGTCTCTATGGTCCTGCAGCCGGGTCAGCCGCTTTACGAGATGCTGTATGCAGCAGCCATTATCTTTTTCTGTTTCTTCTATACCGCGCTGGTGTTCAACCCCCGCGAGACAGCAGATAACCTGAAGAAGAGTGGAGCCTTTATCCCGGGGATCCGCCCGGGCGAGCAGACAGCACGTTATATCGATAAGGTTATGACTCGCCTGACATTGGCAGGTGCGCTCTATATAACCTTTATCTGTCTGGTACCCCAGTTCCTGATGACTGCCTGGAACGTACAGTTCTACTTCGGTGGCACTTCGCTGCTGATTATTGTGGTGGTTATCATGGACTTCATGGCTCAGGTACAAACCCATATGATGTCTCATCAATATGGTGACGTCCTGAGGAAGGCCAACCTGAAGGGCTACGGCCGCTAAAGGTCGGCGTAGTTACGGAGTTAAGCAATGAAAGTTCGTGCTTCCGTTAAGGCAATCTGCCGTAACTGCAAAATCATCAAGCGTCACGGTGTGGTGCGTGTGATTTGCAGCGAGCCAAAGCATAAACAGCGCCAAGGCTAATTTTTTACGGTTAGTACTTGCAACAAATAGTTGTGCTGGCTAATATAGCCAGCCAACTTTTGTTGTGTATTGGTTGACCGCCACGTATCCGCTCACGGGCTTTGTGGTGGTCGTAATCTACTATATGTAGGAGTGAATAGTGGCCCGTATCGCTGGCATTAACATTCCTGACCATAAGCATGCAGTCATTGCTTTGACTGCGATTTATGGCGTCGGTCGTACCCGCTCCAAGGCCATTTGTGCCGCAGCCGGTATCGCTGAGAATGTGAAAATTAAAGACCTGGACGAAGCTCAGATCGAGAGTCTGCGTGAACAAGTAGGTAAATTCACCGTTGAAGGTGACCTGCGTCGTCAGATTTCCATGAACATCAAGCGATTGATGGATCTGGGTTGCTACCGTGGTTTGCGTCACCGTCGTAGCCTGCCTGTTCGTGGTCAACGTACCAAGACCAACGCTCGTACCCGTAAGGGTCCGCGCAAGGCTATCAAGAAGTAACGGGAAGGTAGAAAATGGCTAAAACTCCGACTCGTGCTCGCAAGCGCGTTAAAAAGCAAGTGAGCGACGGTATTGCGCACGTTCATGCATCTTTCAACAACACAATCGTGACCATTACTGACCGTCAGGGCAATGCTCTGTCTTGGGCTACTTCTGGTGGTTCCGGTTTCCGTGGTTCTCGTAAGTCCACCCCGTTCGCTGCTCAGGTAGCTGCCGAGCGCGCTGGTGAGATGGCCAAAGAATATGGCGTCAAGAACCTGGAAGTCATGGTCAAAGGTCCGGGTCCCGGTCGTGAGTCTTCCATCCGCGCCCTGAACGCGGCTGGTTTCCGCATCACTAACATTACTGATGTGACTCCGATCCCGCACAACGGTTGTCGTCCTCCCAAGAAGCGCCGCGTGTAACGCTGTAGCTACTTGGTCTAGGATTGTTGGAGAAAGAAGATGGCAAGATATATCGGTCCTAAGCTTAAGCTTAGCCGTCGTGAGGGCACAGACCTCTTCCTGAAGTCTGGTGTTCGTGCGATTGATTCTAAGTGCAAGATTGACACCGCTCCTGGTCAGCACGGCGCTCGCAAGCCCCGTCTGTCCGATTACGGTGTGCAACTGCGCGAGAAACAAAAAGTTCGTCGTATCTACGGCGTATTGGAAAAACAGTTCCGCAACTACTACCGCGACGCTGCCCGTCAAAAGGGTAACACCGGTGAAAACCTGTTGCAGCTGCTGGAAGGTCGTCTGGACAACGTCGTATACCGCATGGGCTTCGGTGCTACCCGCGCTGAATCTCGTCAGCTGGTGAGCCACAAGGCCATCATGGTAAACGGCCGCGTTGTGAACATTCCTTCTTTCCAGGTTTCCCCTGAGGACGTGATCTGCGTTCGTGAGAAGGCTAAGAAGCAAGCGCGTATCAAAGCTGCCCTTGAGGTTGCTGGTCAGCGCGAGAAGCCGACTTGGGTAGAGGTTGATGCCGCTAAAATGGAAGGTGCCTTCAAGCGCCTGCCAGAG
Source organism: Aeromonas sp. 600886 (assembly GCF_049174935.1). Taxonomy (NCBI): domain Bacteria; kingdom Pseudomonadati; phylum Pseudomonadota; class Gammaproteobacteria; order Aeromonadales; family Aeromonadaceae; genus Aeromonas; species Aeromonas sp. 600886. The sequence goes on along the minus strand of NZ_JAAKUB010000021.1, from coordinate 2,330 downwards.
CGTTCCGACCTGTCTGCCGACATTAACGAACAGCTGATCGTCGAGCTTTACTCCAAGTAAAGCTAGCTTCTAAAGAGAGGACACAATGCTGGGTTCTGTAACAGATTTTCTTAAACCGCGGCTAGTTGACATCGAGCAAGTTAGCCCGACTCATGCGAAAGTGACTCTTGAGCCACTCGAGCGTGGCTTTGGTCACACGCTGGGCAACGCCCTGCGTCGTATTTTGCTGTCTTCTATGCCCGGTTGTGCAGTTACTGAAGTCGAAATTGACGGGGTACTGCATGAGTACAGCAGCAAAGAAGGTGTACAGGAAGACATTCTTGAAATCCTGCTCAACCTGAAAGGTATCGCTGTGAAGCTGGAAGGCAAGGACGAGGTAACTCTGTCCCTGACCAAGTCTGGAACAGGCCCCGTTACCGCAGGTGATATCACTCACGGTGATGAAGTCGAGATCGTAAACCCGGAGCACGTAATCTGCCACCTGACTGGTGCCAATGCTGAAATCAGCATGCGCCTGAAAGTTCAGCGCGGTCGTGGTTATGTGCCTGCTTCTGCTCGTGTTCACAACGATGACGAAGAGCGTCCGATTGGTCGCCTGCTGCTGGACTCCGCGTTCAGCCCCATCGTTCGTATTGCCTACAATGTTGAGGCAGCACGTGTGGAACAGCGTACCGACTTGGACAAGCTGGTTATCGACATGGAGACCAATGGTACTCTGGATCCTGAAGAAGCCATCCGTCGTTCTGCCACTATCTTGGCTGAGCAACTGGAAGCCTTCGTGGATCTGCGCGATGTCAGTGTGCCCGAGAAGAAAGAAGAGAAACCCGAGTTTGATCCGATTCTGCTGCGTCCTGTCGATGATTTGGAGCTGACAGTTCGTTCTGCGAACTGTCTGAAGGCAGAAGCTATCCACTATATTGGTGATCTGGTACAGCGTACCGAAGTTGAGTTGCTTAAGACTCCTAACCTCGGTAAGAAGTCCCTGACTGAGATCAAGGACGTGTTGGCCTCCCGTGGTCTGTCTCTTGGCATGCGCCTTGAGAACTGGCCGCCCGCCAGCATCGCTGACGAGTAATCCAGATTACGGGTTTCACAGATTTAGTTAGAAGGATAAGGTCATGCGCCATCGTTTGAGTGGTCGTCAACTGAACCGGAACAGCAGCCATCGTCAGGCTATGTTCCGCAACATGGCCAGCTCCCTGGTTCGTCATGAGATCATCAAGACGACTCTGCCTAAGGCAAAAGAGCTGCGTCGTGTAGTTGAACCGCTGATCACCCTTGCCAAGACTGATAGCGTTGCTAATCGTCGTCTGGCATTTGCCCGCACTCGCGACAACGCGATCGTGGCTAAGCTGTTCAATGAACTGGGCCCGCGCTACCTGGAGCGCGCCGGCGGTTATACTCGCATTCTGAAATGCGGTTTCCGTGCTGGCGACAACGCCCCTATGGCTTATATTGAGCTGGTAGACCGCCCGGCCGCTGCTGAAGCAGCTGCTGAGTGATAAAGAAAAAGCCGGGCTTGTCCCGGCTTTTCTTTTAAGAGATTTTGATACTGCCTCAACTGCCTCAACTGCCTCAACTGCCTCAACTGCCTCAACTGCCTCAACTGCCTCAACTGCCTCAACTGCCTCACTCTATCATCTTGTTGCATCTATATATGAAGGAAGGGTGGTTCCTGAGCCTGGCGAAATGATGGATAGCCAGCTCACTTCATTTAAGCATCATTGGCCAGTTGATATCACCTACCAGGGTGACGCAGGGGTCTTACATATACCCGTTTGCCTAATTGCGGGCGTTTTCCTTTGTAGGGTCTCAGTCGCAAGTCCATCTTGGCCTCCTTGTTTTCGGTCATTCTAACAACCTGAAGCCTGTTTCTGTGGATAAGTTTGTATAAAAGCTGTGGCTGGATATGAATAACTAAAAAAGAGCAGTTTTTTGCAATTTTATTGCAGGAGAGGGGTTGCCAGAACGAATTCACTCCCTATAATGCGCCTCCATCGACACGGCAAGCGGCAACGCAAAGCCTAAGTCGATAACCTCGAAAAGCCTTTGCAAATAAGGCTTGACTCGAGAAGGCGGTTGAGTAGAATGCCACTCCCGCAGCAACACACTGTTGCGTCGCTCTTTAACAATTTGAATCAAGCAATCTGTGTGGGCACTCGCAGCATCGAACATCAAAAACAATTTTTGATTTTCAATGTCTGGTGAAGTGACCAAGACGATTTCTTAGCAATAAGAAGTCGAACAGTTTATTTCAGCAATTCATTGAGCCGCTTTTCGAAGCAACCAAACTTAAATTGAAGAGTTTGATCATGGCTCAGATTGAACGC
>NZ_JAAKUB010000020.1:0-93026 GCF_049174935.1 Aeromonas sp. 600886 | reverse complement strand
GGGTGGAGCAGCTCGGTAGCTCGTCGGGCTCATAACCCGAAGGTCGTCGGTTCAAATCCGGCCCCCGCAACCAACTTCCTGATAGTTTTGTTCTTTTCCCCCTCATTACATTGAATATATCTCCATCGGGTATGCAACCGATGGCGATTAATGCTGTTTCCTGCGCTTTTTCAAGACCATAACTGGTCGTCTCGACCATTTGTTAGGTATCATCAGATATCTCTTCATGGATGAGGCACGCGCCTGTGATCACTCCTTTTACCTATCTTCCTCCTGCTATTGAAAGCCGGGATGCCACGCTGACCGAGACCCTTTCACAGGGCTTGCCATTGCAACTGCTGCTGATCGCCGAAGAGCAAAAGGAGGCATTGCTGTCGCTACCGGCCCTGTCGGGGATCAACACCCAGTTGGCGCTTGGGCAAAAAGCACCTTTCACCCTGATGCATGGTTCCACCCTGTTGCTGGTCATATTGGTGACCGGCAATGTGACGCGGGATCACCGTCTTTATAAGCAGGTCAGAGGTTGGATAGCCCCGCTCTCCGGGCTCAAGGTAGAGCGGCTCGGGCTGCATCTGGAGGGGTTCTCCCCCTCAGAGCGGGTGATGCTGGCTGAATTGATGTTGTCGGCTCTGTTGGCTGCCAATCTACCGTTGCCGACCAGCAAAAGCCGTAGCGAAAGTGGCTGGAACTATCAGCATGTGTCGGTCTCTCCTGCTGTAGTGCTGGATCTGGCTCGTATCTACAGCGAAGCAGGGGGCAATGGGCTGGCTCGTCATTTGGCGGTGTTACCCGCCTCGGAGCTGACTGCGGCCAGCTATCGCGAGTTCGTCAGCCAGCTGGCTCAGGATGAAGGTTGGCAGTGCCATCACTACGATCAGGCGCAGCTGGCCGAGCTGGGAGCGGGGGCTTTTTTGGCGGTAGCCCGCGGTTCGGAAGATAATCAGGGGGCCATGGTGAAGCTCAGCTACTACCCGCCCAAGCCGGTACGCCGCATTGCGCTGGTGGGCAAGGGGATCTGCCATGACTCAGGTGGCTATAACCTCAAGGTTTCCGGCAGCATGTATGGCATGCATCTCGATATGGGGGGCAGTGCGGTGGCGCTGGGTACCCTTTATGCCATCAGTCGGGCTCAGCTGCCCTATGAGGTTCACTGCTGGTTGGCGATTGCCGAGAATCATATCGGTCCCCAGGCTTATCGTCCGGGTGAAGTGGTGACGGCGATGAATGGTCTCACCATCGAAGTGGTGGATACCGATGCGGAGGGACGAATGGTGCTGGCCGATACCCTGACGATGGCGGCGCAGGATACCCCGGATCTGCTGATCGATTATGCGACTCTGACCGGCGCTTGCAAGCGGGCACTGGGCAGTCGCTATAGCGGCGTCTTTACCAATCGCCACGAATGGCTGGCATCGCTGGTCAAGCTGGGTCAGCACAGCGGTGAACGAGTCTGGCCCTTTCCGCTCGATGAGGATTACGATGAAAATATCGAGAGCGAGTGGGCCGATCTGTTGCAGTGTGCACCAGGCAGTTCGCCGGATCACATTGATGCGGCCCGCTTTCTTGCCCATTTTATCCCCGAGCAGACGCCCTGGCTGCACTTCGACCTGAGCGGTTTTCGCAACAAGGGGGGCAATGGGGTGGTCTCCAGCGAAGTGACCGGCTTTGGTGTGCGGCTCACGCTGGATCTGCTGGCTGGCCCACTCGGTCGAGTGGGGCACTCAGCTTCCGAATAATCTGACTGATAAAAGGATTTCTGTGAAACAACCAAGCTATGACTGGGTGCTGTTCGATCTGGATGAAACCCTGCTCGATTTCCCGGTCGCCGAGGCACTGGTGCAAACGCTGCAGCTCTATGGTGTGGAGGCCGATGACGCCAGCATGGCGCAGTACCATGCTATCAACCATGAGCTCTGGCAGCAGTACAACGATGGCGAGATCGATGCGACAGTGCTGCAGCAGACCCGCTTCTCCCTCTTTGCCCAGCAAGTTGCCGCCGACCCCATGGCGATGAACAATACCTTTCTGGAGCAGATCATTGCCCTTAGCATGCCCCTCGAAGGGGTGGTCGAGACCCTGCAGCAATTGCGCAGCAAGGTGCGGATGGGGATCATCACCAATGGTTTCAGCGTCCCCCAACGTGGCAGACTTGGAAAACTGGGCTGGAGCGAGTGGTTCGAGCCCCTGGTGATCTCTGACGAGATCCGGGTGACCAAGCCGGCGCCGGCTATTTTCCAGCACACCCTCTCCCTGATGGGGAAGCCGGATCCGGCCAGAGTGCTAATGGTGGGGGACAATCCGAAAACTGATATTGCCGGGGCTGCGTCACAGGGATTGGCCACCTGCTGGTATAACCCGAGGCGGCACTCGGGCGAATGCGATGCGACCCACGAGATCCACCACTTCGCCCATCTTGCTGACATTGTGCTGGGATGCTGACGGGCAGAGGTAACCCATCATGTCATCGGTGGCCAAATCGTCTTGGCAAGTCGCAACAAGGTTAGTTTGAGACAAGATAGGGTTTGCTTGAGACGGCAAGGGGAGCGGATGCTCCCCTTGCTCATTGAGTGTTTTGTTATGGTTGCAGTGATCTGAACTGGTAGCGGTCGAGGATCTGCTGATAGTCGGGGCTCTGTTTCAACTGATGGATGGCCTGATTGATCCGGTGCAGTTGCGCCTTTGTGGTGCTCTCTTTGCTCAGCATCAGGTGTACTGGTGTCTGCTCGAGCGGCAGCTGGATCTTGAATTCGGAAAGTATATCTCCATCATCACTCAACCCCTGCATCCCGTGGGGGTCTAGCACGAGCCCCTGAACTCGCCCAGCCCGTAGCATCTTCAACAGCTGATCCAGCCTCAGGCGTATCTGCAGGCGTGGTTGCATTTCGGGTTCGGTCATCAGCTGGCGAAAGGCATTGCCGTAATCAAAATTCTTGAGTACACCAATATTGAAGTCAGCTCGTTCGCGCAGCGATGCCAGCGAGGTAATGTCGCGCCAGCGTTGCTCATCCTGCCGGCGGATAATAATAACGGCCTGCTCTTCCCGGTAGGGATGGGTGAATCGCGCATATTGTTGTCGTTCGGTGGTGATATTGGCAGACATGGCAAGTTGTACCGTGCCAAAACGCAGTTCATGAAGCACCCTAGACCAAGGCATTTCGCTGAATCTGGCCTGATAACCGGCTCGCTGGAAGATGGCGTGGACCAGCTCAACGTCCAGCCCCCGCAACTGTTGCTGCTTATCGCGAAAACTGAAGGGTTGCCACTCTGTCCAGCCTACAACCAGGGGCTCTTGTGCTATTGCTTGGCAGCATAAACACCATATCAGCAAGACTCTGTACACACCTTATCCCCCCGGATCGGCTGATAGGGTTGAGTATTGGACAGGAATGACGGACTAACCAGTAGAGAAGAGGGGTGAGTGGATGCACAGAGGTGCATCCATCACAGTTCGTGGGCGTGGAATCCCTTGCGATAGCGGGCTTCGCAGCGCGGGCAGCGTTGCAGGGTAGGATCCTGTTCCAGCTGTTCGATGGAAAGCGGCTCTTCACAATCGGAGCAGAGGCCATAGAGGCCGAGATCCATCTGGCAGAGTGCCGCATCGATCCGCTTGAGGCGGGCCACGCTCTGCTCAACCTTCGGCAGATCCAGCCGGCTGGTCAGTTCCACCAGTTGATCCTGCTCGCAGTGACCGACCTGTTCGGCCCACTCGTCACGGCGGCAGGCTTTGAGCTGACCGATCAGCGTTTCTCGTACTTGGGCCCAGTCTGACAGCAGGCGATTACGCCAGACAGTCAACTGTGCTTGCGTCATTTCACACACATTATCCCCCACAGGACAGACGACAGATTCGGGGCAGTATAGGGATCCGATAACTCTATCAAGATGATATGCGTCAAGTTAAACGTGGTTAGCCGTGGCTTTTGGCTGCTTGCAGCAGGGCATCGCGGATCGGATCCGTCTCTTTGAGCACCCGGATCTCCTGAAACAGCTGGTCCGCTTCGGGATATTCCCGCTTGAGATAGCTGAACCACTGTTTGATGCGGCTGGGGTAGTAGTCGGCTTTTTCGCTGGCCAGATCCTGCTCGGTATAGCTCACCATCAACTGCAGCACCTCGGCCCAGCTCATGTGCGGGCAGCCGGTTTTCATCACGTTGGCCAGATTGGGCAGGGAGATGGCGCCGCGCCCGACCATCAGGGCATCACAACCCGAGGCCCTGGCGCAGGCGAGGGCATCTTTGTGATCCCAAATTTCGCCGTTGGCGGTGACGGGGATGGGCAGGGCGCGGCGAATGGCGTCCACATACTCCCAGTGGGCGGGGGCCTTGTACCCTTCGCGCTTGGTGCGCGCATGAACGGCCAGCTCGTTGGCGCCCCCCTGGAAGACCGCCTGAGCGTTCTCCAGATAGAGATCCTTGTCATCGTAACCGAGGCGAATTTTGGCGCTCACCGGCAGATGGGCGGGCACCGCATCACGCACCGCCTTGACGATGCGGTAGATGGTCTCGGGCTCTTTGAGCAGCACCGCACCGCCCTTGCTCTTGTTGACCGTTGGGGCGGGACAGCCGAAGTTGAGATCGACGCCGGGGGAGCCCAGCTCGATGGCGCGCAAGGCGTTCTCGGCCAGCCACTCGGGGTGTTGCCCCAGCAGCTGGACCCGCACCGGGGTGCCTGCGCGGGTTTTGCCATCTTGCAGCAGTTCAGGGCAGAGGCGGTAGAACACCTTGGCGGGCAGCAGCTGATCGACGACCCGGATAAACTCGCTCACGCAGAGATCGTAATCATTGACGGAGGTGAGTACCTCCCGCATCAGGTGATCCAGTACCCCCTGCATGGGGGCCAAAATAACGCGCATAACGGCTTTCCGACGAGAGTGGCAAGAAAAAAGAGCGCAGATTGTAGTGGGGTTGCGGCCCGCTGTCAGCACCCGCTCAAACTCTGTTAGGCTAGAGGGAGATAAATCACGCAAGGAGACGGAATGAAGCGTTGGTGTCTGATGGCGCTCGGGTGGCTGGCATTTGTCACCGGTATTGTGGGCATTGTGCTGCCGCTATTGCCGACTACCCCCTTCATGTTGCTAGCTGCCGCCCTGTTTGCCCGCTCATCGCCCCGTTTTCATCGCTGGTTACTGACCCATCCCTGGTTTGGCCCGCCCATCGTGGATTGGCAACAGTATCGCGGCATTCGTCGTCAGGCCAGACGGCGCGCCATTATCTTCATTTTGCTCACCTTTTCGGTGTCGCTGGCGGTGGTGCCACTGCTGTGGGTCAAGGGGTTGCTGGTTATCATAATGGTGATCCTGCTCACCTGGTTAATGCGTCTGCCGGTGCTGGAGCCAGTTGCAATGGTGAAGTGAAGTCCCTAAGCTATTGCAGCAATAATGCTATGGAGTCGGCCTGTCATTTTTGCGTGACAGGCTTTTTTATTTCCCGCAGAAGGGAATTGAGAAAAAATGGCCACCCCTGGGTCAAAAAATAAGCGGTCAACACATGAATCCGGAAACCCTGAAATTTATCGAAGCAAGCATCAAGACCATTCCCGACTATCCGAAGCCGGGCATTCTGTTTCGTGACATTACCAGCCTGATCGAAAACGCTGAGGCCTTCAAGGCCACCATCGATCTGCTGGCCAATCATTATCGTGATCAAGGGATCACCAAGATTGTTGGCACCGAAGCCCGCGGCTTCATCTTTGGTGCACCGGTCGCTTTCGCCATGGGACTGGGCTTCGTGCCGGTCCGCAAGCCGGGCAAGCTGCCGCGCGAAGTGATCGAGGAGTCCTATGCCCTCGAATACGGCACCGACACCCTGCAACTGCACACCGATGCCATCGTGCCCGGTGACAAGGTGCTGGTCGTGGACGATCTGCTGGCGACCGGCGGTACCGTCGATGCGACCGTCAAGCTGATCCGCCGTGCCGGTGGTGAAGTGGCCGATGCGGCCTTCATCATCTCCCTGCCGTCTCTGGGTGGCGATGCCCGCCTGACTGCTGCTGGCATCAAGGTAGTCTCACTGGTCGAGCTGGCCGGCGAGTAATGCCTCTTCGGCCCGATCCTCTGCATCGGGCCTGCATTGAACCGGTGCCCGTGCGGGCATCGGTTTGAAAATCAAGCGATCCCTCCCGCTCTCACCGATAGCCGATACAGCCAGCCCGCCATTTGTGTTAGCATCCGGCCTCAATGCCCTGTCTTCCCTGCATGATGGATTTATGAGCTATCAGGTTCTGGCGCGTAAATGGCGCCCCCATACGTTTGAACAAGTGGTAGGCCAGCAACATGTGCTGACCGCCTTGACCAACGCCCTGGATCAGGGACGGCTGCATCACGCCTATCTGCTGAGCGGTACCCGCGGGGTCGGCAAGACCACCATCGCCCGTATTCTGGCCAAGAGCCTCAACTGCGAGCAGGGGATCAGCAGCCATCCGTGTGGCGTCTGCGATACCTGCCGCGAGATCGATCAGGGCAACTTTGTCGACCTGCTGGAGATTGACGCGGCGTCGCGAACCAAGGTGGAAGATACCCGCGAGCTGCTCGACAACGTGCAGTACCGTCCGGCCCGCGGCCGCTTCAAGGTCTACCTCATCGATGAAGTGCACATGTTGTCGCGCCACAGCTTCAACGCGCTGCTGAAAACCCTGGAAGAGCCGCCCCCCTATGTGAAGTTTCTGCTGGCCACCACGGATCCGCAGAAGTTGCCCATTACCATTCTCTCGCGCTGCCTGCAGTTTCATCTGAAGAGTCTGGATCAGACCCAGATCGCCAAGCAGCTCGAATGGGTGCTGGATCAGGAGGGGCAGCCCTTCGAGCCACGCGCCCTGCTGGCTTTGGCCAAAGCCGCTGACGGCAGTATGCGCGATGCCCTGAGCCTGACCGATCAGGCGCTGGCCCATGGCAATGGTAGCGTGCGCCTCGAGAGCGTGCTGGCGATGCTGGGCACGCTCGATCACCGCCATCTGCACCAGCTGCTGGAAGCCATTTTGCGGCAAGATGCCCCCGCGACCATGGCCAAGATCACCGAGATCGCCACCCTGGGCCCCGATTTTGATCAGCTCCACGCCGAGCTGGAAGGTTTGCTCCATCGCATCGCCATGGCGCAGCTGCTGCCTGCCAGCGTGCAGGAGCAGGGGGCGGATGCTGATTCCCTGCTGCAACTGGCCAAGGCGATGGGCCCGGAAGAGGTGCAGCTCTGCTACCAGATCGTGCTGGGTGGCCGTAAAGATCTTCCCTGGGCTCCCGATGGCCGCACCGCGCTGGAGATGACCTGCCTGCGGATGCTCGCCTTCTCCCCAAGGCGCGATGCCCTGCATCCGGCCAGCCTCACTGCGCTGCCCCCGTCAATGACGAGCAATGCCACTCCGGTAGTCTCCTTGCCGGGAAAGCGCCCGGCCGCTGAATCGGCCGCACTGGCACCGATCAGCGGCGCAGTGCCTGCACCGCTAGCCAGCCCTGTTGCTACCAGTGCCGTGCCCGCGGTTGATGTCTCCCTGCCTGCGATGACGGATGACATCGGCAACCCCGCCGACAGCGAGGAGGAGGCGCAAGCCGCCGAGCTGTTCAGCCAGCAGGATGAGCTGCTGCGTGAAGCTACGGGCATGGGGTATCAACCCGAGCCCGCGTTGCAACATGCGCAGCCCGATGTGTCTGCGCACTCGGCTGCACAGCCCGCAGATGCTGATGAGCGAGCGCTTTCCGCAGCCGATATGGACTATTCCCGTGGCGAGTCGCTGACTGCCAGCATCGAGCCCGCGCTCGAACCGACAACCACGCCGGTTAGCGCACCTGAAGCTGTTTCAGCGGTATCGAGCATGCAGAGCCTGCTTGGCAAGCGAAACATGCTGCGCAGCCGCCAGCGTGGTCAGGATGCCCCGGCGGCGCCTGCGCCGCGCGCAGTGCCGGTTGCGCCAGCTCGTCCTGTCGCGCCCGCTGCTGCACCGGTCGTCACCCAACAGCCAGCTCCGGTCAGCCAACCGACCGGGCAGGGGATGGCGACGATGGGTCACTGTGATGATCTGCCGCCAGTGGATCTCTATGGCGACAGTTACGAGCCGCAGGGTGATAACGGCGATTACGAAGAGTATCTCAATCAGGGATTTGCCGAGCAGACTCAGGTGATGAGCCACGCTCCCGTCACGGCACCGGCCCAGCCAACCGATCTGCCACCCTGGGATCTCGACGGGCAGCCGAGCTATCGACCCGGTGAGCGCAGTGCTGGGGTACCTGCGGTGACGCCCGCCCCAGCGACCCAGCCACCCGTTGCCACCACGGCGGTGGCTGCTACCCCTGTGACGCAGGATGAGCCCGTTCAGCCGGTGATGGAGACCATCGACTGGGATGAGCTCGAGAGCGACAGCGAGCCGCAAGAGGGAGAGGCGACTCGCCTTATCCCCTCCTCGCTGCTCAATGGTTGCGGCGATGCTTGGGCCGAGTTGATCGCTCACACTCAGGTGGGAGGGCGGCTGCGCCAGCTGGCCATCAACTCGGTGATGACGCGGGAAGGGGACAAGGTACTGCTAACCCTCAAGCCCGAGCAGCGCCATCTGGTGAGCGACAAGGCGCGCGCCGATCTGGCCGAGATCATCGGGCCAGCGCTGGGTCAACCGGTGCAGGTCGAGGTGACGCTTGGTGTGGTGCCTGACCAGGAGACCCCCCTCGAGATCGAACACCGCCTTTATCTCGGGGTGCGCGAGCAGGTGACTCGGGATCTGGAGCAGGATCCTAACGTACAGTTTTTAGTTCAGCGGTTTGGTGCCGTGCTCCATCACGAGAGCATCGAGCCCCTCAACCGCTAAATTCCGTGGCCGGGAGCTTGCTTCCGGTTGAAAAGCAGTTTGGCTGTCCCCATCTAGGACAGACAAGCCCACAGCCCGGCGCTGGATGCCGGATTTCAAGACGAGAGACGACATATGTTTGGTAAAGGTGGAATGGGAAACCTGATGAAACAGGCCCAACAGATGCAAGAGCGTATGCAGAAGGCGCAGGAGCAGCTGGCTCAGATGGAAGTGACCGGTGAAGCCGGTGCTGGCATGGTCAAGGTCACCATGACCGGTAGCCACAGCGTCCGTCGCATCGAGATCGACCCCTCCCTGATGGAAGATGACAAGGAGCTGCTGGAAGATCTGGTTGCCGCCGCTTGCAACGATGCCGTGCGTCGTGTGGAAGAGCAGAACAAGGCCAAGATGGGCGAGCTGACCGGTGGCATGCAACTGCCGCCAGGCTTCAAGATGCCCTTCTAAGGCGACTCTCCCCGCGCATTCTTGCTCCCTTGTCGCTGGCCATTCGGGTCACGGCAAGGGGGACGGCCGAGAGACCCAAAGACGCAGCGTTATTGCTCAGGCGATACGCTGCGTTTTTTTATGGGCGCCATGCTGGCGCGGGCGGGCTCTAACTATCCCTTCTGGGGAGAGGTTGCCACAGCGCAGGCCGATTACGCCATGAAACGCAGCCGCCTTGCTAAGGCGGCGCTATTTGTCGATACCCGCTATCGGATATCCCGGTTTGGCGTGTCCGGGCTGGATCGGCATAATGGCGGCTTGCCGTATTGAGGAGATTGTATGAAATATATCGGAGCCCACGTCAGTGCGGCCGGCGGGGTGGAGAATACCATCGCCCGCGCCCAGGCCATCGGGGCCAACGCGTTTGCCCTCTTTACCAAGAATCAGCGTCAGTGGCAGGCGGCCCCTTTGTCGGATGCCACCATCCGTGCCTTCAAGGTGGCCTGTGACAAGGCCGGTTTTCTGCCGGAGCAGATCCTGCCCCACGACAGTTACCTCATCAATCTGGGCCACCCGGATCCCGATGGTTTGGCCAAATCCCGCGATGCGTTTCTCGACGAGATGAAGCGCTGCGAGCAGTTGGGGCTTTGCTATCTGAACTTCCACCCCGGTAGCCATCTCAAGCAGATCCCAGAGGCGGCCAGCCTCAAACTGGTGAGCGAGTCCATCAACTGGGCGCTGGAGCGCAGTGAAGGGGTGACGGCGGTGATCGAGAATACCGCCGGGCAGGGGACCAACCTCGGCTGGTCGTTCGAGCACCTCGCCACCATCATCGAGGGGGTGGAGGACAAGAGCCGGGTCGGGATCTGTTTCGATACCTGCCACGCCTTTGCCGCAGGTTATGATCTGCGCACCACCGAGAGCTGCGCCACTGTCTTTGCCGAGTTCGACCGCACGGTGGGTTTTCATTATCTCAAGGGGATGCATATCAACGGCGCCAAGTGCACTTTCGGTAGCCGGGTCGATCGCCACCACAGCTTGCGGGAGGGCAATCTGGGGGAGGCTGTTTTCCACCACATCATGAATGATGATCGCTTCGATCGCATTCCGCTGATCCTCGAGACCATAGACGAGTCCATCTGGGGCGAGGAGATAAGCTGGTTGCGCAGTCTGGCGAAGTGATACTCAGAAGCGAATCAAAGAGAGGGAGCCGTGGCTCCCTCTCTCTTTTTCCGTCATTGGCGAGCGGGCCTGCCAGCGGCGCTCCGAGCGGGCGTTACTCTGCGCGGCTCACCTCGGCATCCTTCACCTGAGCCCGGCAGAAGTGGATAAAGTGGCGCAGGGAGGTGGAGTGGTACTTCTGCTTGTGCCAGATAAGGGAGAGCTGGCGCGGGAAGCGGCGGGAGAGGGGCAGGGCGATCAGCCGCCCATCTGCCAGGCGATCCGAGGCTGCCAGCCGGGAGATAAAGGAGATACCAAGCCCTTTCTCCACCGCCAGCATCACCGCCTCCAGGGTGTTGAGTTCAAGCCCTGGTTGCCAGCGGGGCAGCTCGGGCTGGATCTGCTGGATGAATTGCTCGCGGCTGCCCGATTGTGCTTCACGCAATACCCAGGTTTCGCCCCCCAGTCGGGAGAGGGTGAGCTCCTTCTTGTTAGCAAGCGGGTGACCGGGTGGCGCCACCACCAGCATCTCGTCCTGCAGCCAGGGTTCGGCGAGCAGGTCGGGGTGGTGGTTCTCCCCCTCGATCAGCGCCATATCCAGCTCGAAGTTGGCCAGCGCATGGCAGAGCAGGTGAGTGTTGTTGATGGTCACCTTGGGGGGGAGCCCCAGCTCCTGTTTGCTGTTGGCGAGCAGGGTGGGGAGCAGGTAGTTGCCGATGGTTTGGCTGGCACCAAGGCGCAGCTGGCCGCTCGGTTCGGCATCGGGGCTGAACAGGTTCTCGATATCCTGCATCCGGGTCAGCAGCTCTTCGGCGGCCGGTTGCAGCAGGCGCCCCTCGTTGTTGAGCTGCAATCTGGGGTGAATGCGGTCAAACAGCGGGGTAGAGAGCTGGCGCTCCAGCTCCTGCAGCGACTGGGAGACGGCCCCCTTGCTCAGACAGAGCTCGTTGGCGGCAAGGCCAAGGTTTCCATAGCGGGCAATGGTGGCGAACACTTTCAGCTGCTGCAGGGTCAGTTTCATCGTGTTTGGTTTTCCTGAATGATTGATTTAATTCATTTAGATATCGTAAACGATAAGGGACCATTATCCTATCGCCATAGTCATCAATAGAAAGGTGTCATCATGATCGCAAGAACCCGTAAATCACTGGCTGCCGCCCCAACCCCCATGGCGGGTCTGGCGCTGGGCATCGCCAGCCTTGGTTGGTGTTGGGAAAATGCCGGTCACTTCGATGGCCGGATGCAACTGCTGGGTGCTGCCATTGCGGCCGTGCTGCTGGTGATCCTGACCTTCAAGTTTCTGCTTCACCCCCGCCTGCTGTTGCAGGATCTCGCTCACCCCGTAGTCGGCAGTGTGGTACCGACCTATGCCATGGGTACCATGGTGGTCTCCAAAGCGCTCGGTATGATTGCGCCGCAAGCGGGCGAGGCACTCTGGCTGTTTGCTGTTGCAGTTCACCTGCTGTTTCTGGCCACCTTTATCTGGCATCGCGCCAAAGAGTTTGAAATCCACCACATGGTGCCGAGCTGGTTCGTGCCGCCGGTGGGGATCATCGTGGCTGACGTCGCCTTCCCGGGTGGTCAATTTGCCCCGCTGGCCAACGGTCTGCTCTGGTTCGGTATCATCTGCTATGGCCTGATGCTGCCGCTGATGCTCTATCGCCTGATCTTCAGCCATGAAGTGCCGGATGCCGCCAAACCGACCATTGCCATTCTGGCGGCTCCTGCCAGCCTCTCTTTGGCCGGTTACCTGACCGTCAGCCAGGAGCCGTCACTGCTGTTGGTGGCCGTGCTGTTGGGGATTGCCATCCTGATGACCGGCATCATCTATCTGGCCTTCATCAAACTGCTGCGTCTGCCCTTCTCGCCGGGTTATGCCGCCTTCACCTTCCCGCTGGTGATCGGTGCAACCGCCCTGTTCAAAGTGGCTCATCTGGTTGAAGGGTTTGCGCAAGGGAGTCACTACGTCGAGCAGATCAGACTGCTGGCCCACTTCGAGCTGGGGGTGGCTACCGTGATCGTCGGGTATGTGGCACTGCGTTACCTGATGTTTTTTCTGCCGCAGCGTAATACCGAAATGAATAACGGCATGGCCCGCCAGGGTGCTCACCGTTAAATCTTGAAGAAGATGTGACATCGGGAAATGGATAAGCAGTGAGCTCCGAGAGCGACGGGATAAACGACCAGTCATACGATGGATGGACAAAGAGCCTCCACCCTGGTTGTGTAACGAGCAAAATGCCCCGCAGTGCGGGGCATTTTTTTATGGTTTTTTGATGTGGCGCCCGTGGCGGGCTATTTGCCATGGATTTAACTGGTATTACCTGTCAGGACGACTACAATGCAGCACCACTTTTTCGCTCGACCCCAATACATGTCGTCCCAAGATCCCGTATTTGACTCCTCCTTTGAAGCCCGTTTTCTGCATCCCCGCTACTGGTTCAGCTGGCTGGCGCTCGGTGTGCTGATGCTGCTCGCCTTTGTGCCGGTGCGATTGCGCGACCGTTTGGCCGAAGCCTTGGCACCGCTGGTGTTTCGTATCTCGAAAAAACAGATCTATATCGCCAGAACCAATCTGGAGATCTGCTTCCCGGACAAGAGCCCGGAAGAGCGGGATGCCATTGCACTGACCTCGATCCGGGTCGGCCTCAAGAGTCTGTTGGGATTTGGCGAGTTCACCATGCGCAGTCAGCGTTATCTGATGAGCCGGATGCAGGTGATCGGTTGGGAGCATATCGAGGCGGAGCGGGCGGCCGGCCGTCCGGTGATCCTGGTGGTGCCCCATACCTGGCCGGTGGATGCCGCCGGTTACTGCTTCACCCAGCGCGGGGTGCCCATGTGCACCATGATGAAACGGGCGCGCAATCCGGTGTTTGATTGGCACCTCAACCGAGCACGGGCCAAAAACGGTTGCCGCGTCTATGAGCGCAGCGCCGGGATCAAGGCGGTGATCAGGACCATCAAGAGCGGTCGCAGCTTCTTCTATCTGCCGGATCAGGATCATGGCCGCGAGAAGAGCATCTTCGCCCCCTTCTTTGGCTATCCCAAAGCGACCCTGCCTGCCTTGCCCCGTCTGGTGCAGGTCAGTGGCGCCAAGGCGGTGCCGCTGCTCGCCTGCTATGACGAAGAGAACCACTGCTACCGACTGGAGATTGAGGCACCGTTCGACAACTATCCCACCGAGGATGTGATGGCCGATACCTGTCGTATGAATGACATGGTGCAACAGCAGCTGATGCGCCATCCGGGTCAATACATGTGGTTCCTCAAGATCTTCGATACCCGTGAAGATCAGGAGGGGCTGGATGGCCTTTACGAGGCGGGGATCCAGAGGATCCGCAAGGGATTGTCGCCCCACGGTTGACCCAGAATTTGGATTGATTGAAATGGCCCCAGGTGGGCCATTTTTTATGATAACTAGTCTGATCAGTGCCTTGCAGGCTGATGGCCAGCCTCCCCAGGGTAGAAAAAAATGTCAGGATAACTACAATAACCGTTTGTTTTTGATGACTTGATGGTCGCTATGTCTGCGTTAGATCCGGTATTTGATACCTCATTTCATAGCCGCCTGCTGCATCCCAAATGGTGGGGCAGCTGGTGCGCGCTGGGCCTGCTCTCCCTGCTGGCATTTATCCCCGCGAGATTGAGGGATCGCTTTGCCGATCTGGTTTCGCCGACCCTGCTGCGTTTTTCGAAAAAGCAGGCCTATATCGCCGATACCAACCTCAAGATCTGCTTTCCCGAGCTGGATGCCGCTGCACGGCAGGCGCTGCTGCTCAAATCGATCCGGGTCGGGCTCAAGACCTTTATGGGCTTTGGCGAGCTCAGCTGGCGCAGCAAGGCGCGGCTGACCCGCCGCATCAAGGTCACCGGCTGGGAGCATGTGCAAGCGGAGCAGGCTGCGGGCCGCCCGGTGATCCTGGTGGTGCCTCATACCTGGGCGGTCGACATGATTGGCCGCTACTTCTCCATGATGGGCATCGAGATGTGCACCATGATGAAGAGCCCGAAAGATCAGGTGTTCGACTGGTACATCAACCGCGAGCGGGCCAAAGGGGGCAAAGTGTACGAGCGCAGCGCCGGGATCAAGCCGGCGATCAAGTCGATCCGCGCCGGTGCCAGTTTTTTTTACCTGCCAGATCAGGATCACGGCCGCGAGGCGAGCGTGTTTGTTCCCTTCTTTGGCCGCCTCAAGGCAACCCTGCCAGCCTTGCCCAAGCTGGTGAAGCTGACCGGTGCCAGAGCGGTGCCCATCTTCGCCAGCTATGACGAGGATGAGGGATGCTATCTGCTGGAGATCGAGCCGCCGTTTGACCCTTATCCCACCGCCGATCTGCTGGCAGACGTCAACGCCATGAACCGGGTGGTAGAGATGCAGGTGGCGCGCCATCCCGAGCAGTACATGTGGTTTCTCAAGATCTTCGAAACCCTGGAGCATCAGGAGGGGGATGACGGCCTTTATGAAGCGGGGATCCAGCGCATTCGTCAGGGCTTGCCGCCCGAACCTTGAAAATTGGCCCGCTTGCGGGCCATTTTTGTTGGCACAGAAGCCTTTCGTATTTGGTCTGCTGCTGGTGGTTTTTAAGGCGAACGGGTGGACAAAAACAGCGCAAACAGGGGATAACAGGGTGTCTTATGAAAGGGAGAGGCAGGTGAGCGTGCGCGGAGCTATCTTCGAGAGCGGAAATAGGGTAAAAGGGCGGCCATGAAAATTCCAAATCGAATCCAACCTCTGGTTGATGACGGCCTGGTCGATGAGGTCGTCAGCCGATTGATGAGCGGCAAAGAGGCCGACGTCTATGTGGTGCGCTGCGGCGACGAGATCCGCTGCGCCAAAGTCTATAAAGAGGCGTCCAAGCGCAGCTTCAAGCAGGCCGTGGTCTATCAGGAGGGGCGTAAGGTGCGGAACAGCCGCAGCGCTCGCGCCATGGAGAAGGGCTCCAAGTACGGCCGCAAACAGCATGAAGAGGTGTGGCAGAACACCGAGGTCGACGCCCTGTTCAAGCTGGCGGCGGCCGGTGTGCGGGTGCCGCAGCCTTATGTCTGCCTCGATGGCGTCCTCTTGATGGAACTTATCACCGATGAGGATGGCAATGTCGCGCCGCGCCTCAACGATGTGGCGCTTACCCCCGAGCAGGCGGTCATCGACCATGCCAAGGTGATCCGTTACGTGGTGCGGATGCTCTGCGCCGGTCTTATCCACGGCGATCTCTCCGAGTTCAACGTGCTGGTGGATGAACAGGGCCCGGTCATCATCGACCTGCCCCAGGTGGTGGATGCCGCCGCCAACAACCAGGCCAAGGCGATGCTGGAGCGGGACGTCAACAACATGCGCAACTACTACGGTATGTATGCCCCCGAGCTGCTCAAGACCCGTTATGCCCTGGAGATGTGGGCGCTGTTTGAAGATGGCAAACTCACCCCCGATAGCGAGCTGACCGGTCACTTTGAAGAGAGCCGCGCCGCCATCGATCTCGATTCGGTGCTGCAGGAGATTGAGAGCGCCGAGGAGGAGGCCTATGCCCGTCAGGCCCGGATGAAGGCGGAGCAGGAAGACAGCTACTAACGGTCTTGCCACGTTCGCAAAAAGAGCGCCTTCGGGGCGCTCTTTTTATTACTGCTGCGGCTATGGTCGGTTGGGGCTGGGGGCTAGCTGATACATCTCCAGCCAGTTGCGATCCCCCGGGTGGAAGCGCCGCCCCAGCAACACGCCCCCGGCGGCCGTAATGACCTTGCGGGAAGCCAGATTGTCTTGGTAACAGCTGATCAGCACCGGCGCTGCCAGCACCTGTTGTTGCACCCAGCGCAGCAGCACGGTCGCGGCCCCTTCGCCACGGCGACAGGGGCGGGTTTCGTAACCGATATGACCCAGCCACTGGCGGGTTGCCTCATTGTCACCGTGACGCAGTCGCAGGGTGGCGGTGATCTCCTCGCCATCGAGGGCAAAATAGGTGGTAGTCGGCAGGTATCCACTGGGCAAGTTGCGCCCTTCTGCGTGATCCAGCAGGCTCTGTAGCCAGCTGTCCGGGTCAAATTGTGCCACCTGATAGAGCGGCTGTCCGTCTTTGGCGCATTCGGTGACATAGCGCCAGTAAGCTGGGGCATCTGCCAGTCTGGCCGGTCGGCACTGCAGAGCGAGCACTGCGCTCATGACCGGAGCGCGCAGGGCTGCAGCGGTTGCGGCTCGTTGTGGTGGAGCTCCTGTACGCAGGCCCGTTGCCTTCCAGCCTGTTTGGCGGCGTAAAGGGCCTGATCCGCTCGCAGGTAGGCCGCTTCAAATCCCTCGTCAGGGTGCAGCGAGGTGAGGCCGATGCTGAGGCTGATGGGGCCACCGGCCAGCGACCGAGTGGCGTCTGCGACCCGCTGCTGCAGGGTCTGGCAGCAGGCCGGCAGCGTTTGCGAAGTCTCCATCACCAGCAGCGCCAGCTCGTCGCCGCCAAGGCGCCCGGCTAGCCCCGCCGTCGGCAGGCTCTCCCGGATCACCCGTCCCACCGCCCGCAGCATGGCGTCGCCAGCGGGATGACCGTGGCGGTCATTGATCTGCTTGAAGTTGTCCAGATCGATCAGCAGCAGCTGGCCGGGGCTAGCCATCTTGCGGGCACGCAGGGCCACCTGGTGTTCGAAATAGTGTCGGCTGTCCAGTCCGGTCAGGGCATCCAGGTTGGCGCGCCGCTCCAGCTCGCGCTGGGTGGCGAGCAGCGCCTGCTGCTGACGGGTGTGCACCAGGCTCAGTAAAATGAAGCTGCGTGCAATGGTAAAGAGCAGGCTGAGCAGGATCACCGGGCCGAGCAGGGGATCGGTGAGGCTAGAGGCGGCCGACTCCGGCCACCACTGATGCTTGGCCATCCTGATCAGTTGCAGGGCCAGTTGCAGCGCAAGCAGCAAGATGGCAAAGCGCAGCACCCGGTAGGCGGGGGCCAACCGCTGATAGCGCCAGAGCTGCCACAGCAGCAGGCACATTTGCAGCGAGATGGCCCCGGATAGCACCACGATCCGGCTGTGTATGTCATCCTGCGGTAGCTGTGTGGCGGTGACAGCGAATAGCAGGAAGCCGGCGAGGGCAAGGAGCGGGCAGAGCCAGCCGAAACGGTCGGCCTCGCGCCGGAAGAAGTGGCGCAGCCCCCGCTCATAGAGTAGCGGGGTGGCGATGATCAGCAGATTGGTAAGCAGGATATTGGCAAGGGAGATCTCTCCCGTAAGGGGTCGCAGCAGCAGGCAGCCAAAGGCGGCGGCGATTGCCAGTTCGCTGGCCGACCAGTAGAGCAGGGAGCGCAGCGGTCGCTGGGTATGCCACAGGTAGGCGAAAATGGCCGCGACCCCGATGTGCGACAGGCTGACGAACAGCACCAGACTCAGCAACTGGGCCGAGGAAAACAGACTCTGCATCAAGGGTTTGGGCTCTTCCTGCCGGGAACGGCGCAGCGACCTCAGGGCCGGGTGACTGGGCCGGATCACAGCATGAATTGCGCCGTTGAGCAATGGTTCAAGTGATCCGGGCACGATCGCGGCAACAACCGCCACAAGAGGGCTGCTGACTCGATTAATCAGGGGCGGGGCATGACGCCGGAGCGTTTATGCTTCCCACACTCTTGGGTCAGTCAATAATGACCGGCAGCCGCATGACGTTGGCCTCCCGACCGAGGTGGGCCAGCAGGCGGCG
Source organism: Aeromonas sp. 600886 (assembly GCF_049174935.1). Taxonomy (NCBI): domain Bacteria; kingdom Pseudomonadati; phylum Pseudomonadota; class Gammaproteobacteria; order Aeromonadales; family Aeromonadaceae; genus Aeromonas; species Aeromonas sp. 600886. The sequence goes on along the minus strand of NZ_JAAKUB010000020.1, from coordinate 74,998 downwards.
CACATCGTCGAGGCGGATGATCAGGGTAGCGGTATTGACTAGCGGATGACACTGCACCTGTTCGGCCTGCCAGATGGCTTCGTCTACCACCAGCTCTACCGCTTTTCCCCTATCGCGCACCATGGCGAGCAGGGTCACCGAGCCCGGGGTGAGGCCGAGCACCGCATCGAGTCGCTCGGGTGAGCCAAAGCTCAGCCGCTTGACGCCGAGCATGGCAGCCAGCGCCTTGAGGTCGACCCGGTGATCCTCCGGACTCACCACCAGAAACAGCCGCTCGCTTTTCGGATCGCGCAAAAAGAGGTTCTTGGTCTTGGCGGCGGGCAGGTCGGGCAGCAGCCTGCTCGCCTCCTCACAGGTAAACACCGGGTGATGATCGACACGCTGGTAGGGGATAGCCAGCTGATCCAGCAGAGAATAGATTGCCACAGAGACTCCTTTCGCCGGTGAAGAGTGGTCAGAACGGGATGGGCGGGAATAACGGCCGGATCGAGCTTACCAGTTTGACTCCCGCCTCGCAGCCAGCGTGACGATTGCGAGCAGGTACTGTATGAACGTACAATGGTGCTATTCTCGGACAGCCCCTTTACGCTTCATGACTGCAACCCAGCCCACCGTACCCGCCACTCCGCCGCTCGACGGTTTTATCCTGACCCGCCACGGTCGGGACGTGCGCGGTCGCAACGGGCAGGCTGCAACCACCGAAATCGTGATGTGGCTCTGGAGCGCGCAGGGGCCGGTGCGGGTGGTGGTGCCGGGGCAGGAGCCGGTGTTCTTTTTGCCACAGAGCCATATGGCAGAAGCCGCCGAGCTATTCAAAGGGGCCGGGGTGAGCGGGCGGTTTCGCCGCCTGCCGATGCACACTTTCGATGGCCGCCCTGTGGTGGGCTGCTATTTCGCCACCCTGAGTGCCTTTCACCGCGCCATCGAGCTGCTGCTTATTCGCGGGCTGGAGCACTTTGAGGCGGATATCCGGCTGCCGGAGCGGTTTCTGATGGAGCGTTTCATCACAGCTGGTGTGCGTTTCGATGGCCGGGCGGTGAAGAAGGGAGGCAAGCAGGGCTACTGGGAGGTGAACGAGGCGCGCTGCGCGCCGCAGGCGGTGACGCCAACCCTCTCCTGGGTGTCCCTCGACGTGGAGTGCGCCATGGACGGTGCCCTCTTCTCGGTCGGCCTTTACAGCGAACAGGATGCGCGGGTCATCATGATCGGCACCCCGGAATCGGATGCCGAGAGCTGGGGCACTCAGGTCCAGTGGGTAGAGGACGAGAGCGCCCTGCTGAGTGCGCTGGAGAGCTGGTTCAGCCTGCATGACCCCGATCTGGTCATCGGCTGGAACGTGGTTAATTTTGATTTTCGCCTGCTGCTACGCCGCGCCGAGCTTAACAAGCGGCGGCTGCGGCTCGGGCGGGGGCGCGAGCTCTGCTTCTGGCGCTCGTCACGGGGCGATCCCCAGACTGGCAACGTCATTATCCCCGGGCGCATGGTGCTCGATGGCATCGATACCCTGAAAAGCGCCACCTGGCAGTTTGCCAGCTATAGCCTGGATGCGGTGGCGAGCGAACTGCTCGGCCGTGGCAAGGATATCGAGGACGTGGCCAATCGGGGGGAGAAGATCACCGAACTGTTCCACTCCGACAAGGAGGCGCTGGCCCGCTACAACCTGGAAGATTGCAAGCTGGTGTGGGAGATCTTCGATTTCTGCCACCTCATCCCGTTTGCCATTGAACGCGCCTCCCTCACCGGCCTGGAGCTGGACAGGGTGGGGGGCTCGGTGGCGGCCTTTACCAACCTCTATCTGCCGCGGCTCCATCGCGGCGGATACGTGGCCCCCAATCTGCCAGCCGACGGTGGGCTCGCAAGCCCAGGTGGCTATGTGATGGACTCCAAACCCGGTCTCTATCGCCATGTGCTGGTGCTCGATTTCAAGAGCCTCTATCCCAGCATCATCCGCACCTTCTGCATCGATCCCATGGGACTTATCGAGGGGTTGCAACACCCCGACCACGCTATTCCGGGCTTTCGCGGCGCCATGTTCTCCCGCGAGCGGCACTTCTTGCCGGAGCTCATCGCTACCTTGTGGGCGGCGCGGGATCGGGCCAAGGCCGCCAGCAACAAGGCGCTCTCCCAGGCCATCAAGATCATCATGAACTCCTTCTACGGCGTGCTGGGGTCGGGGGGCTGCCGTTTCTATGATCCGCGACTTGCCTCGTCCATTACCTTGCGTGGTCACAGCATCATGCAGCAGACCCGCGAGTGGATTGAGGCGAAGGGGTTCGAGGTGATCTATGGTGACACCGACTCCACCTTTGTCCATCTGGGGCGCGAGACCAGCCCGGATGAGGCGGATGAGATCGGCCAGCGACTGGCGCAAATGATCAACGATAACTGGGCTGCACTGATCAGGCGCGAGTTCGACCTGCCGAGTTATCTCGAGATCCAGTACGAGACCCACTATCGCCGCTTTCTGATGCCCACCATCCGCGGCTTGGAGAAGGGGAGCAAGAAGCGCTATGCGGGGCTGGTTGGCAAGGCCAGTGAGGGGAGTGAACAGCTGGTATTCAAGGGGCTCGAATCGGTGCGCACCGACTGGACCATGCTGGCCAAGCAGTTTCAGACCCGCCTCTATGAACTGGTGTTTCACGATGAAGATCCCAGCGGCTATGTGCGCACCATGGTGGATGAGACCCGTGCCGGTCGTCACGACGATCTGCTTATCTACCGCAAACGGCTGCGCCAGAAGCTCGAGGAGTATCAGAAGAATGTACCGCCCCATGTGCGAGCGGCGCGGCTGGCCGATGAGGAGAACCTGCGCCGCGGTCTGCCCCTGCGCTATCAGCATCGGGGCACCATCGCCTATCTGATGACCCTCAATGGCCCAGAACCGCTGGAGTACCGGCGCAGCGCCATCGATTACGAACACTATATCGACAAGCAGTTGCGACCCATTGCCGACGCCATCCTGCCCTTTATCGGCGAGTCGTTCGACCGGATCTGCGGTCAGCAACTGGATCTTTTCTGATTGGTGCAAGTTGGCACTTTACTTCCCATGAATACTGGATAAAAATACAGTTATAAATCATGGAGAAGTTTCCTATGCGTCTTGAAATCATCATTGACAGAAAACATCAGATCCCGACCTCGACCATGGAGGCGCTGCGTCAGGAGCTGCTCAAGCAGCTTGGCGAAAAATTCCCCGATATCCATGTGCGGGTCGCGCCGGGCAGCGCCATGGCTCTGACCGTCAGCCGTGCCAGCAAGGAAGACAAAGAGCTGGCCGAAGCCATGGTGCAGGAGGTGTGGGAGAACGCCGAGAGCTGGATGCCGGAAGAGAACGTCGCATCCTGATCCCCATGGTCAGTGGATAATTCTGGTGTTGGATAAATGGGCATGCCCGCTACTGATCCGTTGATCCTCGGACAACAAAAAACGCAGCCAGGTGGCTGCGTTTTTTGTTGGTGGTGAGTCGCAGTGGCTTGTCTGGCTCTGGGTTGAGCCATGCCGTTAGAGTCCCGCCCAGCTTTTCAGGCTCTGCTGCTGCACCCGGCGATTGGCTTCGCGGATCTCCCCCCTAGCGCGCAGGTCGGCCAGCGCAATGGGCAGTGCGGCGCGGATCTCGGCACTGCTCATCCCGGCTTTGAGGGCCGGGTGATAGGCCATCTTGAGCAGCACATAGTCCAGCCCGGTCAAAAAGCTGTCGATGCTGTTGTCATTGAAGATGGAGGGAAACACCTTGTCCGAGTCGTTGGGCAGCCCCATCACCTGGGTGAACTCCTCCACCACACAGTCGAGAAAACGCCCCTTGGCTCTGCTGTAGTCTACCGGAATGATGATGGTGGCACGGCTGATCTCGTGTTTCGCATTGGTTGCGAAGTTGGCAAGGCAGAGCCCCTCCTTGAGCGCCATCTTGACCGATGGATCGCCCCCCATGGTGCGGTTGGCCCAGCTCTTCATCTTGCTGTAGTCGGTCATGATCAGGGTGAGGTTGGGCTTTGCGGTCACCATGCTGATGGGGTGGCCGGTGATGCGGGCCAGATGGGCCGCCTGTACCTTCACCACGTCGGCCTGCAGCGGCTTGTCACCCGACTCGTTGATAAGTTGCAGCCGGATCGGCTGCTGCCAGCGTGCAAAACGGGTCTGCCTGGCTTCGCCATACTCCCGCTCCATGACGATGGCCATAAAGGTCTCGACCAGATAGCTGTCGCTCTGCCAGCGCTCATCGGCCCGGGCACTGTGGCCCGCGAGCAGAAGCAGTAGCGCCAGCAGCCCACGTAACGCGCGGTGGGGACGGGCAACGCAGCTCAAGTTGGTCATTACCAAAGTGGCAATAAAGCGCGTGGCACCAAAGGGGATGGCGGCAAATGACATGTTTCCTCCCTGAAACGGTTGTCAGCCTAGCGGTTGGCCTTGTCGATATCGCGCCAGGTGAGCCAGAGCCTGAGATCAAACTCCAGTTGATGATAGTCTGGCTCCATGTGCTGGCAGAGCTGGTAGAAGCTCTTGTTGTGATCCTTCTCTTTGATATGGGCCAGCTCGTGCACCACGATCATTTTCAGGAACGGGGGCGGCGCCTCCTTGAACAGGGCGGCGATGCGGATCTCGTTCTTGGCCTTGAGCTTGCTGCCCTGCACCCGGCTGACGTAGGTGTGCAGGCCGAGGGCATCCTTGATCACGTTGATCTTGCCATCGAACACCACCTTTGACAGGGGCGCCGAGCTCTTGAGGTAGCGGTTCTTCAGCTCCATGGTGTAGGCGAGCAGCGCCTTGTCGCTCTGGATCTGGTGGCTCTCCGGATAGCGTTTGGCCAGCATCTCCCCCAGCTTGCCTGCCGCAATCAGCTGCTGTACCTGTGCCTTGAGGGGGTCGGGATAGCCGCCCAGATAAGTCAGTTCCGCCATGGTGTCACTCGTTACATCAAAAAGAGCGTCATTGTAGTTATCTCGGGCGGGCTTGCCTACTGCGGGCCGCTGCTGCAAGGGGGCTCTGGCGCAAGAAAAAGGGCGGCCATTGCAACAATGGCCGCCCTGCGGGGCGTATTGACGATCAGCGTCGGCGATAGAGACCCGGATCCACCTCTTCATAGTGGTTGGTCAGGTATTGATAGAAGGCGAGATGGGAAGGGGTGCTCGGCTTTTTCAGCTCCTCGCTCACCCGATCCGGCTTGGCGATGATGAACTTCGGATTCTGGCGCTGGATATCGGCCAGCACCCGCTCGCGCACGTCATAGGGCGGATTGACGTTGGCAAAGAAGAGGTAGGCGGAAGCCGGCTGGCGATCGGTCCAGAGATAATATTGCGGCTGGATGCCATCGACCCAGATCTTGTCGCTCGGGCTGGTCTCGGCCTTGATGCGATCGACCCGCACCTGCGCCGCCGGATTGAAGGGGCGACCCTTGAGGGTTCCTTCCCAAGCGTTGTTGATCATCAGCAGCAGCATGGCCAGCGTTGCGAGCCAGGGGGTGGCACTGCGCACATCCCAGGCGCGCCAGAGGGGGATGAGGATCAGCACAGGCAGCGCCCACAGCAGGCTGGTGCCGAGCACCTCGTTGACCCGTTCGAGGGACCATTCCTTGGTGCTCCAGCCAAAGGCGAGCTGCTGGGCCAGCAGCCAGCTGGCGGTGAGTACCACCAGCGAGATGCAGAGCAGGCCGATGGCATCAGCCTGCTGTTCGCTGCGATCCAGCAATACCGCCAGCGGTAGCACTGCCAGTTGCAGATAGAGCACGTCATAGTGATCGAACACATGGCCGGAGACCGAGTTGGCGATCAGGGTGAACAGCACCCCAAACAGGGTCGCCAGCAGGGCGGGCAGATACCACTCCTGACGGCGGCTCAGCATCAGAATGATGAAGGCGGGCAGCAGCATCACAAGGCCTGTGCGCAGCAGGCCGACGGCGCCCACCATGGGGGAGAAGCCATTGCCGTAGCTCCCCTCGAAGAAGATGTCGAAGGCGTAGTATTTGAAGGCCGCCAGCAGATCATGTTGCTGGAAGTAGGCGTAAAGCGGGCCGCCAATCAGCGCCAACCCCAGCAGGCTGGAGATGAGCAGCAAGATGGCATCACGCCACTTCTCGTGCAGACACCAGTGGCAGAACAGCACCAGATACCAGGCCCCCCAGAAGGCGCCGTTGTTGGTGCGCATCCAGGCGACGATGGCGAAGGTGAGGGCCGCCACCAGCGCGGGCCACCAGCGAAATCCCTTGTCCAGCAGCAGGGTGATAAAGGCCCACTGGGCGATGAGGGCGAGATGGAAGGTCCAGTCCTCGGTCATGTTGCCGTAGTAGTAACGGGTACCGTAGAGGGCCAACACCGCCAGCATGGCACCGAGACGCGCCTTGAACGAGAGGCCAAGTTGGGCAAAGGCTTGCCAGCTGGCTAGCAGTCCGAGCCAGCATAGCACCCACTCCAGCGCCCAGATCCCGACAAAACCACCCATTCCATAGCCCAGCGCATCGAGGGCGAAGATCATCGGCCCCTTGATGTCGATCATGTCGCGATAGAGCACACCCCCTTCGCTCCACATCTTGCCCATCACCGCGAACAGCGAGGCATCAAAGCCCGGCGCCATGGCGTAAACAAGCGGGTTGCGCAGACAGAAGAGCAGCGCCAGCAGGGCGGTCAGCAGCACGATGGCTGGCTTGATGCCCGGGTTGACGCGAGGGGGAGTGAAACGGATGGAGTGATTCATGAAGTCGCCTGTTCCTGCAGCTGGTCTTGAAAGCGGGCCTATCTTGCCGAGCTAGTGAGTACGATGCAATGGGGCGGGCCCGTGTGGGGAAAATATTCTCGAAAAAGCCCGGTTCTGGAAGGGAACCGGGCGCTGGCTGCGGCAATATAGGCCATCAGGGGGATGTGGCAAAGGCATCCCCCGATATCAACTGAAGTACTCAACCAGAGGCGGCTGCGCTTCCAGCGCTGGCAGGTGGCGAGCCCAGCGGATAAAAGCATCGGCCAGGGTGATGCCGAGCTCCTGGTTGTGCTGGGTCAGGGTACGCGCCAGTGCGGTGTAACCCTCCTTGCCGGAGGCGGTATAGGCGCTTGACACCCCCCGATAGACCTGTTCGGCATTGACCGTTTGCCACTGGCAGGGGGCGGCTTCCCACTCCAGTCGGGTGATGCGCTGGCCCTTGGGCAGATTGGCCTGATAGGTGAATCGTATTCCCGCAGTGTAGGGGAAGCTGCCGTTACCATTGCCGACCACGCCGTTATTGGTGGCGTTGTCGATGGCATTCTCCAGCGCTTCCGCCAACTCGTGACCGTGCACTCGATAGAGGGTGAGGGGAATGGCAAACGGCAGCAGGCGACCGGCGATATCCGCTTCGCTCAGGGGGCCAGGCTCCAGCGAGCAGCGCACGCCGCCAGCATTGTGCAGGGCAAAGTCTACCTCACCCACTTGTTCACGGGCGGCGGTCAGCATGGCGCGGGCCACCAGCGGGGCGAGTTGGCTGCCATGGGGCAAGGTGGCATCCGGCAGCCGCTGATGGTGCAGTGGAGCTGCCAGTCGGGTGACGATGCGCTGGCTCATGGTCTCGATCTCTGGCCGATAGCGTTTGGCCAGATGTTGTTCAAGCTGTGGATCCGGCTCGCAGAAGGTGAGCCCGGCGGGTGGCGTGGAGGCGAACGGCCAGGGTTGCCAGGGGAGCCACTCCAGCTGCCCCTCACTTTGTACGACACGGCCCGCCTTATCGAAGGTGAGCTCGCAGACGCCGAGGCAGAGGGCGCTGTGGCCTGCGTGCAAAATGGCCACCCCGTTGTTCATCAGCGGATAGCTGCCTTCGCTTGGCAGACCCAGCGGCGCGAGATCCCCCAGCAGACTGTGGGTGTGGCCACCGATGATCAGGCTGAGCTCGGGGAAACGCTCGGCCAGCAGCTTGTCCTGATCCAGCCCGAGGTGGCTCAGCAGCACGATATGCTGGATCCCTTCGCTCTTTATCTCCCGCAGCACTTTGCTGAGGGTGTCAGCCACTGCGTGGAAACGGGTGTGGGGATCCGGGTTGGCGATGGCGGCCATCTGGGCGAGGGTGATGCCGAGCAGAGCAAAGGGAACCCCATCGATCACCCGGCGATGCCAGGGCTGATGGGCATCGTAGAGGTGGGGGATATCCCACAGCCCAAGGGTTGTGTCGGCAGGCTCCTGGCTGTTGTCCAGATTGGCGGCCAGTACCGGAAAATCGAGCTGGCGCAAGAACTCCACCAGTGGGCCGTTGCCCAGATCGAATTCGTGGTTGCCAAGTACCATGGCATCGGGGGCCAGCATGGCGAGCAGGTCGGCGTTGGCGCGCCCTTTGAAGCGGTTGAAATAGAGAGAGCCCTGAAAGGAGTCGCCACCGTGCAGAAACAGAAAACGCTGGCCGGCTGCTGCGGCTTTGGCACGCAGTTGGGTCAGTCGGGTCAGGATCCGGGCATAACCGCCGCACTGGGTGCGCCACTGACTTTCACCGACAGGGGAGAAGCTCATGGGCGCGCCATCGAAGTGGGAGTGGCAATCACTGAAATGGGCAAGTTGAACCGTAATACTCATCTCGGTCCTCCTTAGGGGGAAAATGAGCACCGAGTCTACTGCAAAGGGGGGGGAGGATACCAGCCCGGCAGGGTGCCGGGCTGGTCTGCGATCAGGCGGGTACCATGATCTGGGTGGCGATGATCACCACCAGCAGGCCGACGGCGACCGGCATACTGGTGCGCTTGACCACCTCGAACGGCGAGAGTTTGCCCATCCCCGCACAGGCGACCACCACCCCGGAGACCGGAGAAATGGTGCGACCCAGGTTGGAGGCTTGCAGCATCGGGATCACCAGATAGGCCGGGTTGATGCCAAGGCTGCTGGCCAGGTTGGGGATCAGCTCCACGAAAGCGTAGAAGGGGGCATTACCCGAGCCGGTGGTAAAGGCTGCCAGGGTGGTGATCACCACCAGCGACAGCATCATGATCAGGCCGCCGGAACCGAGATCCTGAGCGTGAGCCAGCAGGGTGTCGATAAAGCCGATGGTCATCAGACCTTGGGCAAATACGCCGGCACCGACCAGCAGCATGACCACACCGGCAAAGGCGTCAGCCATGTTGCGCCAGCAGACCTGCAGACCATCCAGCAGCTCCTTGCCATTGCGGATGCGGACAAGTTCCAGCAGGCTGGCCAGCACCATGCACATGACGATGATGGTGACGATGTCCAGCTGTGGACCCCATTTACCGTCAAACACCAGTACCCCGATGATGGGGGTGAACGGCAGGATGGCGTAGAAAGCGGGCGCAGTCGTCACCAGATCACCCGGGGCGACCGGCTCGTTGTGCTCACCGGATTTTTGATCAAGGTAGCGCTGCCAGAAGAAGTGGGTCACCGCCATGCAGGCGATCGCCACCAGCGAGATGGGCAGGGTCAGCTTGAAGGCAAAATCCAGCAGCGGCATGTTGGCGGCCTGAGCAGCCATCACCACGTCCCCTGAGGTCGGTGCCAGAATGATGGCGGCTGGCGAGGCGCACACGGCCGCAGCCGCGCCACGGGAGATCCCCATGTTGACCATCAGCGGGAACAGGGTGGCCATCAGCAGCACGCCGAGGCCGGTAGCGGAGCTCACCGCCAGCGACATGGCGCAGGCCACCAGATAGGCAGCCACCAGCAGGATATAGGGGGATTTGATGATGCCGAGCGGTTTGCTGGCCAGCTTGACCAGAATGGTGTTGGCGCCGATATGGCTCATGTAGCCGGCGAAGCCACAGAGCACCATGATCAGCATCCCCAGTCCACCGCCACGATCATTGAGCAGGAAGCGGACGTATTCGAAGATATCGGTTGCGAGATAACCGGTGCTGACCACCTTGCTCGGCAATACCGGCTTGCCCATCATGGCGGTGATGACCAGCAGCAGCAAGCCGCCGCTCAGCAGCACCCCAGTTGCGGAGTATCCTTTGAAAATGGCACGGCCCACCACCAGGGTGACCAGGGTGCCAACAATGAGTTCCAGCATATGTTGCCTTCTGATTGGATGAGAGTGGAAGGAGTCTATTCCGATAGGGGTAGAGTGGCGACTGGAAACAGGATGTTGTGTGAGCTAAATCAACGTTTAACCCCATGAACAGAATTAAAGAAAGGTAAAGGTACTTTACCCAGCGGGTTTGGCTACCTACCCTTGCCAGCCTTGGTTGTCTTTTGAGGCTTTTATATGGTGATTGGTGATTTTTCAGGCATTAAACGCTCTCTTTTCCTGCTCGCGATGCTATTTTCACCTACTTGCGTGTTTGCGGTAACCAATGACGGTTTTCATCAAACCGGTCCTCATCAGGCGGTCGCCATGCGGCGTCTCATGGCTCCTCACTCTTACGGCGTACTGGTGGTTGCCGAGGGGAACAGACCCCGTTTTGCCGCGCTGGCATCCAAAACCACCGAAGCAAACTGCCTGGCCCGTCATGCCATCCGGGTAGATGGGGTCGCGTTGCTGGTCACCCCGAGATTTTATGCCAAAGAGGGAAAACGGGGACTTTGCGAGCTGTGGCTCAATGAGGGGGCAGATCAGGACTTTTTTGCCAACCGTCTTAAAAATGATCATTTCATTCAGATAGATGGTCATGACATCAATGTGAAAAACTATCACCTCGACTGGCAGCGCATCAGTCGTCCTGCTCAATAAAAATACAGTTTCATCCTTGTGCCATACTTTGCTCACGCAACCTGTGAGCTTGCTCTGATTTCTGGGCGCATCATTGTATTGCGCCGCCTCTTGGTCACACATAGGCTATACCCGTCATCTGTGTGGCGGTGGGTTTCACCAAGGTTGGTACTCCGCCCGTGCAATCAAGGAAGGTAGTCTGGCATGGTCAGCAAGGTTTATGGAGTAGTGGGGAGCGTGCTATTGCTGTTGCCCCTGATGAGTCAGGCTCAGCCGAGCCGGCCGCAAGTGGTGCCAGAGTCCCGCATCAATGTCCGTTTTTATGAGGTAAGTGCCGCCCAGCCAGATCAACTGGCACGCGCCATTGCTCAGAGTGCCCCCAAGGTGAATGGCAAGCCTGTGCTCGGCAAGGCGAGTTATCAGGTGGACTGGCAGCTGGAAACCGACCAGTTGCCGGGGCGTTGCCAGCTCAAACGGGTAACGGTAACGACTCATGCCACTGTATTGTTGCCCCGCTGGCGTCAGAGTTCGGAGGGCAGTGACCCTGCTCGCCAGCGCTGGGGTCGGCTGCTCTCCAGCATGTTTGACTATGAATCCCGTTTCAAAGAGATGGTGCTGCAAGGCGGAAATCAGGTGGGCGGGGCGATTGCGGCACTACCAGGCCATGCAGATTGCCAGGCGTTGCGCTATGCCGCCTGGGCTGCGGGCAGTGGCGAATTGAACAAGGTGAAGGCACGGGTAGACGATTTCCAGCGTCAGACGGGTTATGGCGAACAGCTCGGGGTGCATTGGCCCAAGTGAGCGCTATAGAGGGTCCGATATCCTGCCAACACGCCTCTTTATCGAATGATTTGATAAATAGAATGGCCGCCCGATGAGCGGCCATTCTATTTGTTTGCAGAGTCCGGTTTAGACCAGCGCTTTGCCCTTGAGCAGCTTGCGTACCCAATAACGGGCTGGGTGGAGCGCTTCCAGCAGATCGGCGGCCAGCGGCAAGGGATCGCCGCAGATCTCGCTGGCGAGCTGCTCACCACAGAGCGGGGCCGAGCAGAGGCCCCGCGAGCCGAGCGCCCCCAGCACATAGAGGCCGGGGTGAAGGGGGAGCGGCTGGGCGTTGTGCTGATCATGCTGCAGCTGCGCATAGTGATCCGCCAGACCTTGCAGTCTGGCCACTGGCCCCACCACCGGCAGGTGATCCCGGCTGGCACAACGCACCCCTACGCGCGCCTCGTTGCCGCTCACATCCACTTCGGCGTGCCAGGTTTGCTCCGGCAGGCAGGCTTGCAACCGCACCTGATTCTGGATTTGCTCCTCGGCTCGAAACGCAAGGTCTGTTTGGTTGCGGCCATAACTGGCGCCGATGCAGTGGTGATCGTTGTGCATTGGCGTGAGGTAGCCATCGTAGCAGAGCACGGTCTTGAGCTGACGCAAGCTGGCTGTGGTCGGCACATGGCTCACCTGACCGCGCACCGGATAGAGCGGCAGCTCGGCAAAGGGGATCAATGCTGGCAACTGGTGACCGGCGGCGACCACCAGATTGGGGGCCTGCCAGTGGCGGCCATCCTGGCTTTCTACTTGCCAGCCATCGGCCTGCTCGGCAATGGCGCTTACTTGGGTGTGGTACTCCACCTGCAGCAGACCACTGGTTTGTGCTTCTTTGATTGCAGCGCGGGTGAGATCCGCAGGGCAGAGCCAGCCCCCCAGCGGGTAACTGACGCCGCTGTGGCCGCAGGGCAGGCCAACCACCTGCTCTACCTCTGCTGTAGAGAGGGGATGCATCAGTTCGGCCGGGAAGGGGCCCTGGTTCATTTTCGCCAGCTTGGCTGCCGATTTGTCGTCATAGCCGAGCTGGGTCACTCCACATAATTCGAAAGCGATAGGATGGCGTTCGGCCAACGCCAGCAGCCGTTGGCGGGCATAGCCAAAAGCGAGCGAATAGAAGCGTGACAGCGCATCGTGCTCGCCGTTAAGCAGTGGATAGAGGGCACCCTGGCGGTTGCCCGAGGCGCCGGTGGCCGGTTCGCCATCTGCGCACAGCAACGTCACCTTGCGACCCCGCTCCACCAGAGAGAGCGCCGTCATGGCCGAGGCGATGCCGCCGCCGATGATCACTACCTCGCCAGCGCGTCCGGCAGGACGGGCATACCAAGGGGCTATGGTCTGCTGCGGCTGCTTGTCGGTGCGATCCCCCACCAGCATCTCCCGCTTGCTACCGTGGCCCTTCACCTTCTTCATGGCAAAACCGGCGGCAATCAGGCCGCGACGGACAAAACCGGCACAGGTAAAGGTGGCGATGGAGCAATCGGGACGGGCGAGGCGAGCGAGACTATCAAACAGCTCCTGTGTCCACATCTCCGGGTTCTTGGCTGGGGAGAAACCATCCAGATACCAGGCATCCACCAGCCCCTCTGCCCGGTGAGGCACTTGCGGCAGCATATCCTTGATGTCGCCAAACCAGAGATCGAGGCGAGTGCGGCCACCCGTAAAATGCAGGCGGTGGCAACCGGAAACCGGCAGTGGCCACTGGGCGACAAGATCCTGGCTCAAGTGGCCAAGTTCAGGCCAGGCGGCCAGCGCCTTGCGCAGATCGTCTTGGGTCAGGGGGTATTTCTCGAAACTGATGAAGTGCAGACGGGAGCCGTTACCGGATTGGGGCGCCTGTTCCAGGAAGGCTTGCATTGTCGCCAGAAAGTTAAGACCTGTGCCGAAACCTGTTTCACCTATCACGAAACTGTCACTATCGTGGTGCGAAAATCGCGCAGGTAGCCGGTTTTGCTGCAAAAAGACGTAGCGGGTTTCACTTAGACCGTTATCATTGGAAAAGTACACATCCCCGAAGTCACTGGAGACAGGAGTTCCCGCTTCATTCCAGTCCAATCGGGCATGATGTAAGGATGTTTGACTCACGTTTTCCTCGGCTCGCGTCACAAAATCGCGGGCATTCTACGTGAAAGCAGACCAGTTTGGCAGCCGAAAGCGGGTAGACTTGGCGCCAGTTTTTCCAGACGAGATGAATTAATGAGAAGAGCAGTGATCACCGGTATCGGCGTCATCTCCAGTATCGGCAACAACAAGGAAGAAGTGCTGGCCTCCCTGAAAGCAGGTAAATCCGGCATCACCTATTCCGAGCAGTTCGAGCAGCACAATCTGCGCAGCCGTGTCTGGGGTAACATCAAACTCGATCCGTCTGAACTGATTGACCGTAAAGTCATGCGTTTCATGGGCGACGCTGCGGCCTACGCCTATCTCTCCATGCAGCAGGCCATTGAAGATGCCGGTCTGGCGGAAGATCAGGTCTCCAACGAGCGTACCGGCCTGGTGGTCGGTTCAGGTGGTGCCTCCGGCAAGAACACCTCGGAATCTGTGGATATCGCCCGCGAGAAAGGGGTCAAGCGTGTGGGCCCTTACATGGTGCCGCGCACCATGTCTTCCACCACCTCTGCTTGCCTCGCGACCCCGTTCCAGATCAAGGGGGTCAACTACTCCATCAGCTCCGCCTGCGCAACCTCTGCCCACTGCATCGGTCACGCGCTTGAGCTGATCCAGCTTGGCAAACAGGATGTGGTCTTCGCTGGTGGCGGTGAAGAGCTGGACTGGTCCTCTACCATCCAGTTTGACGCCATGGGGGCCCTCTCCACCAAGTACAACGACATGCCGGAAAAAGCCTCCCGTACCTATGATGCGAATCGCGATGGTTTCGTTATCTCCGGTGGCGGCGGCATTCTGGTGATCGAAGAGCTGGAACATGCGCTGGCGCGTGGTGCTCACATCTATGCCGAGCTGACCGGTTACGGTGCTACCTCCGATGGCTATGACATGGTCGCGCCGAGCGGCGAAGGCGCGGTGCGTTGCATGAAGATGGCAATGCAGGGGGTTGGCAAGGTTGATTACATCAACACCCACGGTACCTCCACCCCGGTTGGCGATACCAAGGAGCTGGAAGCCATCCAGACTCTGTTTGGTGCCAACGGTCCCAAGATCTCTGCCACCAAGGCGATGACCGGCCATGCGCTCGGCGCTGCCGGCGTGCACGAGGCTGTCTACTCACTGCTGATGATGGAGCACGGCTTTATCGCTCCCAGCATCAACATCGAGACTCTGGACGAGAAGGCCGAAGGTCTGCCCATCGTGCGCGAGTACGAAGAGGCCGAGCTCAACACCGTCATGTCCAACAGCTTCGGCTTTGGCGGTACCAACGCCTCCCTGGTGTTCAGCAAGTTCAAAGCATGATTATCCGGTTGATATGAAAAAAGCGCCTCAGGGCGCTTTTTTTGTTTCCGTGATCTGCCATCACTCATTGCAGAGCAGAGCAGAGCAGAGCAGAGCAGAGCAGAGCAGAGCAGAGCAGAGCAGAGCAGAGCAGAGCAGAGCGTCAACCATTGTAGGATAGGGGGCAGAGTTCAGCGCTGATGGTTGGTGTCAGGTGAGATCACACCAATAAGCCTGATCCGCATCTCGGGAGAAAGGCAGATAGCAAGAAGGGAGCCTGAGGCTCCCTTCTTTGTTAGCGGTAATTTGATGGTTACTGGTTAGAACCAGAAGCCGATAATAAAGGAGCCTGCCAGCGTCAGCATCACGTTGGCCACCGCATAGGTACCTGCGTAGCCAAGCGCCGGAATGGAGCTGTTGGCGGCCTCGTTGACCACATCCATGGCGGGGGCGCAGGTACGGGCACCAGTGATGGCGCCGAGCAGCAGCGCCGGGTTCATTTTCAATACCCAGACCCCGAACAGATAACCGACAAGCACCGGCAGGGTAGTGACCAACATGCCGGAGAAGAGCACTACGGCACCCACTTCGCTCAGGTGATCCAGAATGCCGCCACCCGCCTTGAGGCCGGTGCTCACCATAAAGACCGCAAGACCGAGATCCTTGGCCAGTCGCAGGGCTCCGGGCGGTACGTAACCCACGGTGGGGTGGTTGGCCCGCAGATACCCCATCAGAATACCAGCCAACAGCAGACCGACGGCGTTGCCGAGGCCAAATTCAATCTGGCCGAACACCAGCGAGACGGAGCCGATCAGCAAGCCGAGCACGAAGAAGGTGGTGAAAGCCACTAGATCTGTGGTCTGGCTGTGGATACTGATAAAGCCGATCTTGTTGGCCAGCAGTTTGACCCGCTGTTTCTCGCCGCTGATCTGCAGCACATCGCCTTTTTGCAACATGATGTTGCGATCGAACGGCATCTCTATTTGGGAGCGTACCACCCGGTTGAGGAAGCACCCTTTCTCGGTGAGGTTGAGCTCCACCAGATGGCGGCCGACCACGGCGTCGTTTTTCACCACTATCTCTTCGGTGACGATCTGCAGGTCGAGCAGGTTGCGATCAAATACCTCTTTACCGTTGCGGTAGTTGACGTCCAGTTTCTCGTGGCTCTCGGGATAGCCCACCAGGGCGATCTCGTCCCCTTCTTGAATGACGGCATCCCCATCGGGACTGGCGAGAATGCCGTTGCGGCGGATCCGCTCCACATAGCAGCCGGTGTGGGGATAGATGCCTGTTTCACGCAGGGTACGGCCGCCAATCCAGGCTGCCAGCTCGGGGCCAACCCGATAGGCGCGAATGATGGGCAGATAGGTCTTGCGACTGTCGCTGTCGGAGAGGCCCCGCTCACGGGCGATTTTTTGCGCTTCGGTATTGAGATCGAGTCGTGCCAGTGACGGGAGATAGCGCACCACCAGCATCAGACCAACCAGACCCACCAGATAGGTCAGGGCGTAGCCGATGCCCATGTTGTCGAGTACCGCCTGCATATCGGTTTGATGGGGCAGGTTGAGCAGACCACTGCGCAGGGCATCCTGTGCACCCACCAGCGCCGGGGTCGATGTGAGGGAACCCGCCAGGATCCCCGCCGCCATGCCCGGCCCCAGATTGAAGAACTTGGCCAGCCCCACTGTCAGCAGCAGAGCTGTCAGCAAGATCACCAGAGTCAGGGTGATGTAGTGGATGCCATCGCGCAGGAAGACGCTGAAGAAGTGGGGGCCAGCCTCAATCCCCACACAGAAGATGAAGAGCATAAAGCCGACGTTTTCTGTGGTGGCAGTAAACTCGAAGCCCATCTGGCCAAACAGCAGGGCGGTAAACAGCACACCTATGGTGTTGCCAATCTGGAAGTTGCCAATCCGCACTTTGCCAAGCAGCAGGCCGAAGGCCAATACCACGAAGAGCAGCAGGGAGTCGCTTTGATGCAGCAGTGTCACAAAATCTATAGTCATGCCCGGAAAAACCGAGGAAAAAAGTGGGGCCGATATTGTGCCGTATCTATCACTAATAAAGAAGCATAAGGGGGGATTAATCGGAAGTTATCGGACGCTATTTAATGAGCAGGCGGCGGGATAAGGGGAGCATCGGAAAAAAGCAGGTGATTTTTGCTCTCCTTCCCGTTGTCAATTAGTGAAACATGCTGGTTGCAGCCGGGCTTGCACTGTCATAGGTGAGATTTTAGATTCTGCTGTCTAGCGCTTCGCCACAGATCGGTTTCAGCAGATTCAACCTGGGGAGCTCTTGGTCGTAAAAGAGTCAAATGACGAGATACTAGCGTCATTCCCATATGGGGAAAGGGCTGGCAAAAAGATATCTCTGGAAAGTGCCAATAGAGCCTGTTAATCAACAGTTACAGAGGGTGGGACAAAACAGAATAAAATCAGGTTAGCCTGTAAAATGGTCTCCTGTTGCAGGGGATAACAGGCAATCCCGCGTCCTGACAGGGCTTGCTGCACTTACCCACAGAATCTGTGGATAACCCTGTTTATGAAACTTGTTCATCGCCCTGAAAGCCGCGCCAGTACTGGGATGCAAGGGCTGTTCAAAAAATACCGGAAGAAAAATGTTTGTATAAAAATCAAATAGTTAGATGCGACAGGAGAAAACTCTGTCGAGCCGGGACGGGTAACAAAAGGGAGCGTCAGCAGCAAGAAAGATCTTGTGCATTAAAATTGGCAGGAGAGGGCACTAAAGTGGATAACCTGCACCG
This sequence comes from Aeromonas sp. 600886, assembly GCF_049174935.1. Taxonomy (NCBI): domain Bacteria; kingdom Pseudomonadati; phylum Pseudomonadota; class Gammaproteobacteria; order Aeromonadales; family Aeromonadaceae; genus Aeromonas; species Aeromonas sp. 600886. Next base: position 57,425 of record NZ_JAAKUB010000020.1, on the reverse strand, counting down.
AGATGGTGAGGAATTTGGCTCCCCCGACTGGACTTGAACCAGTGACATACGGATTAACAGTCCGCCGTTCTACCGACTGAACTACGGGGGAACATCAGGCAAGGAGGAGCATCATACAGAAGGTGTCCTGGGTGGTCAAGCCATTCGCGGGATGATGGCACGGGTGTACCGCTGCCAAACCCTCGGTTACACTGCTCCTCTGCTGTTTTGTGTCGGGAGTGTTCATGAGCAAATTGTTCAAGTTAGCCAGCCAGTTTCAACCCGCCGGGGATCAGCCCGCGGCGATTGCCCAACTGCTGGATGGCATCGAGTCGGGGCTGGCTCATCAGACCCTGCTAGGGGTGACTGGTTCGGGCAAGACCTTCACCATGGCCAACGTCATCGCCACCTTGAACCGCCCGACCATGATCCTGGCTCCCAACAAGACCCTGGCCGCCCAGCTCTATGGTGAAATGAAGGAGTTCTTCCCCGACAACGCGGTGGAGTATTTCGTCTCCTACTACGACTATTACCAGCCCGAAGCCTATGTGCCGACCACCGACACCTTTATAGAGAAGGATGCCTCCATCAACGATCACATCGAGCAGATGCGATTGTCGGCCACCAAGGCGCTGCTGGAGCGGCGCGACGTGGTGATCGTTGCTTCGGTGTCGGCCATCTATGGTCTGGGGGATCCCCAAGCTTATCTGAGCATGATGCTGCACTTGAAAGTGGGGGATGTGATCAACCAGCGCGATATCCTGCGTCGCCTCGCTGAGCTGCAGTACACCCGCAACGACATGGCGTTCCAGCGCGGTACCTTCCGGGTGCGCGGTGAAGTCATCGATATTTACCCTGCCGAATCGGACAAGCTGGCCCTGCGGGTAGAACTCTTTGATGAAGAGGTGGAGCGCCTCTCCCAGTTTGATCCCCTGACCGGCGCCATCGAGCAGACGGTAGTGCGCTACACCATCTATCCCAAGACCCACTACGCTACCCCGCGTGAGACCATCCTGGGGGCCATCGAGCATATCAAAGAGGAGCTGCGAAGCCGCCGCGAGCAGCTGTTGTCCCTCAACAAGCTGGTTGAAGAGCAGCGCATCAGCCAGCGTACCCAGTTCGACATGGAGATGATGCAGGAGCTGGGTTACTGCTCCGGCATAGAGAACTACAGCCGCTACCTCTCCGGCCGTGCGCCGGGGGAGCCGCCGCCCACCCTGTTTGACTACCTGCCGGGGGATGGCCTGCTCATCATCGACGAGTCCCACGTCACGGTGCCGCAGATCGGCGCCATGTTCAAAGGGGACCGCTCCCGCAAGGAGACCCTGGTGGAGTACGGCTTCCGGCTCCCCTCGGCGCTGGACAACCGGCCGCTCAAGTTCGACGAATTTGAAGCGCTGATGCCGCAGACGGTGTTTGTCTCGGCGACTCCCGGCCCCTACGAGCTGGAGAAGTCCGGCGGCGATGTGGTGCAGCAGGTGGTGCGCCCAACCGGCCTGCTCGATCCGGAGATCGAGGTGCGTCCGGTGACCACGCAGGTGGACGATCTGCTCTCCGAGATCCGCAAGCGGGTCGCCGTCGAGGAACGGGTGCTGGTTACTACCCTGACCAAGCGGATGGCGGAAGACTTGACCGAGTATCTGGCGGAGCACGACGTCAAGGTGCGCTACCTCCACTCCGATATCGATACGGTCGAACGGGTGGAGATCATCCGCGATCTGCGCCTTGGCAAGTTCGATGTGCTGGTGGGCATCAACCTGCTGCGGGAAGGTCTCGACATGCCGGAGGTGTCGCTGGTGGCGATTCTGGATGCGGATAAAGAGGGCTTCCTGCGCTCGACCCGCTCGCTGATCCAGACCATCGGCCGGGCGGCGCGTAACCTCAACGGCAAGGTCATTCTATACGGCGATACCATCACCAACTCGATGAAGGTCGCCATTGAGGAGACCGAGCGGCGCCGCGCCGTGCAGCATGCCCATAACCTCAAGCATGGCATCACCCCCAAAGGGCTCAACAAATCCATTGGCGATGTGATGGACATGGGGGGCAGCCGCACGGCAGGCAAACCTGGCAAGGGGATGCGCAAGGCGGCCGAGCCGCAAGGGGAGTACCATGTCCGCTCTGCCAGCGAGATTGCCAAAGAGATCAAGCGGATGGAGGAACAGATGTTCCAGCATGCCCGGGATCTGGAATTCGAACAGGCGGCGGCACTGCGGGATCAGATCCAGCGGCTGCGCAGCGAGTTGATCGAATCATGAGCCGCAAACGCTGGCTGATTTGGCAACGACTGCGTCGTCTCTATCAGGGCTTTCGCCATCCCGGTACCCCCTGGTGGGCGAGGGGACTGGTGATCCTTATCCTGCTCTATGGCATCAGTCCGGTGGATCTTATCCCTGACGTGGTGCCCTTGCTGGGATGGTTCGATGATGTGACCCTGCTGCTGGTGTTGCTATGGGGCTGGGAGCGTTGCCTTCCCCCCGCAGTGCGCAGCGATCTGGAACAGGCCTCCTAGTTCACCTTTTCAACTCCATGCTCGGCATCTCTCTTTGTGCTCCCACCCTCGAAGGAAGCAGAAAAACGGTTTCATTTGAAGATGGGCGCTGCGGGATGAAAAAGAGGCTGCCTCGGTGATTGTCGCCCGAATGGCATTGGCGTAGACTCCACGCCGTTCACTTTATGGGTATGGAAAAAATGGATCTGATCCTCTTTGCAATCGACTTTATCCTGCACGTTGATGTGCATTTGAAAGAGCTGTTCGAGAACTATGGCGTCTGGGTTTACGCCATCCTGTTTCTCATCATCTTCTGTGAAACCGGGCTGGTAGTGACGCCGTTCCTGCCGGGTGACTCCCTGCTGTTTGCCGCCGGTGCGCTTACCGTGGGCAGCGTGCTGGACGTCCATACCCTGGCGGCCGTGCTGATCATCGCTGCCGTGCTGGGCAACGTGGTCAACTACACCATTGGTCACTTCTTCGGCGAGCAGCTGTTCCGTAACCCGGACTCCAAAATCTTCCGCCGGGATTATCTGGAGAAGACCCACGCCTTCTATGCCAAGCATGGTGGCAAGACCATCATCATCACCCGCTTCCTGCCAATTGTGCGTACCTTTGCGCCGTTCGTGGCAGGGATGGGGGCCATGACCTATCCGCGCTTTTTGGCGTTCAACCTGGTTGGCGGCCTGCTGTGGGTACTCTCCTTCGTATATGCCGGCCACTTCTTTGGCAATCTGCCGGTGGTGCGTCACAACTTTACCCTGCTGATCTTCGGCATCATCGGTATCTCCCTGTTGCCCATGGTGATTGGCGCGGTCAAGGCCAAGATGGGTACTGCCAGGGCGTAACCAGAAATACGGTCAGCCAGAACGAGAAAGGGGGGAGCCATAATGGTTCCCCCCTTTTATCTCCACACGGCCATGATGATCAGTTGCAGCAACGCCCTTTCACCAGATTGCCGATGGCCACTACGGTGAAGACCAACAGGTAAGCGGCGAAGATGACGACCAGCCACTGGGGCATGGAGTAACCGAAGAACTGCCAGGTGATCTGGGCACAATCCCCTTCCGGCATAAAGAGCCAGGGGAGCCACTGATCGAGCGGAGCCCAGCTCGGGAAGTCGGCAAACGGGCTGCAGACGTTGAACGGGGAGGGGTTGACCTGATAGTCCACATGCTTGAGGGCCAGCTGGAAGCCGCGGAAGGCACTGTAGCCCCACAGCAACATGGCACTCCAGCGAACATACCACTTATCCGGCGCCACCATGCCGAGCAGTCCAGCGGCCAGCACACCCAGGGTCGCCAACCGTTCGTAAACACACATCACGCACGGGGAGAGGCCCAGCACATGCTGGAAGAAGAGGGCGCACAACTCGAGGAACAGGGCTGATGCTGCCAACAGACCCCAGGCCAGCCGATGGGCGGCGATACGGCGGAGAAACTCGATCATCTCATTGATCTCTCAGAAAAAACAGTGGCTGAATTAGAGCAGAGCGGAACCGAAAAGAAAAGGGCCCTGAAAGGGCCCTCGGAAACCGTCGCAACGGATTAATGCAGTGCCGGCTGTACCGCTGGCAGCGCACTCTCCATCACCAGCCATCCGTGCTGATAGAACCACTCAGTGGCAGGACCAAGCAGCAATTCGACAGAGAAAAAGCCGATCAGCCCCAGCACCAATGTGTAGGGCAGCGCCATCCAGACCATGCGGCCATAGGAGAGGCGCAGCAGCGGCGCCAATGCCGAGGTGAGCATAAACAGGAAGGCGGCCTGACCATTGGGGGTGGCGACCGATGGCAGGTTGGTACCTGTGTTGATGGCTACCGCCAGCAGATCGAACTGGGCGCGGTCAATGGCGCCATTGAGCAGGGCAGTCTTGACTTCGTTGATGTAGACGGTTCCGACAAAGACGTTGTCACTGACCATGGAGAGCACCCCATTGGCCAGATAGAAGAGAGCCAGCTGGTTCTCCGGCTTGGCAGCCAGTACCAGCTGGATCACCGGCTTGAACAGCTGCTGATCGATGATGACGGCGACCACGCTGAAGAAGACCGCCAGCAGGGCGGTGAAGGGGAGTGCCTCCTGGAAGGCTTTACCCAGCGAGTGCTCCTCGGTGATCCCGGTCAGGGAGGTGGCCAGCACGATGACCGAGAGGCCAATCAGACCAACGGCTGCCAGGTGCATGGCCAGACCGACGATCAGCCAGACCGCAATCAATGCCTGAACGATCAGCTTGGCCTTGTCTTGCGGGCTGCGTTTTGCCTCTTCGTAGCGGTTGTACTCCTCCATGATGGCGCGCACTGTGTCCGGCAAGCGGGCGCCATAGCCAAACCAGCGAAACTGCTCCACCAACACGCAGGTCAGCAGACCGCAGATAAAGACGGGGACGGTCACGGGGGACATGCGAATGGCAAATTCGGCGAAGTTCCAGCTGGCTTGCTCGCCGATGATGAGGTTTTGCGGCTCGCCCACCAGGGTGCAGACACCGCCCAACGCGGTCCCGATAGCGGCATGCATCATCAGGCTGCGGAGGAAGGCGCGAAAATCATCGAGATCCTGGCGATTGCGCTCAGCCACTTCCTTATCGTCGGTATGGTCATGGCTGTGACCAAACTCCTTGCCGGAAGAGACCTTGTGATAGATGGCATAGAAACCGGTGGCAACGCTGATCACCACGGCAATGACCGTCAGTGCATCGAGAAAAGCCGACAGGAAGGCGGAGACCAGACAGAAGGAGAGGGAGAGCAGGATCTTGGAGCGAACGCCGATCAGCAGCTTGGTGAAGACATAAAGCAGCAACTGCTTCATGAAATAGATGCCTGCCACCATGAACACCAGCAGCAGCAGCACTTCGATATTGGCGACCAGCTCGTGCTTGACCTGATCGGCGGAGGTCATGCCGATCAACACGGCTTCGATCGCGAGCAGGCCACCCGGTTGCAGGGGGTAGCACTTGAGGGCCATGGCCAGGGTGAAGATAAACTCAACGACCAGTAACCAGCCCGCAATGAAAGGATCAAGGTAGAAAGCGACCGGATTGATCGCCAGAAATAGCAAGATGGCGCTTTTATACCACTGTGGTGCATTGCCCAAGAAGTTCTTGGCGAATGCCTGCCCTAGGCTTATTGGCATGATAATGGGTCTCAACTTTGTTGTTAGGATCTGCTTCTATGCAGTCAAGGATGATTCGACCTGTGCCTCCGGATGTTGGCCTTTATCTGTCTGATTCCTCGTGATTTTAATCAAAAAGCGTGACGATTATAAATGATAGCCGATGGATCTCTGCCCATCTGTCTGTTTTATAACCACCTTGTCGGGGTTGGCTGGCTCCCTCGTGGCGATTAGATACATATTCCCAACACTATATTTGCCATATGTGAGCAGAGGACTGACCTTATGCTTGCCAGCCATCATCGCTTTGATATCATTCGTCAGCCTTTTTACGCATTACAACAGAGTCAATTCATGGTTATAAAAGCGCAGAGCCCAGCTGGGTTTGCCGAGGAATACATCATCGAGTCCATCTGGAACAATCGCTTTCCTCCCGGATCTATTCTGCCCGCCGAGCGTGAATTATCCGAGTTGATCGGGGTGACGCGGACGACCTTGCGCGAAGTGCTGCAGCGACTGGCCCGTGATGGCTGGTTGACCATACAGCATGGCAAGCCGACCAAGGTGAACAATTTCTGGGAAACCTCCGGCCTCAATATTCTGGAGACGTTGGCTCGTCTGGATCAGGACAAGGTACCTGATCTGATAGCTCAGCTGCTCTCCGCCCGTACCCACATCTGCACCATCTTTATCCGCGGAGCGATCCGTCACAATCCGGAACAGGCAGCCGAGATCCTGCGTGGCGCCGATGGGGTCGAGAACAACGCCCAGGCTTATGCCGAGTTCGATTATCGCCTGCACCACCAGCTGGCGTTTGCTTCCGGCAATCCGATCTACGCTTTGATCCTGAACGGTTTCAAAGGGTTGTACAGCCGGGTCGGCAGCTACTACTTCTCCGACAAGCAGGCCCGCGAGACCGCAGATGCCTACTACAAGACCCTGCTCAATCTGGCGGAGACCAAGAACCACGAAGCCGTGTTCATGACGGTGCGTCAGTACGGTATCGAGTCCGGCAAGCTGTGGACCCGCCTGCGTCAGGACATGCCAAGCGATCTGTGCGACAACTGATCCCTTGCCTGTGCTGTCCAAGAAACGCGCCATCCGGCGCGTTTTTTTATTCTGCCGTGTTTGTGTCTATCCTTGATTGGCGGTGGTAATTGCTTGAACTGCATGGATATTTGGCCAAAAAGCTTGATCCAGCGCAAATGAACCCTGCATTTATCACTTTGGTGGCATAGGACCCAACCGCTGATTGAGGTCAAATGGAGGCATCAAGAGCGGAGCCAATATCCGCCAGAAGGAACACACCTTTCACCGGATGAAGGACACAACAATGAGTCTTCTTGAACACACCATCTGGACAGTACTGGGATACGGGGCCATGCCCTTTATCTTTCTGAGCGGATTCGTGGCGGTGGCAGTGACCTGTTGCATGCTGCTGAATGCGTTCGGGGTACAGTCCGCCGAGAAGTGAGTCGCTTCTCCATGCCGCCAAATGCCAGTCTTCGGACTGGCATTTGTTTTTTGTGTCTTTTAAAGCACTTATCCCGGCAGGGAAGGGAAAATCTATGGTCAGGATGGTCGAACCTGCCGCCGATTTTGATTACACTGGCGCCCGTATTTCCCACTCACCCTTCTCTTATCAGGTGTTCAAGGTTTTCTATGGCTCTCAAGGCAACCGTATTCAAGGCCCAGATCAGTTTGTCTGATATGGATCGCAATCTGTATCAGGACTTCTCCCTCACGCTGGCGCGCCACCCCTCCGAAACCGATGAGCGGATGATGATCCGGCTGGCGGCTTTTGCCTGGCACGCTGCCGAGCGACTGGAATTCACCAAGGGATTGAGCGCCGATGATGAACCTGAGCTCTGGTGCAAGAACTACTCGGACGAAATAGAGCTCTGGATCGAACTGGGCCAACCCGATGAAAAACGGCTGAAAAAGGCCTGTAACCGCGCCCGTCAGGTGGTGCTCTACCTCTACGGCGGTCGTGGTACAGCCGTCTGGTGGAAGCAGAACCAGGGCAAGCTGAGCCAGCATGACAACCTCAGCATCATCGAACTCTCCGACAGCCAGACTCTTCCGCTGACCGCCATGGTCGAGCGCACCATGCAGCTCACCTGCACTATCTCCGATGGTCAGCTCTGGGTAAGCAATGGCGCACTGGAAGTGACGCTGGATCCGGTGGTGCTGATGGGCAAACCGGCCCGCGAACTGTAACGGACGCCGCCCATGTTCAGCGCCTTGCTCAATATCGTCATTCCGGTGTTCGGTGTGGTCGGGCTCGGCGCCCTCTACGGGCGATTGCGACCGGGGGCTGCGCTCGGTTACGTCAATCGAGCCAATATCGAGCTGTTTACCCCGGCGCTGGTCTTCTCCGCGCTGGTCAAGTATCCGCTGGCGCTGGCGGAGCATATGCCGCTGATTGCGGCGGGGGCGCTGGTTATTCTGTTACCCGGTCTGCTGCTCGCACTGCTCAAACTCAAAGGGATTGAGCGGGCAGCCCTGATCTTGCCCGCCATGTTCCGAAATACCGGCAATCTCGGTATCCCCTTGATGTTGCTGGCATTTGGCGAGCAGCAACTGGGGGCTATCGTGATCCTTTTTGTGCTCTCCAATCTGCTGCACTTCTCGGTCGGTATGTTTATCCTCTCGGCCAATACCTCCCGCTGGCTGTGGCTGCGCAGCCCGGTGTTGTGGGCCGCGCTGGCCGGTTTGCTGGTGGCCAACTGTAACCCATCACCAAGAATGAAAAACCGGGAGCTGGTGAAAACAAGTGGGAGATGGCGGGACAAACTCAGGAATGGCGGGGCTTGTGGCGTGATGCGGTTAAACCAAGCCGCTTAACCGCAAAATGAAAAGTTGGTACGCTCAGGCGATTGGGATGCGCTGAAAATGAAAAACAGGCTGGCGCCTGTTTTTTCTTTTGTGTGACCGCTAGTAGTGGTTTAAATCTGGGTTTAAGGGCTGTACAAGCGAGACTCTCTCACTTGTGAGCATGTCTCGTTAAAAGAAATCGTGCCCTGCCCAGACTACCTTGCCGATCACGGCCAGGTTTTCCAGCTGATTGGCTGGAACGACCTGCAGGGGGTAATCATCGCGGTTGTCGCTGATGATAGTGATCCCGCCATCGAAGTTTTTCTGCAGGCGCTTGGCGTAGAGCTCTTCCCCCAGGCGCAACACGAAGATGGATCCATCTTCGATCTGATTCTTGCTGATATCGACCAGGATAGAGTCACCAGAGTGGATGGTGGGCTCCATGCTGTCGCCTTTGGCGAAGACCACCACCAGGTTATCCGGGTTTAACTTGCGAAACGTGAGCCACTTACGGCGAAAGGCCAGCTTGCGTTTAACCTCATGATCATCATTAAACGCACCATGGCCGGTACTGACGGTGACATGGTAGCCGTCGATCAGCGCGTACTCCTCATCAAACTCCTCACGTTGCACCATCTGCTCGGCCGTTCCATCGGGGTGTTTCGGGCCCTGACCGGTGGCCAGCCACTCCAGATTCACATTGAACGTCCGCGCGATGCGCAGCGCCTTGTCGATGGTGGGCAGTGAATTAAACGGAGGGAAGTATTTGCGTATCCCCGACTCACTCATTCCCACCAGTTCGGCAAATGCCTTGTAGCTCAGGCTCCCGCGCAGCTCATCCAGACGGTCACTCAAAGTATCCATTCCCGCTGTCAGAAAAGATACCTCACCGTCTTTTTGTACTGCTTGTGGTTTTTCTTCATAACGCTCTGACATACAAGGAATTCTCGGCTAGTGGCTAATGCTGGTGAGTCGATAGACAAAAAATCCCGCACAAAAAGACTTGTTAATCTTTTTGGGGTGATCAATCATTCATATGTGACGCGCTGCGACATAAAATCATTCTTTTATGAATGATAAAGATACGCACTGCGACACTTGATGATACCGAAACGGGGTGAGTATGTCAGGGAAAACACCAGAGTGGATCAGGGCTGAGCTCATAAAATGCGGATATTCCCAAGCTGCTTGGGCCCGCGCTAAAGGGTTGCACCCCCGAGCCGTACAGCGTTGCATCAAACACTATGCTCCGGCCAGAGGGATTAGCCCCAAGCGTCGGGAAAGCCGCGCCATCATGGCCCTGCTGTCCGAATCGCTGGGGATCGATCTGCTGGGAGGTGACCAATGAGCACCTGGTACACCGCTCAAGCACTGGCCGGATTGGTTGGCATGCCCGCTTACCCCGATGGTGTGCGCAAAAAGGCCGAGCGTGAAGAGTGGCAAAGCCGCAAGCGTGAGAAAGGCAAAGGGGCCGAATACCACATTGGCTCACTGCCGATTGAAACCCGCCGTTACCTGGCAGAACAAGCGGTGGCCGCACAAGGTCATGCGGTGACCGACCATGCGGCGGGTGGCAAGGCCATGGCCAAGTTGCTGGCACGCGAGGTGCCGGTCAAACCGGAGGCAGGCCGCAAATTGCTGACACTGGGGGAGGGGCCTCGCCAGAAGGTCGATGCCAGACTGCTGATCCTGCAGGCCGCCGATATCTTCCTGGCCCCCTATCACGCCTGCCAGCAAGGGGAGGTGGGGCGCCGCGCCTTTATCGAGGCATACCGTGCCCGCACTCTCGCCCTGCCTGTCAGCGTTTATGAAAGGCAAAAGCCATTCAGTCTGATCACCCTGCGCCGCTGGCAAAGTGCGCTGGCGGATGAAGGCCCCGCAGCCCTGGCTGGCAACTATCAGCGGGAGCGGCCATCAACCGTCGAACAGAGCCCGGATCTGGCCCAGTTTCTCACCGCCCTAGTCACCACCAAGCCCCATCTGGCCAACAAGTGGGGGGCGCTGCACGAACTGGCCAGCCAATACAGCGAAATGAATCAGCTGGGATGGCAGATCCCCAGCCAATCCTCCTTGCGTCGTTGGATGGTGAAATGGTTGGCAGAGAACAAGGTGGCCTTTACCTACACCACCAACCCGGATGCCTACAACAACAAATACCGCAGCGCGATCGAGGAGATGTACCCCTGGATGGCCCAGCCCAACGACGTCTGGGAGTTCGATAGCACCCCGGTCGATGCCATGTTGGTGGATGGCCGTCACAGCATCATCGCGGTGATCGATGTGTATACCCGCCGCGTCCGTCTGCTGGTAGCCAAGAGCTCATCGAGCGAAGGGATCTGCCTGTTGCTGCGCAAGACCCTGCTGGCCTGGGGCACGCTCAACGATAACGGCGTGATGCGCACCGATAACGGCTCTGACTATGTGAGCCAGCGGGTCATGTCCATCTGCACTCTGCTTGGTATGAACGTCAGCCGCTCCAACGCCTACTCGGGGTGGGAGAAACCCCATATCGAGCGCTTTTTCCGCACCTTGAGCCACGGCCTGATCGAGCTGTTGCCCTCCTATATCGGCCACTGCGTGGCAGACCGTCAGGTGATCGAGGCGCGCAAGAGCTTTGCCCAGCGGCTGGAGGAGAAGCGCAAACCGGATGCGCAAAAAGAGATCTACGAGCTGGCCATGACGGCCGCAGAGCTGCAAACCCTGCTCGATAACTGGCTCGATGCCCGTTACCACAACCGCAAGCACAGTGCCCTAGGGGTCAGCCCCAATGAAAAGTACCAACTGGCCCGTTATCAGCGCCGCGCCATCCCCGATGAAGCTGCGCTGGATCTGCTGCTCAACCATATCGGCGAGGCGACTGTCTCCAAAGGCTTTATCAAGGCCGGTGGCCTCAAATACAGCGCCCCCGAACTGTTGGAGCACAACTGGAAGAGCCAGCGGGTCAGCGTCTTTCTCGATCCGAGCGATGTGGGCCGCGCCATTTTGTACCGCACCGGCGATTGGAACGAGCGGATCGAGGCCATCAACATCGATCTGCTGGGCAATGGCATCAGCCCCGATGCCTTCCGGGCGGCCAAAAAAGCCGATGCCAAGGCGTTGGCCAGCTTTCGCCGCGAGATGCGCAACCTTGCCAAGACCTTTGGCATCGACCAGCTCCATCAGGATGTGGTGCGCCACTTCGTCGATCAGGCCAAGGGTATTGAAGCGTTCAGTCGGCGCGATCTCACCCTCGATAACCCGGCATTGGCCGCGCTCACCGGGGTCTCAACGCCCGCTGAACCCGCCCGTTTCAATGCGGCAGAACTGGCCGCCATAGAAGCCAGACGAGAAGCGAAAGCACAGCGGGCGCAAGCCACCGCAGGGCAGGAATCGAGAGCACTCAAGACCGAGTATGAGCAAGCCATCTATCTGGCAGAGCGGGAGCTGGATACCCCGCTGACAGGGCGGGAGAAGGAGTGGCTGACCCGATACCTCTACAGCCACAAGCTGATGGCAAAACGCATTAACCGCCATCTGGATGAAGTTCGGGCTACCCGCCGCACCCAGGCAAAAGGTTAGCGAGTAGCCCGAAAAGGCCCAAAAACAAAGGACAAACCCACTATGAAACACAAGATCGTTGAGGTCAAAAACATGATCAAGACCGAGCAGCTGCTCGACAACTTGCTCAACCGCTCCAGCATAGTGCCAGGCATTGGCCTGATCCATGGCCCCTCCGGCTTTGGCAAGACCACCGCCGTGGAATGGCTGTTCAACCAGGACGAAGTGAACGGCATCTATGTCCGCTGCTACAAGGCCGACACGGTGACCAGCCTGCTGGAGCAGATTGCCAAAGAGATCGGCATTCCCCAGCGCCACAACCTGCGTGCTCAGGTCGATAGCATCATCGAATCCGTGCGCGCCGAAGAGCTGGCCATCTTCGTGGACGAGGCCGATTACGTGGTCGGCAATGCCCGCATCATGGAGACCCTGCGCGATATCTACGATGCCACCGAACAACCTCTGATCCTGGTCGGGATGGAAGAGATTGCCCGCCGTATCAGCCAGCGCAAGCAGCTGTTTAACCGCATCTCCCAGTGGATCGAATTCAAACCGGCTGATCTCGATGATGTGTCCCTGATTGCCAGCGAAATGCTGGAGGTGGACGTGGAGATCGACGATGCACTGCTGGATCTGATCCGCAAGCGTTCCAACGGTGTGGTGCGCACCATCGTCTCGGCCCTCGACAAGATTGAAAAAATGGCGATGGCCTCCGATGCCCGGATTATCCGGCTGGAGGACGTTGACGCCAGCGAGCTGCTGCATGACGTGCGTCGCAGCCGCTAGCCGTCAGGCTACAGCCAATAAAAACAAAGCACGGGAGGGATTCCAGTGGTTGATACAAAAGCAACGCTAATGACGTTGCAAGCCTGGGAATGGATGTGCCAGCAAGAGACTTTTCTGATCAAGGACGTGATCGCCGTGACGGGAATGTCGGAGGCACATATCTACAAGGTCGTGCGTGACTGGTTGGCCGCTGGCCACCTCATTAAACACCCGGACGGCGTGGTATCCCGCCCGGCCTATTTCAAAGTGGTTAGCGCTCAATACATGCCACCGATTGGCAAAAGCAGTGGCCAGAAGCGGCCTAAATGCCGGAACAAGCGCAAAACCAATCAACAGAAAATGTGGAACACCATGAAGATCAGCCGCTTCTTCACCCTGACAGACCTGATGCTGACGGCAGAGACGGGTCAGAAACAAGCCTGGTTTTACACCGATAGGTTGGTGAAAGCCGGTTACGTCAAAGTGCTGTTCAAAGTTGACAGTTTGCTGCCTGTGCCCGCCAGACACGGCCTGACAGGACGTTATCAGCTGGTCAGGGATACAGGCCGTTACGCCCCGCTGTGTCGTGACCATGGTTGCTGGGATCAAAACCAGCAGCAGTTATACCTGTTCCAACGGGAGGAGGAGACACATGGAAACGTGGCTTGAGGTGTTGCAGGCCGAAGTGGCGGCCAGCTCGCTGGCTCAGGTGGCCGAGAAGCTCGGGCTCTCTCGTACCACCATCAGCCAGGTCTGCAACGAAAAGTATCCCGGCGATATGGCAAGGGTACAGACCCTGGTGGAAGGGGCCTTGATGGGCAACAAGGTGAGGTGCCCCATCCTGGGGGATATCCCGGCTCATCAGTGTCTCGCTCACCAACGCCGTGGCCCGAGCGAAGTGGGCAGCAGTCCGATGGATATCAAGCTCTGGAAGGCATGCCGCAGCGGTTGTCCCCATAGCCAGCTGACCGAGGCGCAGCAACTGCGCCGCCCGATGCGGTTATCGGTAGAGCAGGGCAAAGGGCCGCAGAAAACGGCTCGCTATGACGCCGAGGCCACCCTCTCGAGATTGCGCCGTCAGGCCAAAAGCGATGGCGACAATGCCAGCAGCAGCCTGCGCATTCTGAGTGAATTGCTGGCCGAAGAGCTGAAAATCATGGCCATCAAATACAACCGTCTGCTCGACAAGCAAGAAGGCAAATAAGGGTTGGTGGGGCTCTTTCGCGGTGGGCCCGGTGACGAGATCACAAGGAGAACGGGATGAAAAAGCATCTGCACAGCAATTTGCAAAAGACCGCCGAGCAACTCAGCCACTGGCTGACGGCCAAGGGATATGACGTTCGCACCAGTCGGGTTTGCCATACCCCGCTGCTGGCGGTTACCGGGCCACTGCCCAAAGAGATGCAGGCGCGCGCCGTGTTGAGCCGTGAATGTCTGGCGGGCGTGGTGCGTGAAGTTGCCCTGGTGCGCTTTGGCGGCTGCCTGCTCCACTGGCGCCAAGAATCCTGAAACCGGCAAGGGGGATGAGATGAGCAAGATCCAGCTTGATATAGAAGACGAGGCGCTGGCGCGGGTGGTACTGCGCCAGTTACCCAAGTTTCTCGAATTCTGCAGCGCGACCCATCAGGAGGAGCTGGCGAGCGCGACAGCAAAGCAACACTGCGCCGTGATGTGCCCTCCGGTGCCCGGCAGCAACAAGATCCATTAAGGAGAAGCCCATGCAAGAAGCACAAACCGCCAGCACAACTCCGATGCGCCAGAACGCTCAGGGGCACTGGGTACCGGAAAACCTGATCGCCCCGGCAGACAAACTGCGCGATGAAGTGGTGCTGGCCATTATCGCTGCAGCCCGCGTGCAGCGCGCACAGCTGGCCGCCTTCAAGATTGGCGCCATGCAGCAGATCGCCGACTTTGTGGATCTCTCCGCCGAGCAGTACGGGGTGGCATGGGGCGGTACCAAGGGCAATGTGACCCTGCTCAGTTTTGATGGCCGTTACAAGCTTATTCGGGCGGTGGGGGAGCACCGCAAATTTGATGAACGGATCCAGGCCGCCAAAGCGCTGATTGACCAGTGCATCGAACGTTGGAGCGATGGCGCCAGCAGCGAGATCCGCGCCCTGGTAGACCATGCCTTTCGGGTATCCAAGAGCGGGCATATCGACGTGAACCAGGTGCTCTCCCTGCGCCAGCTCAATATCGATGACCCGGATTGGCTGCTGGCCATGCAAGCCGCTGTTGATGCCATCCAGGTGACCGGCACCAGCCAATATCTGCGGCTCTACGAGCGTGACGCTCACGGGCGTTACATCCAGATGAGCCTGGATCTGGCCAAGGTATAGGGGGGAGGTGTGATGGAAATCAACGTGGAAAAAGCCGAAGAGCAGCTGCTGCTCTGTGAGCAGATCACCGAAACCGAGGGCACCTGCTACCCCGACGACACCTATGAGGATGGCATCAAGGCCGCCTTGCTCTGGGCGCTGGGGCTGGGGCCTGCCCCCCTCAATGCCGAGGAGTATCAAGGGGTGACGCCACTGCAGTTCGAGTAATGGCCCGCTGCGAAACAGGGCGGCGCTGCCGCCCTGTCTACCCGGTGTGGTGGCCGGGTACTGATGAGCAACCAAACGATCTGGGCCCAGGTCTTCACCGTCTTGATACAAGGAGCACGGCGATGACCAAAACAGAGATGGATATTCGGCTTACCAAGATATTCAGCAGCGCAGCCATTGCACTGGTAGCGGCTGACAAACGGGCTGTGTGCAAACAGCTCAAACAGTTTGATAAAGAGGCGCGCGCCCGTGGTTTTCATGCGCTGGCCGGAGAAGCCTGCCAGATGCGCTGGCAGCTGGTGGCCGAATTACAGCAGGCGAAATCGGCCAGAGATTGTGGCGGGGTACACGAAGCCGGGGATCGCCATGGCCATCTATAGCCCCCTGTTGGCTCCCCATATTCTGGCCTGTCGCCTGCAAAGCGGTCGGGCCTGCATCACCGAACTGGGGCTGGAGCAGCGGTGCCCCCGTTGTGGCGAGTTCTGGCCATGGGATACCGAGTTTTTCGGTTTGGCGAGTGATGCCACCCGGCTCTCCAGCTGGTGTCGGGGGTGCCTCAATGAGCACTACCAACAGCTGAGAGTGGCCGGGCAGCACCATGACAGCAAGGCAGAACGGGGAGGGGATAGCTGATGGACAAGCGCAGCAGACTGATCCGGTTGGTACAGTTAGGGCGCCGTGCGTTGGCGCTCGATGACGAGTGTTACCGCGACCTGTTGGCCAGCCACACCGGCAAGCGCAGCGCCGCCCTATTGAACGAGCAGGAGCTGGAACAGGTGCTGGCCGCCTTCAAGGCGGCGGGCTTTATTCCCAAGCCTGCTCGCCATGCAGCCAACAGACGGCTGAGTCCGGCGACCGGTAGTCACGTCAGGGTCAATGAAATTGCCAAGATCAGGGCCATCTGGTGCGAGATGGCCCGCCTTGGCATCGTCAGGGATGGTTCGGAAACCGCATTAAACCAATGGGTGCAACGGATGACCGCCCGTTTAAACGGCGGGGTAGGGGTGGCCGAGGTGGGCTGGTTGGATGCGCCTCTGGCTGTCAAAGTGCTTGAGGCGCTGAAGAAGTGGTCTGCAAGATAATATATTTACCTTTAAGAAAGCCCCGCGATGCGGGGCTGCATTTTACCAAGCCTATATCACGATGTGAGGGAGCATCTTAAGCTGTGTATCCAGCTCCTGATGAATGGCTCTGTAGTCAGCCATTATCTCGGTCTCAACCAGCTTTGCTCTCTCTTTTTCTTGGCCATAAATCAAATACATCATTTCTGGCATACCATAGCGCAGCAGCGTTAAAACGAGTGGCCAGCTAATAGATAAGGGGTTGCTGGTCACTGTCACTTTGCCTGCATTGATCACACCGGCCACACCATGTGCAATCAGCAGCTGGCGACGAAGTTGCGGATGCGCTGCATTGGGAAATGCCTCGGCCAGTGTCGCACCTGCATTGAGCTTTCTCACCATAAAGCCAAGCCGAACAATCAATTCACTGATCGCCAATGGCACTGATGCCGCAATGAAATGACGCAGGTCATATCCACTGCGATACATCTGTCTTGCAACTTCTGCGATGGTGTAGCCTTGCTTTCCTATCGTTCCGAATTGAAAGAAAGAGAGAAGGGGCATCAGGGGGGCGGGCAGGCCTGCTGATGTTGCTACATCTGATGCCAGATGACCGCCAACTTTTCTGATGGCCTCCAGGAGCCTAATAATAAAATGCTCCCCCTCCAGTAATGGCGCAGCAGTTTGTTGGACAATCACGTTGCCAAACTTATCAATGGCAGTAAATTCACCGCACAACACATCTTTGACCCCAAAAATGAAACCTAGGATGGGGTCATGTCCCAATGATTGGTAACGATGGGTGCGAGGGCCCAATCCAGCAACCGCTTCTTCCAGACCTTTGCTAGTTGAGGGATCGAAAGAGACTTTGTACAACCCCTCAAGCTCTTTGATCTTTTCTGGTGGCAGAACTTCGCCAAAAAGCTCCTTGACCTTGTTGGATAGCCATCCCCCTTCCGAAGCAGGGCTACCCAAAAACCCCGGATGTGCGGGCACCTGGACAAGAAAGATATCGATAAGCCCGGAGAGGATGCCCGCAGAAACAGCCAGTGCAACATCGTATCGATCAAGGCTGCCGAGCCAACCCAGGTGCTCACCGAGTTTCTGATGTTTTGCCAATACAGCATCAATTTCCGCTGGCGTCAGTACATCATTAAAATCGACCTCACCAGGTATTGCTTGTTTAGCCTCTGCAAGGATTTCTTCCCATGATTTTGTCCTGACAGGGGTAATTACGTGCAAAGAGTTTGACGTGCTGGAGTCCTTTACCGGTAATGCCTTACCCAAGCGTCGGAGCAAGGCTTCACTGGAGTTGATCGCAGCATCAAGGCTATGACGCTGTTCATCATGTTCGGAGCCCAGTTGATCAAGCATTTGCTTGTGATGAACTGCAACCCTCAATCCATCGGTGAGATAATCACCCTTGTCATTGCTCATCAGGCAGCCACCTTCAAGTCACCCTCAAGGTCAATGATGATTGATTGCAGGAGTGTGTTGAGTTTGGTCAGATAGTCTGCCCTTGCTTTGTTGTCGTCTGAGGATTTGCGCAGTTCTGAAATGATGGCGTTCTGCTTTTTCATCGCTTCTTGCAGCAACATCTCTTTCTTTTCTTTCAACTTGCGTTTGTTACGTTGTGATACGAAAGCGTAAGCGCCAACACCCAGCAGCACGGCAGGTGCCGCTAGAACAGCTACACCTGCAGCCATACCGCCACCCACGAGGCCACCTGCTGCAGCCAGACCAGAGGTAATGCCAGCAGCGGAGAGACCAGTTACGCCGCCGAAATAAAGACCTGCAAACCCAATACCCGCACCGGCACCGACACCGCCAGCGGCAGCCAGCACTTCCTTGATATCATCACTGTCAGAATCAATTCGTTCCTTATCGTTTAAGGCTTTGTCCACTTCCCCGAGTACCTTTACGACCGGTGCCAAAGATTCCAGATTTTTATAGATAGCTTCCTTACTCATCACATATCTCCATATGGCTACAAAAAAACACGCAGAGAAGTAATGTATACCCAATTCATACCTGTTCAATGGCAAATTGATGACATTGTTAATTCGGTCACGGTAAGGGACTCACACATGGCAGTTGATTCCATGGTGGCTGGCTGCAGTGCAACTAATATGTGCGCATAAAATGGCCTGTGTTCTAATCGGCGCACCGCTTTTTCTATTTTGCCGGGGGAGTCATGGAACAGCATCAGGATCTCTTTGCCGATGATCACGCCTCGCTGGGGCAACTGGTCGATCGTCTCGACCAGATCCCGGCCTCCGAACTGACGGCCAAATGGCCCAAAGCCCTGAGCGAGCTGGTGGATGTGCTGGCCTGCGAATTGGTCAGAGGGGGGATGGGGCAGGATCTAGCCAAGGCTCAGGCCCGCAAGCTGGCGCTGGTACAGGCCCACTATATGGGGGGCCGTGCCTACTACATCCCCACTGGGGATCATCTTAAGGCTGCGCTGCGAGACCGTGCTATCTGGGACGAGTTCAACGGCCGCAATATCGATCTGCTTGCCCGCAAGTACGGACTCTCTGTGCCGCAGACCTATGCAGTAGTCGCGGAGCAAAGAAAATTTTTAGTCAGCCGTTTACAGAGAGAGTTGTTGTAAAAAAGAGTTAAAAGCATCTAAATGGGATATTTGACTTTATAATAGAAAATTCATAACCATTAATACGTTTAAACTCACTCAAGGCGATAGATGCCAACTCTTGATGTTGCATCGGGCCAATAATAACTTGAGTGACTATATCTTTTGGAATATAAAGTGGTTTATATGGAGTTAATACGCTGCCTTTGGTGAAAAATTTTATTTCGTCGTTTATTTCAGTTGGTGCGCTCGTTGTATATATTCGAACTTCATTTTCGGTTTTAAAGTATGATTGTTTTGATGTTGCTAAGACATGTTCTATTTTAGTGACCAAATCGTACATAGTCATATCTCTATTGACACGATTTGATAGATCCACGAAGTTGTAATTATACTTTATGCTGTTTATTTGTGAGATTAATGTGTTTAGGCTGTTTACGTAATTGACTGGTGAGAAATTGATTTTATGATTTGTTTGATTTAGATGATTTTTAAGTTTTTCCTTGTCAAATCCTATAGCATATCCACCTTGCTGAGGGCAGTATGATAGCCATTGAGATAACTGCTCTGTCTCGAATGAGAATGATGTGCTGTAGAAGCTTTTTTGTGCAATTGAACCAAGAATCATACTCATGAATTCAGTATGTGTAGGGATACCAGGTAGAGTGGATTCAGCGTTATTACTATACTCATTAATTACTGCTTCAACTAGTTGGCTTCCATGTGTTATCTCTTCTTTGTCGTTTAGAAAACGGGTGTCAGTCATTCTTAAACAGACTTCTTTACTATCTAAAATCCCTTTTAATCCTTCTGCGCCAGTGTAGTGATAAATAATATCTCTATTCATTGATTTAGTATTCCTTTGTCTCAATAGTGTTTGCAAAACTGTTACTTGGAGTAATATACCATAAACCCATGCCATAGAGGCCCCTCGGTACGCTGCTGATAACGCAGTTCACCGAGGGGCCTTTATGTTATCACTCGCACTTAAATGGCTGCTTCGTCCCGATGTGGAAGGGGGCGAAGTCAACCATCACGCTGACCGTGGTGGCCATACCAAGTACGGCATCGCCGATGCCGCCGATGGCAAGAAGGACGGCATGGCCGACCTCGATCGGGATGGGGTACCCGATATCGCTATCGGTGATCTGACCCCGGCCCATACCGAGCCCTTTTACCGCCAGAACTACTGGGCGCCCGCCCGCTGTGACCTGATTGCCAGCTTAAGCCCGGCCCTCTCTATCGCCGTATTTGATGCAGCGGTGCATCACGGGCCGAAACGCGCCATCCAGCAGCTGCAGCAGGTCTTGGGGGTGATGGCAGATGGTCGCCTTGGCCCGTTGTCGATTGGCAGACTCAAGCAGCAATTGGGTGCCAAGGACGAGGGCCAGTTGTTGCTGGCGCTGATGATGCAGCGGGCCAGTTTCATGCACGGCATTGTGCGCAAAGACCCGAGCCAATGGGCCAATGCTGATGGCTGGATCAACCGGCTGCTGCGTCTGCAGAGCTACCTCCTTTCCGACGTGGTTGGCGAGGTGGTGGCATGAGCGTGCTGACCATCAAGCAACAGAAGGCTGCTGCCGCGATCCAGGCTGCGGGCTGCTTTGGCATCCCTGAGCTCAAAAACCCCCGTTATCTCGCTTGCTTCAAGGATGGGCGCAAAGCCCATCTCAAGGCCGCTTTGGCCAATCAGATCGCTGACCCGAAGGCGATCCCGCTCTATAGCCACCACCAGACCCGTCAATCCCTCTTCGAGAAAGGCTGGCGTTCGGTGACCGAACTGGATCGCCTGCGGGCCCGGGCCCGTCATTGCCAACCTCCGTTATTTCAACCCAAAAAGAAGGAAGCCCATCATGCCTGATTCCCTGTTACCTCAAGCGAAGTCTGCCTTTAAAAGCCGCACCGTGATCGGTGGTGTGATTGCCGTGGGGGCCGGTATTGCGGGTCTGTTCGGTGTGCCGGTCGATGCGGGTACCCAAGCCAGCTTGGCATCCACTCTGGTGGATCTGGCCAGTGCGGTGGGTGGCCTGCTTGCCATCTGGGGCCGCATCAAGGCGACTCATACCGTCCGTTAGAACACTGTATGAGCCTGTTCCAGTAGGCGTTATTGGCGCAGCCAGTTTGGTCTCGGACAGCGCGCAGAAACCGCAGCGTACACGCAGTACGTGAGGCTTTCGAGCACTGCCCAGGGCCAAAATGGCAAGCGAAATAGCCTGATGGATGGGCTCCGGGAGAGGTCATGTGACAGACCATATAGACCGCGCCCAGCAGGCCGATGCCGATCGGACTGGGCGCATTATCGAAGCCCACCAGAACAGGGCAAGGCCACACGGTGATGGTATCTGCTGCGATTGTGACGACGCCATCCCGCCCTCCCGCCTTGCAGCCGAGCCTGGTGCCGAGCGCTGTATCGAGTGCCAGACCCTGTATGAGCGCAAGGAGGCGACCCGTGTGGGAATTCATCGTTAAGAACTGGGGGCCTCTTTATGCATTGGCCAGTTTGGTTGGGCTGGTGGTCATCATCTTGCTCTCCAAGACCTACGCCAAGCGCGAAGACCTCACAGCCCTGGTGCAGAGGGTGCAGCGGGTGGAGCAGGTACTGGCTGATCTGCCGAGCGAGCGTGAGCTGCACAAGCTGCAGTTGGAGATCAGCGAGCTGCGGGGGGAGCTGCGGGAGGTAAAGCCGGAGCTGCGCCAAGCCCGCCGCCTTGCCGATCTGCTGTTGGAAAATGAGCTCGCTGCCGTACAGAAGGAGAAGCCATGAGCATTCAACAAATTCTGTTATGTGAGGCCCAGCAGTGTTTCACCAGGCTGCCGTTACCAATCGCACTTAAGGAGAAGGCATGAGTATTCAAGCGATATTGGACGCCCAGCAGCGGCTGGTGATCCTGCGCTCCCTGCTGGATATCGGTGGTGCCGCCAACGAGTCAATCCTCAATGACTGCCTCGACCAGCTGGGTACCGGCCGGGTGACGCGGGATCGGGTGAAGACCCTGCTGGCCTGGCTGGAAGAGCAGGGGCTGGTGCGCATCGAGCGGCTGGCCACGGTGCAGGTGGCTCACCTGACCGGGCGGGGCCAGGACGTGGCAGAGGGCCGGGCAACTGTGCCCGGCGTCAAGAAGCCCAGGGCGGAGGATTGACCATGGCCGATAAACCGACCCGAGGCCGCGCCAGCAAGGTGTGGCTGCTGCCTGAGTCAATCCGCAACGCGCTCAACGAGATGCTGCGGGACAAGGGCAACAGTCAGGCGGCCATCCTGGATGAAATCAACGGCCTGATCGAGGAGGCAGGGCTGCCCGATGATCTCAAGCTCTCCCGCTCAGGGCTAAGCCGCCATGCCAGCCAGGTTGAACAGGTCGGCCAGCACCTGCGGGATTTGCGAGAAACCACGGCCGCCTTGACCTCTCAGCTTGGCGATAAGCCGATGGGGGAGACCACCAAGCTCATTCTGGAGCTGGGTCGTTCCCAACTGTTCAAGGCGATGCTGGCTCAGGTGCAGAACCCGGAGGAGGCGGTGGATATCGACATGCTGAAAAACGCCATGCTGGCGGCCCAGCGGCTCGAATCGACCGCGATGCAGAGTCACAAGCGGGAGAAGGAGATCCGCCAGGCATTTGCCGAAGAGATCGCAGCCAAGACCGAAGCCATTGTGACTCAGGCGGGCTTGAGTGGTGAAGCCGCCGCCGAGATACGCCGCGAAATCCTGGGGATTGCCTGATGACCGCCCTTGCTCAGACCCCTATCGCCCAACAGTTGGCCCAGACCCTGGGTACCGAATACAACCCCGACGAGGTGTTGCTGCCGTACCAGCGCATCTGGATTGCCGACGAGAGCCCGCTCAAGATCGCCGAGAAGAGCCGCCGTACCGGTATCACCTGGGCAGAGGCTGCTGATGCTGCCCTGACGGCCTCCAAGACCAAGACGGCCGGGGGTTGCCACCACTTTTATGTGGGCAGCAACAAGGAGATGGCCCGCGAGTTTATCGATGCGGTGGCGATGTGGGCCAAGGCGTACAACAAGGCGGCCGGTGAGATCCAGGAGGAGGTGTTCACCGACGACGAGGATAAGGCGATCCTCACCTTCGTGGTCTATTTCGCCTCGGGTTTCAAGGTGCAGGCGCTCTCCAGCAACCCCTCCAACCTGCGGGGGATGCAGGGAAATGTGACCATCGACGAGGCCGCATTCCACGACCGACTGGCCGAGGTGTTGAAGGCCGCCATGGCGCTGACCATGTGGGGCGCCAAGGTGCGGTTGATCAGTACCCATAATGGTGTCGATAACCTGTTTAACCAGCTCATCAACGACAGCCGAGCGGGCCGCAAAGAGTATTCCATCCATACCATCAGTCTGGACGATGCTTGCCGCCAGGGGCTCTATCGCCGGATCTGCCAGGTCAAGGGCGGCCTTTGGACACAGGAAGCAGAGGACGCCTGGAAAGCGGGGCTGCTCAAGGCCACCGCTACCGAAGAGGATGCCCTTGAGGAGTATTTCTGCATACCCAAGCAGAGTAGCGGCGTCTATATCAAGCGCACCTTGATCGAGCGGGCGATGCAACCGGATATCCCCATCCTGCGCTTTACCGCCCCCAAAGACTTCGAGCTCTCGAGCGAGGAGACCCGCAAGGCAGTAGTGGATATCTGGTGCGAGGAGAACCTCAAGCCCTGTCTGGAAGCGCTCGATCGCAGTTGTCGCCATGTGCTGGGGGAGGACTTCGCCCGCAAAGGGGACTTGTCGGTATTCGTGCCGCTCTCCCTTGCCACTAACTTGCGCAAACAGGTGCCTTTTGTGGTGGAGCTGGTCAATGCCCCCTATGAGAGCCAGCGCCAGATCCTGTTCTACCTGCTGCATGGGTTGCACCGTTTCACGGCGGCGGCCTTCGATGCCACCGGTAACGGCGGCTATTTGGCAGAGGCGGCCCGCTTGCGCTGGGGGGCCGGGATGATCGAGTGCGTGATGCTGAACGATCCCTGGTATCGGGAGTGGATGCCCAAGCTCAAGGCAGAATTTGAGGATGGCAACCTGACCATCCCGCGCCATGCAGACGTGCAGGATGACTTGGGGAAAATCCAGGTCATCAACGGCATCCCCAAGATCGACAAGGGCAAGAACACCGGCCAAGGAGGCCAACAGCGCCACGGTGACTTTGCAGTGGCCTTGGCCATGGCGGTGCGGGCCAGCTGGATGGAGGGGGGCGCTATCGAGTTTACCCCGCTGCCCAACAAGCGCGATGAAGCAAGGGGCGATAACCATCATTCGTTCGAGAGAGGAGCCTGGTAATGGGCAGGATCATCGATATCAACGGCAATCCCCTGCGGATGGAAAAAGAGCCGCAGACCGAGAACTCGGCGGCGCTTGCCCAGTTGCGCCGTCACTATAGTGAACACCCCACGGTGGGGCTCACGCCGAGCAGGGTGGCAGCCGCATTGAAGGAGGCAGAACAGGGCAACCTGATCGCCCAGTGCGAGCTGGCCGAAGATATGGAGGAGAAAGACGCCCACCTGCAGAGTGAACTCGGCAAGCGTCGCCGCGCTCTGTTGGGGGTCAGCTGGACAATCGAGCCGCCCCGCAACGCCACCCCGGCGGAGAAGCGTGACAGCGAGATGATCCGCGAGCTGATTGAGGACTTTACCTGGTTTGATGATGCCATCTTTGACGCCACCGATGCGGTGCTCAAGGGGTTTTGTGCCCAGGAGTTTTGCGGCTGGGAGCTGGTGGAGGGGTTGCAGCTTCCCAAGGGCATCATCTGGCGCGATCCCGCCTGGTTTCAGACCCACCCTGATGATCGCAATCAGCTGCGGCTGCGGGATAACAGCCACGAAGGGGTTGCCCTCAACCCGTTTGGCTGGCTGCTGCACAAGGCCAAGTCAAAATCGGGTTATCTGGCCCGCACCGGCCTTGTCCGTACCCTGATCTGGCCGTTTCTGTTCAAGAACTACAGCGTGCGGGATCTCGCCGAGTTTCTGGAGATCTACGGCCTGCCGGTGCGGCTGGGCAAATACCCGGAAGGAGCGACCGAGAAAGAGAAGGCCACCCTGCTGCAGGCGGTGCTCTCCATCGGGCATAACGCTGGGGGCATTATCCCTCGCGGGATGGAGATTGAGTTCCAGAACGCTGCCAGCGGTCAGGCCGATCCCTTTGTGGTGATGATGGAGTGGTGCGAGCGCTCCATGAGCAAGGCCATTCTGGGGGGCACCTTGACCTCACAGGCCGATGGCAAGAGCTCGACCAATGCTCTGGGTAATGTTCATAACGAGGTGCGCCAGGAGGTACGGGATGCCGATCTCCGCCAGCTGGCCGCTACCCTGACCCGCGATCTGGTCTATCCGCTCTATGCCCTGAACGGCAAGAGCTATCAGGGGCCGCGCCGTAGTCCCCGGCTGGAGTTTGATGTGACCGAGCCGGAGGATATCTGCCGTTATGCCGACAGCCTGCCCAAGCTGGCCGCCTGCGGCATGCGCATCCCGCTCGACTGGGCTCACAAGAAGATGCAGATCCCGCAGGCCGAGCCCGATGAGCCGCAACTGGTTGCCGCTACGTCGGCCAGCAAACCTTTACTTGATAGAGACTGAAACAGCATAAAGCTCAAGTCTGGCAATCAACTGGATATAGGTAACAGTGTAGAAAAATAATGTGATTTATGTAGTAAAACAATAGTTTATGACTCGCATCCCTTGTATAAGCAGGCACACTGACATGTTTCAATTGAGGCATTTTGTCATAAAGTCGATACATAAGGTGGTGTGTTGTGTCTGATTCCGAAAATCATTTGTTTTATGGCCGCTCAGAAGAGCTTAAGCATCTTTTTAAAGCTTGGACATCTGCCAGTGATGGTGAACCTCAGTGGGTGACACTAGTAGCTGAATCTGGCACAGGCAAAACTCGCCTTTTGCATGAGTTTTATCGTTGCATCAGTGATCTGGAGTATCGACGTGAGAAAATGCCTAATGACATTCAGTGTGTGAAAGAGTTTGATGCCAATGATTATTGGCCCAATAGCCTTCCTATTGAAGGTGAGTGCTTGAAAATAAATCCAGAACCTGAACGTTTTGGTGAAATTACAGTAAGGGATTGCAATCAACTACCTTGGTTATGGTGGGGGCTCCGTGGAATTCCTAATGGTGTTCGTAATCGTACTGAGAGTCTGAGCTGCCTTCGTGATGCGTTGCCCCACCTTCAGCCTCATATCTCGATACTGGTAGAGCAACGATTGCGTCATGAATCCAATATGGATGCGGCGTTAGATATTGCAAAAAAAGCGGCTAATTTATTGACTGGCGGCTGGATAGATCCTTTGATCACGGTATGTGAACTTATTCAGAATGGTAAGGCACCATTACAGCGATTATTTGGTGGTTATGGTGTTGAACTGAGGGAGCAGCAAGGGAAAGCTCAAGTTGAATTAACTCAGACATTACTTGATTCGCTCGGCCGTTTTTTAGATGAAGGCATCCCAGTTATTCTGGTTTTAGATGACTGCCAATGGCTTGATAACAATACAGTAGACTTTTTAGCAAGATTAATTGAGCTGCGGCGGGTAAAAAAAAGCAAGTTGTTGATTATCACTACTAGTTGGGCGAGGGAGTGGGCTAGTTCATCAGATGGTGATATTTCTGATTTATTTTATAATCATTTTTCAGGAAGTAAAACAATAATACCCCTTGGGCGAATTGAACCCGAGTTTGCTGGTTTATATGTTAAAAAAATGCTCGCCGACCTGATTGATAAAGATGTACAGTTGTTGTTGGAAAGAGCTGATGGGAATATGCGCTACTTACGTGAACTTTGCTTGGCTGTACTAAAAGATAAAAGAAGTTATTTAACCAGAGAGGGAGGTTCGTTCTGTTTTACAGAAAGGGCAAAAGAGAAGTTGGAACAAAAAGAATTCGATATGGATCGACTGATCGAGCAAAGATTTCTGGAGTTAAGCGAGGATTCACAAATTGCGCTGGAGCGTTGCAGTTATCAAGGTGTGCGATTTGATCCTGATATCACTTGCAAGATTGGTGATGTTCTAAAGTTAGATAATATTAATACGCTTGAGGCTATTCGGAAGGCAGAATCACCAGGTTCCATGGTGCTTGAGGTAAAGCAGCATAAATTATGGGAGTTTTTACAAGGTCCTTACTGGCGCCTGATACACAAAAGATTCAGTGAAGTCGCAGAAAGTGAGCAGGTGATTTCAGCGTATAGACACTGGATAAGTGATAATTTGAATCAAGATATAGATAGCCGTGGCATGGAGCAACTCGTCAGAGCTTGGGCAAATGAGCTGCTAATAATAAATGTTGACATGCAACAGCAGCATGATTCTGGCATACCTGATCAGGTTGCGACAAAAAATATACTTCAGGAAGTACGATTGCGCTTCTGGTTGTTGAGGAATGCCATAAATCATAATGAATACACGTATGCCATCAAAACACTTAATCGTTTGAAAGTATTGTATTCATGTAATGCGTACGAGCTGTTACCAGAATTAACATTGAAAAATGCCTACTACTGCTTGTTGGTCATGAATCAATACCCATTCTATGGAGTAACTAATGCATGCCGTGATAAAAACTCCTCCGAACCAATTTTTTACATACTGATTCAAGGCGTTATAAATAAGGAGGTTTCAGCTGTTGCAAATAATTTCGAGCACTATGAAATGGATCATATTTTACATATGTATGAGTGCTCAAGGGCTCTTTACCTGAATCGACGTTATTGTGGTCATATGCATGATGCTCAATTATTATTGGGGAGACTTGTGATAATTGAAAAAAAAGCGACATCATTACTTACAAACAATAATAGTTTCTCTTTGCATGAAAGGTATGTGCTGGACTCTCTTCGCTATTTTGAGTATTTGGCACAACGTGCAAAGGATCAAAAAACATGGCAGTATATATTTGACCAGTATGCAGAATTAAATAGTTTCATAGAAATTTTCCCTAGTCATACGTTAAAGGATATTTTTTGGTCGTTATGGCAAATTGAAGTTTTGTATTTCGGATATGCCGCTCGGAAATATTATCCAGAAGATACTAACTGGGGTAACACTTATCATGCTTATTGCCGGGCAGCAAATAAAATAGGGGATATTATTTTCTCCATATCAGACCCTGATGCCATAACAGAATTTTGCGATAAATACAGTTATATAGAACAAGAGGCGATCGTGTATGCTGGCACGTTGATAAGTGAGTTTGCTGTCTCCCATCAATATGAGTTGGCCACAGAATTTAACGATCGTCTTGACGTATTGGTTGATGCCATTTTGGATAGGCAAGAAACAGGTAATAGTGTTTCGTTGGATTTAATCTCTACATGTCTGGATATGAGAGTTGCAACCGCCATTATGCAAGAAAGATCTATTAATAAAATTGAAAACGCAAATGATCATTATGCTTTGTCAGGCATTTTTGGGGAGAATGTTCTAGAGTATACCATAAAGTCTCGTGAGGTCGGTGATAAAGAATATATTGCATCACTGAAGAGAGTAATTGACGTTGGTCAACGTTATTTATCTAAAGATTTTATTACAGTTGAGTTGATAGTGGTAATGACGAAAGCGAAAATGATGCTTGCTAATGATCTATCAACCGCAAAAGACGCTTTTGATGAAGTATTGACTTACGTGTCACTTATACAAGATGATCTTCGAGCTTTATATGGAGAGCAAATACTCTTATTACCTCATCTGGTATGGTTTTATGATCGTTGGTTGTGTGGCACGTCATCAGAGGGGGAGGAGATGTGGTTAAAATTAAAGATGAGTTATGGAACATTAAGTAATCAGCACTTTGCTGAAGCAGTATCCAGGGTCAGAACTATGCTTAAATGAGATAGTCTCATTCTGCATTATCAATATATAAATTTTATTCCCCTGTCTCTTTTACACCGAGGAAAGAGACAGGGCTAAAGGATTTACAGTTGTGTTGAATTGAGTCTCCTTGGTGGTGAGGCGAGGAAACCGATGTCCAATAATGAGATGGTGCTGCATATGGTGGGGTTGGTGGCGGTGAGCGACTATCTGGCCAGCTTGCTGGCACGGCTCGCTGCACTGGAGCAGGGGAACGGTATGGCTGCGGTCAGCGCTTTGCCAGAATTGCTGGCTGCCCAGCCCGATCCCCAGACCCTCTACTTCGGTACGCCCATGGTATACGGTGCCGCCCACCAGTTCGGCCGTCCCGAGATCAACCTGCCAGAGCGCCGCGCTCTGGGGCTGTCAGAAGGGGATAAACAGAGCGTGCTGGAGACGCTGGAGGGGTATCTCAGCCCTGAGACATTGTAATGCTCCATACTCTGTTTGTGTCCCCAGCCGGTGCGGATGGTCAGCCTGATAGCAAGGAGTTGACCATTGGCGCGGTTAAACAGCCTTAAACACCATTGGTTTTGTTCCCCTTGACCTTGCTGGTGATCCCTTTAGGAAACCAGCTCCCTTTACCCACCCGTGACCGCACCTTTTTCTGATACTGCTCAGGGGATAGCACCTTGGGCGTTTTGTGACGGGTGCCGTTGCAGTGCCGACAAGCGGCCACGATATTGGTGGTCTGGTTCGAACCGCCATTGCTGCGTGGTTGTAAATGTTCCCCCGTGCACTGCAATAGCCGGGCTTCGGCAGGGGTGAGGCGGTATTGCTGCATCAGTGCGGCAGGGGAGGCTTCCCACATCGGCAGTCCGCAATAGAAGCAGTGAAAAGATTGACGAACGGCAGCTTGGTGGCGTTGTTTGGCGATGTTACCCATGGTCGTGACCTCAATAAGGTTGATATTGAAGTCCGTGACGGGATGGATTGGAGAATGGCCGGACGGACTTCGGTTCAAGTTGAAGTCCCGTCCTCCACATGTTCGCGGCGGCGGGTACCGACCAGAGGTCTCTGGGCAGCCTTACACCGCTCACCTTACGATACAGCGGCAGTCAATTGATAGCTGGTTTTATAATGACTGTAAAGTCATTAACGCAAAAAAACAAACATGATACCCTAGCTGCAAACAGGTCCACTCTGGAGAGGTTATGGAAGATACAGTGTCGGTTGTTGTTGAAGGGGTTGAATATAGCGCCAGCTATGAGGTTTTTGGCGATACCCTTGTGGTCACCCTACCTGATGGTTCACAGCGTAAAACGGAGTTAAGGGGGTTGTCCCCTACGAGTGCTGCAAAAGTGCATCTGAGAAGTTACGCATATGAAGCTAAGAGAGTCGGTCAGGGGGCTTAAATGGTTGAGTGGATTATTGCTAATAAAGAGTGGTTTTTTAGTGGTGTTGGCGGGGTTATTTTGACCATCGTTGTTGGGCTTTTCATTCGTACTGGTAATCAACTCAAGCAGTCACAAAAGTCTGGTAATAACAGCACAAACTATCAGGCTGGCACTTCGATTACCGTGGAGCATAAAGCCAATGATAAATGATCGCATTCAACGGCAGGAGGCTGGTGATAACAGTACCAATTATCAAGCGGAAAATATTAATATAAATCAAGGCATAACTTATCGGGATGCCAAGGATATTGCCCTAGATATTTACAGACAAAATTTCATGCAGTTGTCTGAACAGGCGGCAAAAGTTGCATTGGAGAGGGTTGAGGAGTTTGTAGATGAATTTCTCGACAAGTTACAATCAAAGAGTCCAAGTTTACTAGATGTAATGAATCAGCCCAGTATCCAACACTCCTTATATTCTGCACAGAAACAATATGCAGTTACCGGGGATGAGGAGTTGAAGGGGTTGTTACTGGATTTAGTTGTACAACGATGCGAAAAAGAAAATAGAAGTATACATCAAATCGTTCTTGATGAGGCTATTGCTGTTGCATCCAAGTTAACTGTTGAACAAATGGATGCTTTAACAATTAATTTTATAATATCAAGAACTGTTGATAATAATATTGTAAATCTTGATGCTTTTTTTGAGCATCTTGACACAAGTGTAATACCTTTTCTCGAGTCACTTAGGTTCGACTCTTCATGTTATGACCATCTCCCATATGTTGGTGTTGCGACAATCGAGTACACAGGTTTGATTCCGCAATTATATGAGCAGTATCGAGAAAAATATGCAGCCGCCTTTTCTAAAGGGCTTTCTAAAGAAATTGTTGATGAGGTTGTCAGTAGCGATCCATCTCTATCGAAACACTTTATGATATGTCATGAATACCCCAATTTGCTTCAAGTATGTGCCTTGAATGAAAATTCGTTGAGGTTTGTATGTCAGAAGGATGGGGTTTCTAATGAAGGCATCGATAAATTAATTTCCTTGCTAAGGCAAAGTACAATGTCAAGTGAGGAAGCGAAGGTGTTTTTGTTGGACAGAAGGCCAGCCTTAAAGAAATTATTTTCAATTTGGGAAAAAACACTAATAAATAAAATATTTCTGACTCCGGTTGGAGTTGCTATTGCGCAAGCCAATTTACAACGTAGAACAGGTAAAATGTTAATGCTTGATATGTGGGTAAAATAGCTCACTAACCCACCATAAACCCCATCTCCCTTCATGCCGCCGCACTATGGCGGCATGAACATATCCAAGATTCCATACTCAGCGCCCTTCGTGGCCATCCTCCAAGCCAACCCCGTCAGCGGGGAGCGGCTGGCGGTGCTCGATGCGCAGCTCACCCCCCAAGGCGATGGCTGGTACCAGCTGCTGCCGGTCGGCCCGTTCAAGGCCCGTGATGGTCGCCCGTTCGATGTGGCGAGTGGCCACTGGCAACTGGACGGGCAGATCGCTGCTGCCCTGATTGCCCGAGCCAAAGCCCTTGGGCAAGACATCCTGATCGACTACGACCACCAGACCCTCCATATCGAAAAGACTGGCAAGGAGGCTCCGGCTGCCGGTTGGTTCAACGGTGACGAGATTGAATGGCGTGAGGGGCTGGGCCTCTTTATCAAACCGCGCTGGACGGATCGTGCCGCTGCCATGGTGGCTGCCAAAGAGTACCGATTCCTTTCTGCCGTCTTTCCCTATGACGCCCAGGGCCGCCCGCTGGAACTGCGAATGGCCGCCATCACCAATGATCCCGGTGTGGTGGGTATGCAGGTTCTGGCGGCGCTCAGTGCGCTACCCGCTTCCCAACCTGGCCAGCTGGCCAACCCCTCCAAGGAGACATCCATGAATGAACTGCTGAAAAAGCTGCTGGCCAAGCTCGGCATCGAGCTGACTGGCGATCCCACTGACGAGCAACTGCAGAAGGCGCTCACCGAGCTCGATAGCCTGCAGGCCAGCGCCAAGAAAGCGCCGGAGCTGGAGGCAGCACTCACTGCCGAGAAGGCATCGCTGGCCGCGCTCAAAGCGCAGCCGGGTGGCCAAGTTGACCTGGCGCAATTCGTGCCGGTGGCGACCTATAACGCCCTGGTGACTCAGGTAGCGAGTTTAAGCGCCAAGGTGGAAACCACGGATGCCGCAACCCTGATCAAGGAAGCCCGTACCCAGGGCAAGGTGGTGGCCGCCGAAGAGGAGTATTTGACCGCCTATGCCGCCCAGAAAGGGGTAGCTGCCCTCAAGGCGTTGCTGGATCCCCGTCCGGCGATTGCCGCACTGTCCGCCAGCCAGACCACTCAGGTGACCCTGCCCGATCGAGCGGGGAATGCGGTGCTCTCGGCGGATGACAAGTATGCCGCCGACCAGCTCGGCATTTCCTATGAAGAGTTTGCCAAGGCAAAAGGCCGGTAGGTTCGATTAGCCGCGCAGCGGCGTAATCGGACGAACGCGACCGCCAGACCAACCTGTTTAACCAGAGAAGGAACACCCGTATGGCCATGATTACACCCGCGCTGTTGCAGTCCCTCTTCACCGGCTTCAAGAAGAACTTTGAAGACGCCAAGAGTGAAGCGCCTGCCCAGTACACCAAGATCGCCACCGTGATCAAATCGACTACCAAGTCCAACACCTATGGCTGGTTGGGCAAGTTCCCCAATCTGCGTAAGTGGGTCGGTGATCGGGTGATCGAGTCGATGAAGGCGCACGGTTACCAGATCGTCAACGAAGACTTCGAGGCCACCGTCGGCGTCGATCGCAACGATATCGAAGATGACGAGCTGGGTATCTACGCGCCGATGTTTGCCGAGATGGGCCGTTCGGCTGGCATTCACCCCGATGAGCTCTGTTTCGGTCTGCTCGGTGCTGGCTTCACCACGCCTTGCTATGACGGCCAGTATTTCTTCGACACCGATCACCCGGTCTATCCCAAGGCCGATGGCACCGGTACCCCTGTGATGACTGCCAACGTGGTGGTGGATGCCGGTTATCAGGGGGAGCCCTGGTTCCTGCTCGATACCAGCCGTGCCCTCAAGCCGGTCATCTTCCAGGATCGCAAGTCACCGCAGCTGATTGCCATGACCAAGATCGATGACGAAGCGGTATTCACCCGCAAGGAGTTCCGTTACGGGGTCGATTGCCGTGATGCCGCAGGCTTTGGCTTCTGGCAACTGGCCTTTGCCAACAAGCGGGCGTTGACCCCCGACAACCTGTGGGACTCCTTCTCCAAGATGCGGGAGTTTCAGGCTGATGGCGGCCGCAAGCTTGGGGTGAAGGCCACCATGTTGGTGGTACCCCCCTCCCTTGAGAAGCTGGCGACCCAGATGTTGGAGCGAGAGCTGTCGAGCAGCAGCAGCAACGAGCTGAAAGGCAAGTTGGAGCTGGTGGTGGCTGACTACCTCTAACCCTGCGTTATGCCTGTTTAAAGCGGGGTTAAACAGCTGCCAGGCACTGTTTAACCCCCGGTTTAAACAGCCTCTCTATCAGATACGACGAGGAAAACATGAGATGGAACAAGAGATGGAACTGGCTATTCGAGTGGGGATTACGTCAACAGTTCGTCAGGTCTATTTTCGCGCGGGCCTGCCGATTGTACCGGGCAAGTCTGAGATGGTTGTGTCGCCTGAGCAGTGCGCGACCCTGGAGAACGACCCGCGTCTGGTGGTCGTCCGGTTGGCTGAAGACACCAGCTTTCAGGCAGGTGATGCACCATCGGCGCCTGGGGATCTGGACGCAACACTGGGCGTCCTGACCGGTTCGGACTATCTGGCCGGTGTTGCCACCCAGCATAGTGACGCCACCGAGGCGGGCAAGGTCACGCCGCTGGCCGAGATGAAGGTCGATGAGCTGCGCGAGCTGGCGCTGCAGATGGGTATCCCGGAGGCGGCCAAGCTCAAGAAGGCCGAACTGGTGACAGCGATCGCCGCGACCGAAGTGCAATACCCGGTCAAGGATGAGCAGTCATCCGGCCAGAACGGAGAGCAGTGATATGTATGCCAGCGTCAATGACATGGTGATCCGCTTTGGCGAGGCTGAGTTGCTGCGCCTGGCCATGACACCGACCGGTGAGCTGGATCAGGCGGCCATCACCATCGCCCTGCAGGATGCAGGCGCCTTGATCGATGGCTATCTGGCGGGTCGCTATCCCTTGCCGCTGGCCCATATCCCGAGTGCCCTGGTACCTATCTGCGCCGATATCGCCCGTCACCGTCTCTATGGTGAACAGGCCCCGGAGCAGATAGCCAAGCGTAATGAGGCGGCCCTGGCCTTTCTGAAATCGGTTGGCAAGGGTGAGCTGGCGCTGGGGTTGGCATCCGATGGCGCCACTCTGGAGAGCCAGAATCTGGCTCAACTGCAGTCGGATGGGCGCGTCTTTGGCCGGAGTCAGGGGCGCGACAAGGGGGGCTTTTTATGAGCCAACCCGCCAACCAGTCGGGTACCGAACTCGACTACCTGCAGGCGGGCGAGCGGCTGCGTGAGCTGCTGGCCCCACTGAAAACTAAAGGGCTCAAGGATGTGTTTGTGGCCACCGATGTGGCGGCCATCGCCAATCTGGGCCAGCACAGTCCGGCGGTGCATGTGGTCTATCAGGGCGAACGTGAGAGCGAAGGCACTCAGTCAGGCCGAGCCAGCAGCTTTGATCAGCTCTGGTTGCTGGTGCTGGTGCATCGTGCCAGCCCCAGGGAGGTCAGTGCCGGGGTGTGGCTTGGCCGCATCCTGCAGGCCGTCAGTGGGCGAGCATGTGGTGACAGTACCTTTCGCCGGGTCACCCCACCGGTCAAACCCAGTTACAGCGGCGGTGCGGCTTATTTGCCGCTTGCCTTTACTACCCGAGTGAAATTCAAAGGAGAGCGATGATGAGCGAAACACTGCACCTGGAAGGGGATCTCTTTATCGAGACCTTTACCAACGTGGTCTCGGCCGGGGTGATTGGCCCCATCGATGTGGATAGCCTGGAAGTGAAACCCGACAGCCAGAAGATCTCGATTCCCAGCAAGCGCAAGGGGCAATACGGTCAGGCGCGGGAGAACTACCACATTCCCAAGCCTGCCATGGTCACCATCAAGACCACCGAGATCCCGCCCGTGCTGCTGGCCGCTGCCTTTATGGGTCTGGAGAGCCCCATCAATCAGGGGGCCGGGACGCTGACAGATCTGCCGGTCGTGCTCCCCGCCTGGCCGAAGTGGGCTCCGCTCGGCAAGATCAATATTGCCTCGACTGGCCTTGCTATCAAGGAAGGGGTCACCGCGCTGGTGGTGGGTACCGATATCGAGGTCAACTATGCGCTCGGGCTGGTACGGGCGATCAAGGGGGGCT
This sequence comes from Aeromonas sp. 600886, assembly GCF_049174935.1. NCBI lineage: Bacteria > Pseudomonadati > Pseudomonadota > Gammaproteobacteria > Aeromonadales > Aeromonadaceae > Aeromonas > Aeromonas sp. 600886. Next base: position 21,977 of record NZ_JAAKUB010000020.1, on the reverse strand, counting down.
CGGTAGCGGATGGCGGTAGCCTGACGGTCAGCGGTACCTATAACGCAGTGACCGGTACCCGCATCGCGGGCAACATCCAGCCGGAGATCAAGGCGCGGCTGCTGCTCGATGGCCGCAGTATCGTCAGCGGCGAGGCCATCAAACTGACGGTGCCCCGTGCCAGCTTGTCCCCCAAGAAGGCAGTGGACTTTATGAGCGACAAGCCCATCGAGATCGAGCTGGAGGGGGAGTTGCTGGCCGTGGATGGCGAGACCGCCCCCTTCTATGTGGATCGGCCGGTGACGGTGTGATGTTTGATGGTAAAACGGCGGGGAGACCCGCCGTCTTTTATATATACCGCATTTACTCTGGAGTGTTGACTTTGCACCAAGCGTTCTTTCCTATTTTTAGAACGCTTAGCAGCGCTATCGTCACTGCGCCAGTTACAACTCCAATAGCAATGTGAAAGCTCGAGGCAATCGCTGTAGCTAAAATTGTAATTAGCTGTTTAATAGTGGTTCCTGCCTCCCCTCTTTCTTTTGAATATTTTCTAGATGTTGTGCACATGTAATCATAAACTTCACGTTTGACCGCTCCCCATAGACTTCCGTCTGAGTTGTTTGGGGCTGATGTGGGAATTATAAAGCTTAATTCCTTTTTCTCTCCAGTCAAAGACAATCCCATTTGATCGTACTCTATTTCGTTATCTTGGGATGACTCTATGAAACTTATTATTTTTTTACGCTGAAATGCAGGTATCAACTCACCTACGGCTTCGATGAATTCTTGTTGGTTATACATTAATTCAGACATTCAATCCCTCGCTTTTCATAAGTTCAAGGGCGTAGTTGATAGATGTTGCATATGAAATTGTACTTTCAGTTCCAAGTGCATGGTTGCCTATGCGAACAGTTCCACCATTGCCTGTTGGGCTAAAACGCCCACTAATTATTCCGATTATTTTTCCAGATGCTAGTTCGATCAATGGACCTCCACTATTACCTTCGTGAATCATCGCATCCAATTGAAATTGTTTTGTTCCACTTGTGGACTTTACCTTTGAGCTAATAATGCTTTGTGAAATTTTTAGAGTATGTAGACCACTATGACCGAAGGGATATCCAAGATATCCGACACTAGAACCTACTTGAACAGAGCTTTCATTGCCAAATATATTATCTGGAACAGATACCGTAGGGAGGTTTTCTATCTTCAATAATGCCACATCATTATCAGAGTCAAATTGTGACACTGAAACGTTAATGAAGCTTACTTGTTCCAAAGTTGGCTGATTAAAATCATTCAAAGGTTGGGGTGGGATTATGGCAATTTTGTCGGTTAGGTTGATCGTGTGTGCACATGTGAGGATGTAACCATTGCGATGACATAAAAAACCACTTCCAATAAATTCTAGTCCTTGCTCATCTGTTTTTTTTACGATCATCATGCAGCCACCACCATGGTGCTGTGCTATTTGTTTAAACATTATTTACGGTCTCCTTGGTTCTTTAACCATTTTGATGCGACGAGTGGCTACGACTCCGAAGCCTTGCTTTGATTGATGTAACGTAACCGAACATTTGTAACCTTCTTGTGATATGTCTCAGTAATTCGCCATAAACCCCCGTATTTTGCCATCACTTTACCATGGGGCATATCTGAATCTGATCGGAATGTCCCATGTCCACCTCTACCACCCTCAAACTAGCCCTAGAGCTGGCGGCCAAGGTCACCGGCCGGGAAGACCTGGCCGCGTTGGCGAGTGAGGTGCAGGAGCTGGGCCCGATTTCGGATGAGACGGCCGCCGAGACGGCGCAGCTGGCTGAAACCCTCGAATCGTTAAGCCGCCAGCAGGCGCTGATCCAGCAGTTCAATGACTCAAAGGCCGCCCTGACCCAGCTCGAACTGGCGACGGTGCTCAGCCGTGACAAGCTGGAGCAGTTGCGCCGCGAGCAGCAAGCTGGCAGTGGCGATGCCAAGGCTCTGGCCGAACAAGAGCGGTTGCTGGCCTCCGAGGTCAAGCAGCTGGAGCGCCAGTTGGTCGCTCAGTCCGCCAGTCATACCCGCCTCCACGCAGGGCTCAAGCAGTCCGGGCTCGATACCAGGAACCTTGCCCAAGAACAGCAGCGCCTGCAGCGTGAGCTGACCAAGAGTGTCGCCCAGACCGAACGGCTGGGGCGCGAGTTTAGCCAGGGTAGTCAGCAGGCCGGTGGCTTGCAGGGGGCCATCGGCAGCCTGACCGGGCGCCTGGTGGCGCTCGCGGGTACCTGGTTCGGTATCCAGACCCTTACCAGCCAACTGATAGCCATGTTCCAGACTGGCGATCAGGCCGAGCGCCTCGATGTGCAACTCAAGGCGGTGATGGGGTCGATTGCCGGTGGCAAAGAGGCGTCAGCCTGGATCCAGGACTTTGCCAAGAACACCCCCTTGCAGCTCAGTGAAGTCACCCAGGTGTTCGTGCGCCTCAAGGCGTTCGGCATCGACCCCATAGCGGGGGCCATGCAGGGCATTGTCGATCAGGCGTTCAAATTGGGCGGCGGTTTTGAAGAGGTGCAAGGCATCTCCTTGGCGCTCGGCCAAGCCTGGGCCAAGCAGAAGCTGCAGGGGGAGGAGATCCTGCAACTGATTGAGCGTGGCGTGCCGGTCTGGCAGATGCTGGAGCAGGTGACTGGCAAGAATACCGCCGAGCTGCAGAAACTCTCTGAGGCGGGCAAGCTCGGCCGCGAGACCATCTCGGCCCTGATGAACGAGATTGCTGCCCAATCGCGCGGTGCGGCAGCAGACAACATGAGCCTGCTCTCTGGGCTTATCTCCAATGCCCAGGACAACCTCGCCAAGTTTTACCGGATGGTGGCCGAGAACGGGGCGCTGGCCTGGCTCAAAAACCAGCTGGCCAACCTTAATGCTGAATTTGAGGCGATGGCCAAGGATGGCCGCCTGCAGGAGTGGGCTCAACGCCTCTCCGATGGTTTTATCTCTATGGGGGAAACCCTCAAGTCGCTGATCCAGACCCTCTATGAGTGGCGCACCGCGCTGACCGTGCTGGCCCAGGCGTGGGTCGGCCTGAAAATCGCGGGTTGGATTGGTGATCTGCGCAGCCTCTACACCCAGTTTATTGCTATGCCGGTGGCGACAGCGACAGCAGCAGGCGGTATGACGACAGCGGGCACGGCAGCAGCCGGTGCTGCCATTGGGGTAAGGGTGCTAGGCGCCGCCGTCAAAGGACTACTGGCCGCCGTGGCGGTCGAGTCCATCATCCAGATCACCCAGTTCGCCTCTGCCCTGCGTCAACTGGTGCAGGCTGAGCTGGCGCTCCGGGAGGCGCAGGGGCTGCGCTCCGAGACTCAGGCCCGCCTCAATGGTCAGTTTGCCGCCCTGTCAACCGAGCTGGGTGTTGCCATCACCAGCATGGCGGATCTCGATCGCCTGGTGGCCGAGGGCAAGGTGCATTACGACGAGGCCACTGGAAGCTGGCGACAAGGCGCTGCAGCCGTTAAAGCGCTGGGTGATGAGGCCAAAAGTACCCGCGATTATCTGGCCGAGATCAATGCGGTGATCGTGCGTCAGAAGCAACTGGCCGCCCAGGGCAAGATCACCGGGGATGCGCTGGCCCGCGCCATGGCCATCGCCGCCGATGCCATGGCCAAGGTGAAAGGGGGGAGTGGCGATACCGCGCGGTCAGTCGCGGCCATTGGTGATGGCTTTGACGAGGCCGCCGCACGGGCCAAAGGGGCCACCGATGCGATGCGGGCAGGGCTTAAAGGGGTACAGGATGAAGCCAAGCAGACGAATGCCAGCCTCACCAGTAGTGGAGGGGGCGGTGGTCGAGGCGATATCACCCGCACCGTGAACGCTGGTTCCTTCTACTACAAAACCGTGGATATCAACAGCCTGCGCGGCAATGCCGAGGGGCTGGCCAATACCCTGGCCGGGGTGGAGGAGGAACTGGCCCGCTACAGCCAGAAGGTCAAGGACATTCCGGCCTACAGCGAGTGGAGCAAGTATTACGGCGAGAAGTTCCAAAAGGAGATGGAGGCGATGCAGGCCCGCCTCAAAGAGGAGCTCAACAAAGCGATGGCCAAAGAGAGTGCCAAAACCAACCAGGTCGCCGCTCAGCTACCAGTCCCAACTGCAGAGCCATCTACCCCCAGCACCAATACCCCAGGGACGCGCAGGCCCTTGTCCGAGCGGATCACCATCGAGCTCAAAGGAGCGGGAGGTTCGGCCGAACTGCAGGCCGATGAGGCCAATGCCAACGCCTTTATCAACATTCTTAAACAGCAAGGACTGCGGCAATGAACGTGACCTTAAACAGCGTGCTGCTACCAGATGATCTGGTCTGGCGCGACGAGTTCGAGTGGGCGCCGGTCGAACAAGTGGTGACCCCGACCCTGAGCGGCGCCCTGTTGGTGGAGGAGACCGCCAAGCCGGAGGGGCAGCCGCTGACCCTGAGCGGGCATTGCTCCCGCGCCAAGGTGCAGGAGCTCAAGGTGCTGGAGGCGCAGGTGGCCCAGCTGATGACGTTGACCCTGCTCGATGGCCTGGCTCGCACTGTGGTGTGGCGCCGCCCTGGTGTGGTAGCCACTCCCTTGTACGAGTTGGCTGACCCGGACGGTGATCACCCTTATGCCCTGACCCTGAATCTGACCGAAATTGAGCGCGGAGAGTAACCCCATGACCATTCTATCTGGCGATATCAAGCTGATGGCCAGCCAGCGGATGACGGACACCGAGGACGGTGGCGGGCGCATCACCGGCAAGGAGATCGTCAGCGGCGAACATAACAGCATGTTTCCCGATATCAGCGATCTGGATCGGGCCTATGGGGTGGTGAACCTGCGCAAGGTATTTCTGGCGGTGCAGACGGACGACACCGACACCTACTATGGTGCGAATGCCGCCGTGCTGCTGCCGCCCTACGATCCGAACGTGGGCCTTGCCCTGATGACCACCAAAGACCACCACGACACCCGCAACAACGCCCGCGATGTGGTGGAGCGCTATCTGGCGCGTGGCCCCAAGTGGCAGGGTTTTCTCTACGATACCCAGCTGGCTGGGCAGCGGGCGATCCGCTTCTTCCAGCGGGTTGAGGCCCGCTTGCCGGAGGTGGGCGAAACCTTGGTGATGGTCGGCAACGAGAACAAGGCCGGGGAGTTCGAGCAGTATGTGCGGGTGCTGGAGGTAACCCAGAAGCTGACCAAGTTCCAGGTACAAGGTCTGCCCGAGTTCACCCGCAACGTGGTCACCTGCACCCTGGCGGATCCGCTGCGCTACACCTTCGAGGGTGAGCAGCCGACCCCCTATGATGTGGTGACCAACCCCAAGACCGCCCTGCGCGAAACCGTGGTGGCGGATGCGGCCAACTACTTTGCCAGCACCAAGATGGTTGAAGATGCCGCCTTTGGCTCGATGCAGGTACGGGCCAAGACCATCTTTACCCAGCTGGTGCCAGCGGCCCGCAGCGAGACCCCAGCGGTGGATCTGACCGCTGCCGGTGAGCTGGCCAGCCTGGTGGATTCTGGCCGTGGGCTGGTGAGCATCAACACCGCCGCCGTGATCGCCCCGAGCCGTGGCCTGTTCCTGGGCAGCGGTGCCAAGCCTGGCACCGTGACCATCACCATCGGCGCGGCCACCATCACCGACAAGGGCGGCGAGCTGGTTGTTGCCGGGTCGGTGGTCGGCTCCATCGACTATGGCCGTGGCCAGCTGGAGTTCAATGCCCAGTGCCCGAACTACGGCACCCAGAGCAAGACCGTCTCTTTCTGGCCAGCGGCCCGCCCTGCCCGTATCGCTGACACGGCGCGGATCGAGGTCAAGGCCAACAACCGGGGCTATGCCTACACCATCACTCTGCATCCAACCCCGGCGCCTGGCACCACTACCGTCAGCTTTATGGCGCAAGGCAAATGGTATGACCTGAAAGACAACGGGCGCGGGGAGCTGCTGGGCATCGACCGCTCTTATGGCTCTGGCACCATCAACCTGGCCACCGGGTCGGTGATGCTGACCCTTGGCGCCCTGCCGGATGTGGATACCTCCATCATGTTCAGTTGGGCCACCCCGGTGAACTACACCAACCGCAGCGGGCAGGCCATCAGCATCGGCAAAAGCGCCTGGCAGCTCCCCCACAAGGGGATCACCCCCAAGAGCGTGATCCTTACCTGGGGCGATGGCAAGCGGGCCACCGATGTGGCGGGGGACGGCAAGATAAGCGGCGATATCACCGGCATCATCAACTATGCCGAGGGGATCATCGATCTGGAGCACGTTACCTTGCCCGCCTTGGGTCAGGAGTACGCCGCCCAGTACCAGTACGGTGAGCCGGTGACCGAGCGCCATATCGAACCTGGTCGCCTGAATACCCCCGGCCAGGTGGGGCACCTCTCCATCACCCTGGACGGCAAGGACGGTGGCGGCGCCCACAACCTCACACCGGGATCGGTGCGGGTCAAGTTCAACGCCCTCTATCACAAGTTCGATGTGGACGATCAGGAGCTGGTGATCCAGACCCGTGATCCCATCATCACCTTGCGCGATGACGGACTGGGCAAGCTGATCGATGCCAGCGGTGTGGTGCTGGGTGCCATCGACTACGGCGCGGGAACCCTGCACTTTATGCCGGATGGCTCCAGCCCTCTGCCCAAGCCGAAATACGCCTGGGTGACCGTGGGTACTCGCTGGGAAGGCAACAACCAGATCGCAGTGCAGCGCTGGACGATGACCGGTATCGAATACCACAACACCGCTTACACCTTCCCTGATGGGGAACAGGGGTGGGTGGATGTGACCTACCGCAACAACAACAGCGCCGAGGCCCAGAATGCCACCCTGACCGCCCAGGCGCTGCGCATAGACGTTACCCCAGGCTTTGCCGAGGCGATTCTGGAGGGGTCGATGCGCTTCACCCTGGGGGGCTCTACCTACGTTGACCGGCAAGGGCTGCTCTACCGCGACCCGGATCCCTCAACCGGGGCAGGCATTCAGGCGGGCACCATCGACTATTCCAACGGGTTGGCGGTGCTGGCCGACTGGGCAGCCGGGCAACCGGCCCAGCCATCGCTCCAGAGTCTGGCCACCTCATTCAGTGCCCAGTCAGTGGATGCGGTGACGTTCCGCACCCCTGGCGCACCCCTGGCTCCGGGCAGCCTCTACATCAGCGCCAACACCGCCAGCGGGCGCCGTATCGAGGCCACGGCAGACGGGGACGGCTTTTTCACCACCACCGACATGGATGGCAAGGTGAACTATCAGACCGGCATCGTCACCGTGCGCTTTGGCCGCAAGGTCACGGCAGCGGGCAACGAGACCCAGCCATGGTATGACGCCGAACAGGTGGGGGAGGATGGCAAGATCTGGAAGCCGATCAGCGTGGTGGCTGACTCCATCCGCTTCAACTGCGTGGTTTTCAGCTATCTGCCACTCGATGCCGACATTATCGGGCTGGATCCGGTGCGGCTGCCGTCTGATGGCCGGGTGCCGTTTATCCGCAAGGGCAACATCGTAGTGGTGCATAGCACCAAGCGCGGTGCCTACCCGATGGGAGTGACGGCTGGCCAGCAGTTCAACACCGGGCGCCAGCGTCTGGCTTACTGCCATGTGGAGGATAAGAACGGCAAGCGGCTCGATCCTGCGCTCTACAGCGCCAATCTGGATAGCGGGGTGGTCACCTTGGCCACCCCGTTGAACCTGACCGGCTATGTGGAGCCGTTGGCGGTGGTTCACCGGATTGAGGATATGAGCCTGGTCACCGATGTGGAGATCTCTGGCCGCCTGGTGCTGGCTCGCCCCCTGTCTCACGCCTATGACGCTGCTGACACCCTGGTGTCGTCAGCACGGATCATGGGCGACTTGTGGGCGCGTTACACCAACCTGTTTGACCAGAAGGTTTGGACGAACAAATGGCAGGACTTTGTAGACGGTGAACCGACTACGGCGCAGTACAACGACACCGACTTTCCCATCGTGGTCACCAACCGCGCCACCCTGGAGGAGCGCTGGGCCATCATCTTCCAGACCAGTACCAGCTTTGTGCTGGTCGGGGAGCATGTGGGCCAGATTGCGCTGGGGGATGTGAATACCGACTTTGCCCCCATCAACCCCAACAACGGCCAGCCCTATTTTCGGCTGGACAAACGCGGTTGGGGCGCGGGCTGGGCGAGTGGCAACGTGCTGCGGTTCAACACCAAGGCGGCCAACTTCCCGATCTGGGCCATCCGTACCGTGCTGCAATCGGTGGCGGCCAGCGAGAGCGACCGTTTTGAGCTGCAACTGCGCGGCAACGTCAACCGCTAACCGGGTGGGGCACCGTGCCCCGCCCATTATTTTTTGTGGGGCACTCTTTTGTAGAGCTGCGCCCCACCATGGAGAACGGCAACATGGCTGAATACAAGGTCAAATGGTTTGCAAGCGAAATGCAAGGCGCCCCGAGCCTGGGCGATACCGCAGATGGCGCCCTGGCTGCGCTGCTCAAGGCGGTACTGGTCACCGGCTTTGGCACCCTGACGATTAACGCCCTGTCGTTTGATGCCGCCAAGGGGTGGGCGGTGGCCACCTTTAGCGGCGGCCATGCCTATCTGCAAGATTCAGTTATCCAGGTTGATGGGGTATCGCCTGCTGCCTACAACGGTGAGCATCGGGTGATGCAGGTCACCGCCACTCAGGTCTGGTTTGAGATTGACGGTGGCAACCCCGGCGCGGCGGGTTCCGGCGCGGCCATGACCATGAAGGTGGCGCCGCTGGGCTGGACGATCACCCATGAAAGCGGTGACGGCAAGGTGTTTATCGTGCGCCCCACCAACGTCAGCGAGTCTGGCAATGTCAGCCTGCGCATCGACAACACCGCATTCAGCGGCTGGTCTAGCAGCACATCCCCTGTGGGGTATCTGGCCAAGGTAGCAATGGTGGAGGATGTGGTGGATATCAACACCTACACCACCATTTACGAACACCGCTGGCCAGCCACCAAGCGCTACTCATCGGGTCGCTGGGATCTGATAGGGGATCCCCAGCTGTTCTATTTCCTGCCCTACTACGGTTCATATAGCCGCTCTGCGCTCTATCTGTTCGGCTACATGCGCAGTCTAAGGCCCGGTGATCGCTACCATGCCTTGCTGGTTCACTATCCTGTAACCGCTGCCAACGATACGGCCAGGCGGTGGGATTATGGCGTGGGCAGCCAAAACTCAAACTACTACAACAACGGCGGGCTGTTTGACTCCTCCTCTCATCGGGCTATTGCTCGCCCCTACCATCAGTTGTTCGGCTCCACAACCTGGTGGCTAAAAGGGTTGTTTGGCCGATTTGGCAACGGCTTGAGCATCCCGAATGGCCCGGATAACGGCTTTTATATCAGCACTGATCCGGTCATGGTGGTGGAGAACGGCAACCATTTGCGTGGCTATCTGCCCGGCATTATTTGCCCGTATGGCACCTTGCCAAGTTGGGATCGCAAAAACTTCGGTAACTTGCCAGCCATACCCGGCAAGCTGTGCCGCTTCATCAACGTCCAGCCAAGTGAAGATCCCTTTAGTAACACCGCGGTGTTGATCGGTTTTGATCTGACCGGGCCATGGAGGTAGGTCATGGCGAGTTACGATGAACGAGTGGTCTATGACTGGTCATCACCGACCCAGCTTAATGATTGGGATATCCAGTATTCAGGCCCAGCCGGTTCAGTTGCCATCACCAACGGCAAGCTGGTACTGGCACCCAATCGCACCGCGATATCTGGCGTTAACCTGATTAGCAAGGCGATTGGGTTTGATGCGCTGGAGATGGAGTTCAACACCGGCAACCTTGGCAGTGGGCTGACCCGTTATCTCACCTTGAGTTTCGGCACCGGTGGCGTATGTGACGATGCCGGTAGAGTGCCAGGTACTGACTTTTGGCACCAGGGGATGGCCAATAGTGTCACCTTGCACTTGCAAGATCCCGGAGCCAATGCGAATGGCTCGTTTGTCCGAGATTACGCCAATGGCGGTCGGATTGAGCGCGGGTATTATCCACTGGCACCAGGTTCAGATCTCACCAAGCAAAACAAGGTGCTGGTTATTTTCAAACCGGGTGAATATCAGGTCTGGCTAAATGGCAGTCAAATACTCAGCATTCCAACTGTAACAACCCAACCGCCGACCAAGGTGATGATCCATCAGGGGTGGTATGCCCCAGGGGTATGGGGCGCCGATACCACCATCAGCCGGGTGATCCTATATCGGGGCTATGACCATTTTTCTGACATGACCATGAAGGTTCATCCGGTGAAATGTGTACCCGCCAACCCGGAGCCTAGAGCTGTGTTTCAGCCGCAAGATGTGGCCTGGCGCGGCACCCCGCCGATGTATGCGGGGCCGGTCAACCTCCAGCAACAGATCCATATCGCGCTCTGCAAGGGGCGGGACACATTCTGGATCCGCGATGGGGTGCGCAATGTGGAGCAGGGGTTTATTGAAAGCACGGTGACCATCAGCGGGGTGGGGGTGCGGCGGCGGGTGCTCTGCTTTACCCAGGATGGCGAACTGGTTGGCGAGACCTACAGCCGCGCATCGGATGGGGTATATCGGTTCGATCTGCTGTGGCTGAATCGCCGTTATATGGTGGTCGCCCAGGATGACCCTGCCTATGGCCCCGCCGACTATAACGCCGTGGCTGCCGACTACCAGGCACCGAAACCCTACCCGCCTGGCGGGGGTGTGGCCCCTGCGCCCTTCCCCATGCTGGCCCCGCTCAAGAGGAACTAGCCATGCTCACCTATGTGGACACGCTGCGCACCAGCCGCGCCCAGCTGCTGGCGACTGCCATCGACACCGGCAGCGGCCCCAATGCCACCCTGACCGTCTACACCGGCACCAGACCGGCGCCGGGGGCGGCCATCACCGACCAGCTGGCTCTGGTGGTGCTCAAGTTCACCCATCCCTGTGCCAAGACGGTCAGCGGCGGGGTGCTGACCCTGAAACCCCTGGCCGAGCAGATGGCCACCGCCAGCGGCGCCCCCACCTGGGGCCGCATTGCTGACCGGGATGGTGCCTTTGTGGCGGATCTCGATGTAGGGGTGCCGCTCAGTGGCGCCGATCTGGAGATACCGGCGAGCGAGTTTTTTGCCGGTGCGCTGATCCGCATCAATAACGCCACCATCACCGAACCGTAACCGGGGGCTATATGGCCAGAAAGGATGCGAGCTTAGAACTACGCAAGGCCCGCAGTACCACCGGACAGCTGGAGCTGAACCAGGCCGAGGTGGTGCGCTATGAGGCGATCTTGGTTGGCGCCTCCATGCCGCCGCGCCTGGCCGTCTCCCCCGACCTGCTGACCCTGCCAGCCAGCTGGGCCAGCCAGCCAGACCGCCCCATAGCCGCGCTGGGCGGCGCCGTGGTGCTGGAGGGGAGTCTCGCCAGTACCACCGCCCCAGATTGCGCCATGGTGGGCGCATTCGTCATTGAGTGCGGTATAGCGGCCAGTAATCAGCAGCCGGTGCCGGTGCTAGCTGGGGAGTACGATATCAACGTATTCCGTGGCCCGAGCGCCGCCCAAGAAAGCCAGTGGGAGCGGGCCGGGCTGGTGAGCAGCCGGGTAGCCAGCACCTGGGAGCGGCCAGAACTGGCCCGCACCGTGGGCGCCGTCAGCTGGCAGGAGGCCGAACCCGCTAACAGTGAGCAGGTGGAGCAGAGCGCCATCATGCCCCAGCGCTATGAGCTGGCCAGCAGTCAGTACCAGGAGGGACTGGCCACCGGTCACGATCATGGCCAGCAGGTGGAGCACCTGGCCCCCGGCCATGCCGTCAATCGCTCCCTCTGGGTCGAGGGGGAAAAGGCCGGTATGTGGCAGGCCAGCGGTTATCGCAACCCACCGCGCCTTGACCAAGAATGGCAGGCCGACCAGTGGAGCCATGGCGCTGCCGTTGGCCTGCTGCTCTATGGCCGCCGCTTGCGCCTTGGCCTGCCGCTCTGGAAGGGGTGGCGCGATGGCTGGGAGGAGGCGATGCAGCCGGGGCCAGGCACCAGCCCGGATCCGAAGCCGCCGATCATCCCAGAGCGCCCAGACAAGCGCACCCTGCGCCTTGAGTTCGGGCGCAAGCGGGGCGAGGCCGAGCTGGAGTTTGTTTGGCACGGCAGTGATGCCGCAATCGTTATTCCAACCAGGAGGGTTTATCTGGTGAGCAATACAGCGAAGATCGTGCGGGTACGCGATGGGCTCGATATCCCTGCCACGGCGGTAAGTATCGAGCTCGATACCGACTCCTGGGCATGGCAGTTCAGCGCCCAGATCCCCCGTATCGCGGCGGCTGCGCTGACCGATGAGGAAGAGGTCAGCATTCATATCAACGGTCAGCAATGGGACTGCGTGTGTGATGGCTGGCAATCGAGCCAGAGCTTTGGCCGTGAGTCAGCAACGCTGACGGGACGCTCTCGCACTGCTTACTTGTCACCGACCCATGTATTGGCGCAGGCGGTAAGCGAGCCTGCTGCCGCGACCATGGCCCAGCTGGCTGCTGCTGTATTGCCGGTGGGTTGGACGCTGGATTGGCAAGCGGCTGACTGGTTGGTGCCTGCCGGATTCTTTAGCCTGGATAACCAGACCCCGATCGAGGTGGTTAGGTACCTGGCCGAGGCGGCCGGTGGCTTTGTGCTGCCACACCAGCGCAACCGCCATCTGGTCATCAAACCGCGTTACCCCACAGTGCCATGGCAGCTTGACACTGCTGTGGCCGATGTGGCGATCCCCCGCGCCATCATTACCACCTTGGGCAGTGACTTCCAGCCGGGTCATGCCGCCAACGGGATCTGGGTAAGTGGTGGCCATCAGGGCATCAGTGCGCGGGTGGTGCGCCAGGGGACGGCTGGCGAGCAACAAGCGCCGACCATCACCCACCCGTTGGTGTGTGATGTGACGGCAGCCCGTGCCCAGGGTGTGGTGGGGCTGGCCAAGACCATGCCCAAACGTACCCAGACCATTGAACTGCCGTTGTCAGCTGATACCGGCTTGATCCTGCCAGGTGCGCTGCTCGCCGTGGACGGTTGGAAGGGTTACAACCGGGGCGTCAGGGTCTCTGCTGCGTTGCAGAACAGGGCCATGACGGTGCGCCAGCAACTCAGTGTGGAGCGATTTGTATGAACCTGTTTAAGCGATTCCTTGAGTTGGTACCGGGCGCTGATCCCTTGCTGGTTGGTACCGTGACCGCAGTAGGTACCACGACCACCACTCTTACCGCGTTGGCGGGTGGAACGGTCACAGTACGGGGTACCGGGGTAGCCATCGGCAAGAAGGCATTTTACAGGGGAGGGGAGCTGGCAGGAGAGGCGCCGGATTTACCGACCTATGAAATAGAGGTTTAATGCCGGTTTAACCTGCTTATCAAACTGGGCGATTCCGGTGCCACCAAGTTTGATAAACTACTGGGCCTGTAGCTTTTCATTTTCCCCGTAACTCTTTTTCATTTTCGGCGGCGGGCTACACCAACCTGCACATTGCGCTGCCGGAATATGTGGTCACTACGGCCTCGCTGCTCGGCCAGATCTCGGTACCTCTGATGCTCTTTGCGCTGGGCATTCGCCTGATGGAGGGAGAACTCGATCACCTTGGCCTCGCGCTCAAGTGCAACCTGCTCTATCTGCTGGCGGGGGGATTGTCGCTGCTGCTGGCGATCTGGCTGTTGCCGCTCAAGACGGAGTGGATCCCGCTGTTGATGTTGTCGGTTTCCTTGCCCCCTGCGGTCTTGAATTACATGCTCTGCGAGCAGTATCACTGCCAGCCGGACAAGGTGGCCAGTATCGTGCTCGGCGGCAATGCCCTCTCTGTGCTGGTGATCCCGCTGGCGGTCTGGTTGGCACTTCATCTGCCCGGCTAAGCCAGATTGCATCGCTGCGGCGGTGCGACTCACTGGCCAATTGCTTGATCGAACCGAGTCACAGTCGTTCGCATCTCATCCTTGCAGGGGAAAGTTAGCCTATCAGGATCAGCAAGCTCTTCCATGCCATCTCTGTCCATCATTGCCTCCGTAATATATCTGTCGTCCCCGTATCTGACCCTGAGCCCCGGGCCTAACGGCGACAGCTATAGTATGAAAAAGAGCTGACTGACACTGTTTAACCAATGCCAGTGAGGGAAACCGGATGAGCACAAGTGAGCAATCTGATCCTGTGGGGCAGGCAAAATCGCGCTATGACCCGGCATTGCCTACCGGTTATGACTGGCGCAGACACCGCCGTTTTATCCTCAGTGGCGGTGGTTACAAGGCGGAATGTCGCCGTCGCAACTGGTTTTTGGAGTTGCTCAACCCGGTGCCCTATGTGGTAGTGCGCGACATAGCCATCGGCGGCATCGGTATTCTGGGGGCCATACGGTTGAAAGAGGGGGATGAGCTGGTGATTGCCATTCCCTCTGGCGAGAAACTGCGCGGTCTGGTCGTGAGATCCCAGCCAGACCCACTCTTTCCCAAACTCTATCGCACCGGTATTCGTCTGCATCGTTATCCGACGGCCGAGCTGTTTTCCCGCTGGCAAAGTTACATTCAGCCGCAAGATAAAGCGGATTTCGACCATGAGTGCCAAGTCTTGAAACAGGTACGTGGCGCGTGAGCCAAATGCCATTTCAGTGGCTGTTTTCCCCACCTTCAGCATGATTTGTCGGTGGATTCCGCAGATCTGCACGCTTGGCTGTCCCGAGTGGTTTATCTTGCTGTATGTGTTTTGATCTGTATGTTTTTATTGAATTTTATCTGTGCCTCTGAAGTCGCAGAGGATACGGATCATTTTCCCTTTTCGTGATCCCCCCCGAAGTAGTTCCCCCTGATATCCCTTAGTATCTGGCCAGCATGACTCCCTTTCGGGGGAGGATAACAAGAACAAAAAGGAATGATGGATGAGATCCGTGAGCAACCAGTGTCTGTTGATGCAGATCCAGCCGACCATCTTGCGCTTTGCCAAGATGCTGGCGAGTGTGCTGCAGCTTGAGGTCGAAATTGTGGATGCCGATATGGTTCGGGTGGCTGGCACTGGGCCCTATGGCAAGTTCTTCGGACGTCAGCTGGAGGGCGACTCCCGCCTGCTGCGCTATGTGATTGATAACCAGCGGGAGAAGATCGTTACCCACACCAGCGATGATCCGGTGTGTGACGGTTGTACCTGCAAGGAGAGCTGCCGTGAGCGCGCCTTCCTCGGGGTGCCCATCATGGTGGACGAGCGCTGTATCGGGGTGATCAGTCTGGTGGCCTTCAGCGACGAGCAGCAGGCGCGCCTCAACAACAATCTGCAGGATGTGTGCGACTATGTGCGCCACATCTCCACCATCTTTGTGGCCAAGTTGCTCGATTCGCGTGGGCTGTCGGACGGGGTCAACAAGGTGTTCCTCAATCTGATGACCAACATGGATCAGGGTTGCCTGCTGCTCGATGACAAGAGTCAACTGCTCTACGCCAACGAGGCGGCACTCCATCATCTGGGTTGCCAGCAGGAACAGCTGCAGGGGCGCGAAGTGGGGATCCGACCGCTCACCTTCTCCCAACAGGGGCTCAGTGGTCATCTTCAGCACATCATCACCTTTGAGGGGCGTCAGGAGCTGATCATTGGCCAGCTACATCATGTGCAGGGGCAGCAGCTCTTTCTGATGGCGTTTCACCAGTCCCACTCCGGTCAGGTTCAGGAGCCGGATCCAGATGTGCGGATCGATCAGCTGATCGGCGAGAGCAAGCCGATGCGCACCCTCAAACGACTGCTGCACCGCATCGCCCAGAGTCCCTCCAGCGTGCTGATTTGTGGCGAGAGCGGCACCGGTAAAGAGGTGGTGGCACGCGCTGTCCATCGCCTGAGTCCGCGGCAGGACAAGCCCTTTATCGCCATCAACTGTGCCGCCATTCCCGAGCAACTGCTGGAGAGCGAGCTGTTTGGCTATGTGAAGGGCTCCTTTACCGGTGCTTCCAGCGGTGGCAAGCAGGGCCTGATCCAGGCAGCCCATCAGGGCACCCTGTTCCTTGACGAGATTGGCGACATGCCGCTGACCATGCAGGCCAAGCTGCTGCGGGTGCTGGAGCTGCGGGAGGTGACCCCCATCGGGGCCAGCCGACCGGTGCCGGTGGATATTCGCATCATTGCCGCTACTCACCAGCATCTTGATCAATACATCGCCGAAGGGAAGTTTCGCGAGGATCTCTACTATCGCATCAACGTCATCCCCCTCAACCTGCCGCCGCTGCGGGAGCGGGAAGGGGACGTGGAGCTGCTGACCCACTACTTTCTCAACCTGCACACCAGCCGCATTGGCATCGTCTATCCCGGTCTGGCACCCGAGGTGATGGCGCTGCTCAAGGGGTATCGCTGGCCGGGCAACGTGCGCGAGCTCAGCAACCTCATCGAATATCTGGTCAACGTCAGCCAGGCGGGCGAGGTGATTGACGCCAGTCTGCTGCCCCCCAACATCATCCGCAATCAGGAGCCCCAACGCGTCACCGCCCAGTCGATCCCGGTGACCAACCTGGATGCGGCGTTCAATGTCCCTGCCACAGCTCCGCTCGCTGCCACGGCGGAGAAACTGCCTGAGCCCGTCCCGGGTGAGAGCGGTCTTGAGAGCATGGAAAAACAGATGATAGAAGAGACCCTGCAGCGGCTTGGCAACAAAAAACTGGCCGCACAGGCGCTGGGGATTGGGATTGCCACCCTCTATCGCAAGATAAAGAAGTACGAGATTGCCGTGCAGAGCTGAGGCGCTGGCGGCATCGATCTGGCCCGTGCCGTTTATCAGACGACACGGGCTTTTTATGGGAACAAGGTTCTGCGCCATTGCCGAATTGTGCTGAACGGAGTGGTGGGGCAGGGGAGTGGCTGCATGGCAGAATGCAAAAAGCCTGCTCGATGAGCAGGCTTTTTTAATCTGGTGCGTCCTAGTGGATTCGAACCACCGACCCCCACCATGTCAAGGTGATGCTCTAACCAGCTGAGCTAAGGACGCAGGGTGCGCAATGCGGCTTTTATTTCTTTATGCAGAAGTGGTGGGTTTAATTGGATTCGAACCAACGACCCCTACCATGTCAAGGTAGTGCTCTAACCAACTGAGCTATAAACCCACATCTGGAATATCTGCAAAGTTTTGAAACTGAATGGTGCGTCCTAGTGGATTCGAACCACCGACCCCCACCATGTCAAGGTGATGCTCTAACCAGCTGAGCTAAGGACGCATAATCAGTGTTCTGTAATGGTGCGTCCTAGTGGATTCGAACCACCGACCCCCACCATGTCAAGGTGGTGCTCTAACCAGCTGAGCTAAGGACGCATCACAGAAAATTGGTGGGTTTAATTGGATTCGAACCAACGACCCCTACCATGTCAAGGTAGTGCTCTAACCAACTGAGCTATAAACCCACTTTCTCTTACTTCACTACGCCAGCGCTGCTGACGTGGTCGGCATACTACCCATGCCCCCCAAGGCTGTCAACAGGCCATATGCACAAAGGAGACTGTTTGCCCAGTTCTTGCGCAGCCTGTTGATTTTGCAGGCGAGTTGTCGCTTGCCAAGCCCTGTTACTGAGATCGCGACAGGGTAGTGCAGGCTTCCGGAGTGGCAAAACGGCCATAGATGTAGCGCAATCTCGCTCCCAGCATCAGGGCCGCACTGGTGAGGCCGACGATAAAGCCGATCCAGAAACCCTGCGGCCCCATCCGCGGTACCAGCCAATCGGTCAGACCCAGGATCATGCCGGTGGGCAGCCCCAGTCCCCAGTAGGCGACGATGGTGACGTAGAAGATCGCCTGGGTATCCTTGTAACCGCGCAGTGCGGCGGCCGCGACCACCTGCACCGAGTCGGAGATTTGATAGATGGCGGCGAAGAACAGCAAAATGGCCGCCAGGACGATCACCTGCTGATCATCGGTATAGATGGAGGCGATCTGCTCGCGCAGTAGCACCGTCATTGCGGCAGTGGCAGCGGCGATGGCCATCCCCAGCATCAAGCCGGTGCGAGCCGCCACCCGGGCGTGATGGGGCAGCCCTTCACCGATACTGTGACCGACCCGGATGGTGACACCCACCCCGATGGAGAGGGGCAGCATAAAGACCAGGCTGGAGAAGTTCAGTGCAATCTGGTGGCTCGCCACCGTCTCGGCGCCGAAGGGGGCCAGCATCAGGGCTACCACGGTAAACAGGGTCACCTCGCAGAAGATCGCCATGGCGATGGGGAACCCTAAGCGGAACAAGCGCCAGATCCGGCTGCCGTTGGGGCGAGCCAGTTGGGAGAAGAGGCGGATCTCGGTGAAGTGACGGGAGAGCTTCACATAGAGGATCATCGCCAGCAGCATGGCCCACAGCACGATAGCAGTAGCCACGCCACAGCCCACCCCGCCCAGTTTCGGCATGCCGAAGTGGCCGTGGATGAAGATGTAGTTGGCGGGAATATTGACCGCCAGCCCGACAAAGCCGATCACCATGGTAGGCATGGTGTGGGAGAGCCCCTCACTGAAGTTGCGCAGCACCTGGAACAGCACGAACGCGGGCAGACCCCACAGGATGGCGTGCAGATAACCAGTGGTCTTGGCCGCCATCACCGGCTCCACATCCATGAACTGCAACGCCAGCGGGCTGTAATAAAGCGCAATCATCGCCAGCGGGGTGACGATCAGTGCCAGCCAGAAGCCCTGATGAACTGCCGGACGGATTGCCTCCCGTTTACGGGCACCATTGAGTTGGGAGACGATGGGGGTGAGCGCCATGATGATCCCCTGCACCAGCAGGATCACCGGTAGCCAGAAGCTGGACGCCACCGACACGGCGGCCAGATCGACCGCACTCACCTGACCCGCCATCACGGTATCGACGAAGTTCATGGCGACCTGGGCGACCTGGGCGACCAGAATGGGGCTGGCTAGACGGACGAGCTGCTTCGCCTCGGACCAATAACGTTGCACTGACACCTCCGAGTGGATCAGATAAGAGTAAAAAAGAGCGGAAATCAGGAAGAGCCTTTGCACTTTCGGACGAAAGTGCAAAGGGTGGGGGAGGCATTCTAGCCTGAAATTCAGCCAGGACGAAATAGTTGCCACCCCAAGGGGCAGGATCAGGCGTCTTCGTGATCGCTGATCAGCAGGTTGGCGGCAGCATAGGCAGCCTGTTCACGCAGCTCGGCGGGTACCCGCTCATCGGCGGCGACCGCGTTGAGGGCGCGGATAGTAGCGGCGATGGCGTTTGGCACATAGCCCTGCTCGCCGGAGCCAATCTGGTTATAGGCGATACGGATCGCTTCACAACATTGATATACCTGCATTTCTTTTTTCCTTGTTTACCCGGATGTGAACGGCGTCACTATAGCGATCGGGCGCAAGCTTGTCAGCCTGTACCCTTGTCTCACCCTCTGCCCGAGGTTAACCTGCCCTTTTTGCCGTAGCAGGAGACGAGAGATGTTCACTGGCATAGTGCAGGGGACCGCCGAACTGGTGGCCATCGAGGAGCAACCCAACTTCCGTACCCATGTTATCCGCATGCCAAGCCCGGCGTGGGGGGAAGGGCTGGTCCTCGGCGCTTCGGTCGCCCACAACGGCTGCTGTTTGACCGTCACCCGGGTCGAGGGTGAGCTGGTCAGCTTTGATCTGATGCAGGAGACCCTGCGTCTCACCAATCTCGGCTTGTTGCAGGTGGGGGACAAGGTCAATGTGGAGCGGGCCGCCCGCTTTGGTGACGAGATCGGCGGTCATGTCATGTCTGGCCACATCATTGGCATGGCAGAGGTTACCTCGGTGATCGACACACCCAACAACCGTCAGGTGTGGTATCGCCTTGCTCCCGAGCTGATGAAATATGTGCTGACCAAGGGATACATCGGCATCGACGGCATCAGCCTGACCATAGGTGAGGTGCGCGAGCGGGAGTTTTGCGTTCACTTGATCCCCGAGACCCTGGCCCGCACCAACCTGGGTTGGGTCAAGGCTGGCTGGCAGACCAATATCGAGATCGATCCCCAGACTCAGGCCATCGTCGATACGGTGGAGCGGGTACTGGCGGCGCGCGCGGGTAACTGAAGGCACTGTCCCAGTTATATGTTGAAAGGGAGCATTGTTGCCCAAATTGATGCAGCTTGAATGAAACTAACTGAGGACTCGGTGATCTGATCACCACTACCCTCTATCAAGTCTGCATCATGGGAGCGTCCCTGCCCCCCCATCACCAACGGGTTTGTAGTGGTCTAATCATCTTGGCCACCATCGTAGGGGGAGCAGTTATCACCATGGTCTGCTTAATGACCTGATGAGATCAGGTCGCTATCTCTATAACCTCCATCTACATAATTTCGATTCTATTAATGAAGCTGCTTTAATTTTCCATATTTTATTATTTTTATAATCAGAAATTTATTATTTGATTGTGCTAGTGGGGTCTCTTTTTTATATACTTCCATATGGTGCTGGTGTAATCGTTTACATCGATGTGTGTTACGTCACAATATCCATCGTAATTAGTTCGTAATATTGTCATGAGGCGAGGGCAGTCTGAGGACATTCTCTCAAGTCAATGGTTTATTATGGACAATGGATGGATATTTGATGAGTATAGAAAGATTGTTTGGATTGAATAGGAATATGGTAATGTTCGGTGCCATATTTTTTCTTTACTTTTTTATAATGGGAGCTTATTTTCCATTTTTCCCGATTTGGCTGCATGATGTCAATGATATCAGCAAGGCTGAAACTGGAATTGTCTTCGGCACTATTTCTTTATTTGCACTTCTATTTCAGCCAGTATTTGGGCTGATTTCTGACAAGTTAGGGCTGAAAAAGCATTTGCTCTGGATAATCATTGGACTACTGGTATTCTTCGCGCCCTTCTTTCTTTATGTATTGGCACCATTGCTGAAATTGAACATCTATCTCGGTTCTATCGTAGGGGGCATGTACATCGGTTTTGTATTTGCAGGCGGGGCTCCAGCCATAGAGGCTTATGTTGAGAAGGTGAGTCGCTCCAGTCAGTTCGAGTTTGGCCGAGCAAGGATGTTTGGCGCAATAGGCTGGGCCCTTTGTGCCTCTATTGTAGGGATCATGTTTACCATCAACAATGAGTTCGTGTTCTGGGTGGGGTCTGCTTTTGCTGTTGTAATGGCGGTTTTATTCTATTTTATCAACCCTGGTCGTGGTAGCACCAGTGAAGTGCTAGATAGTATTGGCGCCAATCAGAAAGGGTTTAGCGTAAAACTGGCAATGGGATTGTTAAAACAACCAAAATTCTGGTTCTTCACCCTCTATGTCGTCGGGGTGGCATGTACCTATGACGTATTTGATCAGCAATTCGCGAATTTTTTTACCGCATTCTTTGATACAAAAGAAGAAGGTACTCGTTACTTTGGTTATGTCACTACGATGGGGGAGTTACTGAACGCCAGCATCATGTTTTTTGCCCCACTGATTGTGAATCGAATTGGCGGAAAAAATGCCCTGCTAATCGCTGGGACCATCATGTCTATTCGAATCATCGGCTCCTCATTCGCCGAGACAGTTAGCCATGTCATTTTGCTGAAAACTCTACATATGTTGGAAGTTCCATTCCTGTTGGTCGGTACATTCAAGTACATCACTAGTGAATTTGATGTTCGCTTTAGTGCGACTATCTGGTTGATTGGCTATCAGTTCTTCAAGCAGCTAGCAACCATGTTTATGTCTGTGTGGGCTGGATCTATGTATGAGGTGATGGGCTTTCGTGAAACCTACTTGGTATTGGGCATTATTGCCGCAACTTTCACCTTTATTTCTGTCTTTACCCTCTCGGGAATGGGACCACTTGGGCTGTTAAAGGGTAGAACGATGGTTTTAAAAAAAGCCGCTAGTTACTAACCGACCATTTTGTAATCAGAGATTTGAAAAAGGTTATAAAAGATGAATAACAGTATGGCGTTACACCAAATCATTTGTCGTGCCGATTGGCAAACACAGGCTGTGACCAGTGTTAATCGTTTACCCACCCATACCCCCATGTTCAGCTGGCGCAGCGAAGCGGATGCCAGGGGTGATCTGGCCTCTTCCTCCCGTCTCTTGCTC